>PCUH01000074.1:3730-4161 GCA_002770955.1 Flavobacteriales bacterium CG18_big_fil_WC_8_21_14_2_50_32_9 | reverse complement strand
CATACAATTCGCTTCGCTTTTGCATGAATAAAGCGGGTTAACTTGCACAACAACTCAATTTCGAAACATCTTTTCCAAAAGTGATGGCTGCTAATTTTATTCCTTCTCCTAATGTTAAATAAGGATAAAAACTTTCTGCTAAATCTTTTACAGTTATTCCATATTTTATTGCCATGCTTAATTGTTGGATGAGTTCACCGCCTTCGGGGGCTACTATTCTTGCTCCAATTAATTGGTCAGTTTCGGTGTTACGAATGAGCTTTATAAAACCTCGTGTGTCGTTGGCTGCTATG
Organism: Flavobacteriales bacterium CG18_big_fil_WC_8_21_14_2_50_32_9; assembly: GCA_002770955.1. GTDB lineage: Bacteria > Bacteroidota > Bacteroidia > Flavobacteriales_E > Vicingaceae > BRH-c54. The sequence goes on along the minus strand of PCUH01000074.1, from coordinate 3,868 downwards.
GCTCTTGGCACGTCTTTTAGTTCTATTTTAGAAACTTCAAACGGTATATTTTGAGCTGCTGCTTGTACTTCGTCCAAACCTGCTCCTGCAACTTGTGGGTCGGTAAAAACAACCCAAGGTAATGAAGAATAATCGGCT
>PCUH01000074.1:0-3724 GCA_002770955.1 Flavobacteriales bacterium CG18_big_fil_WC_8_21_14_2_50_32_9 | reverse complement strand
TCTGCTCCCGAAAAAGCATTTTCTACGGCAATTTTTCCTTCAAAAGCTGCTGTATAAACAAATGCTGGAGTATTGGTTACATCACCAACAGCATAAACATTGGGTAAATTGGTTTCCATTTTTTCGTTTACTAAAATATGTCCGGTTTTATCAAGTTCTAACCCTATATTTTGCAATCCCAATTTTTGTGTATTGGGTTTTGTACCTGTGGCAATAACTACTTTTCCTTTTTCTATAATTTGAGTAAAAGACCCATCAGGACATTTGCAATGAATAATAGTGTCGTTTCCTTTTTTCTCGAATTTAACCGCTCGGAAATTTGGAAGTATTTCAATGCCTTCTTTCCGCATTTGGGTTTCTAAGGCTTCGCTAATGTCGGTCGTTTGTGTTCGCAATACTCTATCGGTAAACTCAATGATACGTACTTTTACGCCTAAACGGTTGTATGCCATTGCAATTTCAAGTCCGATGTAACCTGCTCCCATAATAGTAATACTCTCTGGTTTTTCTTCTAAATCAAAAAGCGAAACATTGGTAAGGTAACCAATTTCATTTAAACCTTCAATAGTTGGAACATTGGTAGTAGCTCCTGTGGCGATAAGGAATTTTAGGGCAGTAAATTCCTCTTTTCCGTCAACCACAATGGTTTTTTCATCTAAAAATTCTGCCCAACCGTTTATCATTTTCAGATGTTGAAAATCACTTACCACATCTAAATATTTTTTTTGTTGAAGAGTAGCAACCAACTTTTTCTTGTCTTTGATAAGTTGAGCAAAATCAATGTCCACACCTTTAGGTTTGATGCTCTCAAAATTAGAATGTGTAGCATGATAAGCAGTTTCTCCGGCACGAATTAAGTTTTTTGAAGGGACACAACCTACATTTACGCAAGTTCCACCAAAATCTAACCCACCATTTACCATTAAGGTAGTTAAACCCAAACTCTCGGCTTTGATGGCTGCCGAAAATGCAGCCGAACCTCCACCGATAATAATTAAATCAAAGTGGTTGGTGTCTATGTTGCAACATCCCATTTCTGTTACATTTTTAACTTTATAATTCCCTATTTGATTAACTGCATCAACGATGGCAGAAGAGTTTAATTTTTCATTATCAAAAGTACATTCGCCTTTACCAGTTTCGTGATTTATCGAACAATTGATTACACCATTTTTAGTTTTTAAATCTTTTTCGATATGGGCTGAACAGCCACTACAAGTCATCCCTTCAATTTCTAGTGAAATAGTGGAAGTATTTAGAGGATTTTCCTCATTTTTTCCAAATAATTTTTTTAACATCGTTTTAATTTTTAGTAGGTTTAATTTCGATTGCTTTGTAGTTTATTTTCTCAATAGCAGCAATTAATTCTTTGGTACTGGTTTTCTCTGCATCATATTCAATAGTTGCAACATCACCAGGATATTGTAATTCTACTTTTACAACGCCTTTTACTTCTTCCAATGTTTGTGTAACATGGTTAGAGCAACCTGCACAAGTCATTCCTGTGATTTTAAGTTTGACTGTTTTGGTTTCGCTTATGGGCTGATTAACAGTTGAAGTTTGTGCATTTGCAGTTGAGCAACTTCCACATCCGCAAACTTGTGAGCTTAAATAAACAAGTAGTACAGCACCTGATAATAACATTAATTTTTTCATGGTTTTTATTTTTAATGGTTAACGATTATTATTTTCCACAACCATTTGGCCCACAAACGTGCCCTTTTTCACCGTGTGCAGGGGTTTTATCATACGTATCAACAACTTTATACCCTGTTGAGTTAATGGCTTTTTCAATTTCCACTACGGTAGTTTTGGTGTTGTCAAATTCTACAATGGCATTCCCATCAGCATAAGAGGAGGAAGCATTTACAATTCCAGGCAACGTGTTGATAGCACTATTAACGTGGTTCTGACAAGCATCGCAGGTCATTCCATCAATTTTTACTTCAATTTTTTGCAAACTTGCTTGATCTACTACAATAACTTTTTGTACATTATTTGGATAAAAAATCCCTGAATAATATGGAAAAGCAATTGACACTGCTGCAAAAAGGGTAATACCAATCAAAAAACCTTTGGTTTGATACCATTTAGGTTTGTCATCAGTTTCACAACCACAGTCATCAGCAGTTTTTGGTTTAAGATGGTTGTACCACGCATAGCCAATAGCTACTACTGCCAATACAATTAAGTAAGGACGAAGTGGTTCCATCCATGATAAGCTACCCGCTGCTCCTCCAACTCCTGCAATTGCCGCAATTACTGGTGGAATGCAGCATGAGGAAGCTGCAATTGCTGCCAACACTCCTGTTGCAGCCGCTTTTTTTGAATTTTTGTCTGAGTTCATACGCTTTCTTTTTTTGTTTGATTAACAATGTGTTTAAAAAATGGTCGAAGTAAGCTGAGTTGTTCTGGTTTTAGAGAATAAAAAATAGTTTGCCCTGAGCGTCTGGCTTCAATAATGTTTCCGTCTTTGAGTTTTCTGAGGTGTTGCGAAATGGCTGGGATACTCATTTCTAAAATATCAGAAAGGTCGCATGGGCAAAGTTCATTCTCTTCTTCTAATAAAAACAAAATTTTTAAACGGACTTCATTTCCTGCTAATGCTAGCAAATTTCCTAACTGACTAAATGCTTTTAAGTTGGTTTGCAAGGTTTCTTTACAATTGTCTATTTGCACTTTGTCAGCAAATATGCGTGAACACGATTGATTATTTTCCATTTTAAATAACTTTAGAATTAAATAACAAAGCAAAGATACAAATTATTTTCTTATTTAAGCAAATACTTAAATATAAATAAAAAAAATTATCTTTGCTTATACTCAGAATATTAAATAAGTTTACTCTGCAACAGGAAAAACCAAATCACCACCACTAAAGCTAGTTCCGAAAGTTACAGAAGCCGAATACACTTGTTTAATTGCACTTTCAATTTGCTCTTCTGTGAGTTCTTTAAGAGGGTGTAAAAAAACCGACCATAAAATATCATCGGCAATAGCATATTTAGCATCCAACACCGAATGAAAGTTGGCTTTTAACGCTTGTGCCATCAGAGTACTATCGAGTTCTTCCACTTTGACAATAGGAGTTATAATACGCATACGATTATGAGTTTCATCAGTTACCACAATAAGATAAAGTTGGAAATATTTAAACTGCCAATAACCAGGATTACCTTCTAGTTTATCGGTGTGTTTTAATAATATTTTTTCTAACTTTTTATTGTCCATTTTTTGGGCTTGAACCACGTTAAAACCAACAATTAAAAAAGTTATTATGAGAATGTATTTAAAATTTTTCATGGTTGTTTTATTTTTTTAATAATTTGATCAATAGCCCATTTATCTTTTTCTTGAGGCATAAAAAGGAGAAATGCTAAAAGAGTTGCCCGAAAAAATACATGTTGTAAATCCCATATTGGTTGGGCAATTCCGTGACCAAAGCTCACCACCAATAAAACCGCTATAAAAACATAATAGACATAATTTCTAAACAGCCCAATAATAAGAAAAAATCCACCGATTAACTCGGCATAAGAGGTAAAATAAGCCGTTGTTTGAACTAAAAATTCAGGTAAAAATTCGGTGTAAGAAACAAAGAATTTTTGATATACATTGTCTACGCCAAAAGTAAATACTTTAACAAAACCTTGCATTAAAAAAATTACTCCGAGCAGTAATCGTATAAAAAATAAGCCAATAGTTATGTTATTCATTTAGTTAA
>PCUH01000264.1:215-9121 GCA_002770955.1 Flavobacteriales bacterium CG18_big_fil_WC_8_21_14_2_50_32_9 | reverse complement strand
ATCCAATATTTTTAAGCAAGTCTATATAAGTTGGGTCTTTTTTATCAATTAAGGAAGCACTTATTTGGTATTCTTCTAATGCCTTTTCAAAATTTTCTTGAATGTGATATATATTTGGTATCTTAAAATAAGGGTCGCCAAGTTCAAATTCTTGCTCCCTAGCTTTATAAAAATAAAGCAAAGCAGAATCATACTGGTTTGTTAAATAAAAGGAATTAGCCAATTCAGTATAATTTTTTTGTCTTTTTGGATTTTTTTGTACGGCAATTCGGAAGTTCTCAATTGCTTTGTTATACTGTTTATCATAACGTAATGAAAGTCCTTTATACAAATATATGTTATCATCGTCTAACCCCATATTTATTGCCAAGTCATACATTTTTATCGCATTTTTGTCATCCTCCAATTGAAAATATGCATAACCAATGTAATAGCATTCCTCTTTTGTTAATGTTTCTGAGTTTGAATATTCAATAAGTTTTTTATAATTCCGCTGTGAATACAATTCCTCAATTGTCTGGGAAAAAGCATTTGTCGTCATTACAAATATTAATAAAAATGTCATCAAATTTTGTTTCATTATATACTTTTTATAATGTGTGGCAACTTATATATTTATTATACATGGTAGAACTCAAAAATCTATCCTACATTATACCCCAAATATATAAAAAAATCCCGACTTACTATCATTTGGAAGTCCCCCTGTAATCGCTAAGCTCAAGCGTTGGCGATTTAGCAAAAGAGCTTAGTGAACTGTTTTTAATAATTCCCAATCAAAGATTCGTAAGGTATATTCAATTTATCGTGCAAGTTTCTAATCATATTAAGAGAAAGCTTTCTTTTTTTGCTAAAAATTTCAGACACTCTACTTTTGTATCCTATTATTTGAGCTAATTCCTTTTTTGACATTTCCATTTGTTCCATTCTAAACTTAATCGCTTCAATTGGGTCAGGTGCTTCAATTGGATAATGTTCTTCCTCATATTTCTCTATTAATAAAGATAATAGCTCCGCTTCGTCTCCATCTTTTGTGTTAACGGGAGCGTGAAAAATTTTTTCAAATCTATTTAAGGCTTGATTGTAATCTTCTTCTGTTTTAATAACTTTTATTTTCATATTTTTTTTATTTTTTTTAGATGGGTCTCTCGATAGTTATCGGGAGGAATCGCTATTCAAAATGTTCACTGTTATTGATGAGCGTTTTGCTCATGGCTTATTTTATAATTTCTAAATTTTTTCTGCATCAATTTTATCATATTGATTATGAGATCCAATGAACCTGATAAAAGCCCATTGTCTTTCGTAGTTAATTTCAACAATGAGTCTGTACTTATTACCGCAGATGTTAAATACAACTCTACCGCTTTTTAAAATACTTGCTTTTGTATATTCAGATTTAATATCTGTTGGGTTTGTCCAATTTGCTTTGGATACTTCTTTATACCAAGTTTTAAGTTGTTGTTCAGCATCATTGTGTTTTTCCCAAAATTCACGCAATATCTTTTTTGCAAAAACTCTCATTAACGGTTAAATTTTACGACAAAGATATGAAAAAGTTACCAATATGGTATTTTTTAGCAAGAAATAATTTTATTTAAAAGGAATGATTTATCATGCGTATTTTTATTAAAATATATAAAAAAATCCCGACTTACTATCATTTGGAAGTCGGGATGTTGAATTGTATTAGCAACGAATTAAAGTGCTTAGTCGCCCTCGATAATTACTGAGGTTTGTGCTATCACTTCAGATTAAGCATAATGAGAGTTAATAACTTTTTGTGTATTTATGCCTGAATAGTAACAAAAAACAAACAATAATTATTAGGTTTGAAAATTAATTTAAGCTATTAGAATGAAAAAACTTAAAAAAATAACTATTCTATTATTAGTAACAGTCTTTCCATTAATTGGTAAATCGCAATTTAAAGCATCTGTTGGATCGGAAGTTACTTCTGCTCTTGACGACTTTAGTCATTATGTTTCTTACGGCTTTGGATTGTCAGGTGGAGCAGAATATAATTTTACCGATAAATTTGGGATTACCGCTCAATTAGGCTATATTTATTTAATTCCAGAAGCACGCTATGCTTCAGCCTTTATGATGCCAATGCAAGGTGGTCTTAAGTTCTATATAGAAAGTAAGGAAAATGGTCCATATATAAGTCCTATTATTGGAGCACATAAACTTAGCATAACCACTAAAGATTATGTAATTCAAAGACAAACCATACCCGAAAAAACTGTTACCAAAACAAATGCAAGTTATGGTTTTGGTATGGGTTATCTATTTAGGGCAAAGTTTGATGTTTCTGTTCGGTATAATATTATTACTGATGATGATGGCAACACCAGTAGTTACTTTGGGTTAAGACTTGCTATAGAATTTTAAGTGCAAATCCCCTACTGTCGCAAGTTTAACGTAGTGTAAAATGCTATTTTTTAAAACAAAAGTAACAGTTGAGCCAGTTAGTGCGAAAGCAGGGCATTATAGACAGACTCTAAATTAGTTACTTATCCACTTTCCCCAAACATTTTTTGATAACTTGGTAAGTACGTTCAGCATTGTTATCCAATCCTATAGAAACTCTTACTAGTCCTTCCGTTAAGCCTATTTGTTTTCTTTCTTCTTCAGGAATTTCTGATGAAGTACTTCCGCCTGGAGCACTAAACAAGGTTTTATACGAACCTAAACTTACTGCCAAATAACCCACGTTGTTATTTTGCATAGCTTCCATTAATATATTGGCCTTTTCTTTGGTTTTCATATCTAGCACAAACAGTCCTCCAAAGCCAAATTCTTCATTATACATGGTTTTCATCAACTCATGCTGTGGGTGCTTAGCTAATCCGGGGTAAATTATTTTATTGCCATCTTGTTCTAATTTAGTGGCAATGTGCAAAGCATTGGCACTGTGTTGCTTCATTCTGATATGTAGTGTTCTTAAATTTTTAAGTATGCTAGCAGCTCGAAAACTATCTAACACAGGACCTAACAACATACTTGCTCCGTTGTTTACATCAGAAAGAGAATCAATAAATTCTTTAGTTCCGCAAATACAACCAGCAACACAATCGCTCATGCCGTTAATGAATTTAGTCATACTGTGAACCACAATGTCAGCTCCCATTTCGGCAGGAGAGAAGATCATGGGCGAAAAAGTATTGTCCACCACTAATTTGCAGTTGTGTTCTTTTGCCAATTTGGCTAAAGCGGCTACATTAGAGATTTCTAACATAGGGTTGCTCATGGTTTCGCAATAAATTATTTTGGTGTTGGGTGTAATGGCTTTTTTTACATTTTCAATATTGGTGGTATCAACAAAATTGGTTCTAATGTTAAATTTTGGTAAAAAGTTTTTCATAAAAGCATAGGTGCCTCCATAAATGGTTCTGCTGGAAATGATTTCATCGCCAGCATTACAAAGTTGTAAAATCACATTGGTAATAGCAGCCATTCCTGAGCTTGTTACTGAAGCACTTTCTGTTCCTTCTAGTTGAGCCAATGCCTGAGAAAGGTATTTGTTCATTGGGTTCCAATGCCTGGAATATAAATAACATCCTTCAATTTCGTGTTCAAAAATTTCTTCCATTTTACCTGCTTTTAAAAAAGTGAAAGTAGAAGAGTCTGTAATAGAAGGATTTACTCCTCCAAATTCTCCAAAATATTGTAAATCTTGAATGTTATCTGCTGGTTGTATTTTTTTTGACATAATTTAAAAATTTTATTTTGCAAAAGTAACGATTTTAGCCTGTTTTATTTGGTGTAAATCACAAAATATAATTTTGAATTTTACTAAAATAACATTTCAAAGCGTATTTTATTTGTTGTGATTTTTTTGGAGGAATTTTGTTGCTTGTTATACCATTTTAACTTCTTAATGCCACTATGGTATTTCCTAAAGTATTATGCCGATGTAGATTTTAAGGAACATTTATACTGATTATTAGTGGGTTTGCAGTAACAAAGCTACTTAGAACCAGTTATACCGATACTTTATTTTATAAATCAAAACAGCATCGGTATATGCGACATTTAAAATCACAATCGGTATTAGTCTGTAGGATAGGTTTATTAACCTTACTTCGGTTATTCTTTTAAAATTCAGATTATTTATAAATAGTAATCGTCATCACAAATGATGATATTTTTCTCCTTTTAAAATAGTAAAAGCCCTATAGAGTTGTTCTACAAAAAATAACCGAACCATTTGATGTGAAAAGGTAAGTTGAGATAAGGCTATTTTTGATGTAGCTCTTTGATAAAGTACTTCAGCAAATCCAAAAGGACCGCCTATAACAAATACCAAATCGGTTCCAGCATTTAATTTTTTTTGTATGAAGCTTGAAAATTCAACTGAATTATATTCACTGCCTTTTTCATCAAGCAATACCACAACATCAGTTACATTTATTCTTGATAAAATTTGGGCAGTTTCCTGCTCTTTTTGAAGTTCAACATTGTTTTTCTTACCTACTTTCACATCATTTATAATGATGAATTCAAAAGAAACATAATGTTTCAAACGACTAAGGTATTTTTCTATCCCTTCAATTAAATACGATTCATCTGTTTTTCCTATGGTAATTAATTTTATCTTCATGGAGCTAAATTAAAAATTTATTACATTTGTTCTATGTTTTGATTAAACATACTTTAATTTATACCGCAACCAAATAGCTTTTTGGATAATTTATACTTTGGTTGCGAGTATAACTGTAACTAAGCACGTTTTCTACCGAAAACCTGCAAAGTTTCAGTATATATGGCTTAATTTTTGATGAATTTAGAAAAAAAAATATTATAATGAAAAAAATACTTTTAGGTACACTTGTAGCACTTTCACTTTCCTCTTTAGTAAATCCGCTTATCAATGACAATATTGCAAAAGCCTTAAAAACAGGTAATGCTGTTACCATTGCTAGCTTTTTTAATGCGACCGTTGATTTAACCTTACCTAAAAATGAAGGTGTTTTTAGTAAAGCTCAGGCTGAAATCATACTAAAAACATTTTTTGCCAACCATAAACCCTCTGATTTTAAAGTAGTACATGATGGCGAATCAAAAAACAATACTTTATACTCTATTGGAAACCTTACTACTTCTAATGGTGTTTTCAGAACCTACATTCTCTATCAAGAAAAAGGAACTAATGTTGTTATTCTTGAACTAAGAATTGAATCAGAAGAGTAACTAAATGTATCAATGTGGAGGACAACCTTAAACATTGAACCTTGAACCTGAAACACCAACCTGTGAACCTAGATAAATTAATTGAACTTGCTATTGTTGAAGATATTGGTGATGGCGACCATACTTCATTGGCTTGTATTCCTACAGAGGCAAAAGGAAAAGCCCAACTGTTAGTAAAAGAAGAAGGCATTTTAGCAGGAATGACCGTTGCAAAAAAAGTGTTTAACACCATTGATTCTTCCATTAAATTCACCGCTCTTCTTGAAGATGGCACACCCATTAAGGTTGGGGATATCGCTTTTTATGTGGAAGGTTCTAGGCTATCCATTCTGAAAGCAGAACGATTAGCACTCAACTTTATGCAACGTATGAGTGGTATTGCTACTAAAACAAATTATTATGTTTCTTTATTAGAAGGATTGCCCACCAAAATTTTAGACACTCGAAAAACAACTCCTGGATTAAGAGCAATTGAAAAATTAGCGGTGAAAATTGGTGGAGGCGAAAACCACAGAATGGGTTTGTATGATATGATAATGATAAAAGACAATCATATTGATTATGCTGGTGGTATTGAAAATGCCATCAAAACAACACAAGCTTATCTCAACGCAACCCAAAAAAATCTAAAAATAGAAATTGAAGCTAGAAACTTGGATGAACTTCATCAAATCTTAGCCGTTGGAGGTGTTGATGTAATTATGCTCGATAATTTTTCGTTTGATGATTTAAGAAAGGCTGTAAAATTGATTAACGGTAATTACAAAACAGAAGCCTCTGGAGGTATTACCGAAAAAACCATTAGAAAATATGCCGAATGTGGCGTTGATTTTATTTCTGTTGGTGCTTTAACGCATCAAATCAATAGTTTGGATTTAAGCTTAAAAGCCATAAAAACCTAACAGGATTTTGAAACCTGTTAGGTTTGATTTTCCTTTATTTACTTTTTGCTTTATCTATTTTATTTCTAAACACAAACTTACCATCAAACTCATCCAACACTATTTCTGAAGCTGGAGTTACATTTCCTGATAAAATTTCTTTAGAAAGTTCGTTCAGTACATTTTTCTGAATGACTCTTTTTACTGGTCTTGCACCAAATTGAGGGTCGTAGCCAAGTTCACCAATTTTTTGTATCGCCTCATCTGTAGCTGTAAGTATGATATCATTTTTAGCTACCAATTTAGCTAAACCATCCAATTGAATTTTAACAATTTGATGTATGTTTTCTTGTGTTAACGGAGTAAACATGATGGTTTCATCAATTCTGTTTAGTAATTCGGGGCGTATAGTCTTTTTCAACAATCCAAAAACTTCCAGTTTTGTTTTTTCAATCACACTGTCTCTATTAACTTTACCCATGTTTTCAAAACTTTCTTGTATGATGTGCGAACCCAAGTTAGAAGTCATGATGATAATGGTATTTTTAAAATTCACCACTCTACCCTTGTTATCAGTCAACCTTCCATCATCCAACACCTGTAATAAAATATTATACACATCGGGATGGGCTTTTTCAATTTCGTCTAACAAAATTACTGAGTAAGGTTTTCTGCGAACTGCTTCGGTAAGCTGACCACCTTCATCATAACCCACATATCCCGGAGGAGCACCAATTAACCTAGATACAGAATGTTTCTCTTGGTATTCACTCATATCGATTCTGGTCATGGCATTTTCATCATTAAACAAAAATTCGCTTAATGCTTTTGCCAACTCTGTTTTTCCAACTCCTGTTGTTCCTAAAAAAATGAAAGAACCGATAGGTCTTTTTTCATCTTGCAAACCTGCTCTACTTCTTCTTACAGCATCGGCAACAGCTGTAATTGCTTCTTCCTGACCAACTACTCTTTTGTGCAATTCATCTTCCAAACGAAGCAGTTTTTCTCGTTCTGTTTCCAGCATTTTGGTTACCTGAATGCCAGTCCATTTGGAAACTACTTCTGCAATTTCTTCAACATCTACTTCTTCTTTAATCATTTTTGAACCCGATTGCATGTTGGCTAATTGACCTTTAAATGCTTCTAGCTTTTCCTCTGCTTCTTTGGTTTTTCCATAGCGTATTTCCGCTACTTTTCCATAATCGCCACTTCTTTCTGCTTGTTCAGCTTCGTATTTTAAATTTTCTAATTCCTCTTTGGCTTTTTGGATACCTTCTACAATTTCTTTCTCAGCCATCCATTTGGCATTTAAGCTATTTTTTTCTTCATTCAAATTCGCTAATTCTTCTTGAATTTTAGCCAATTTTTTGTCGTCTTTTTCTCTTTTAATGGCTTCACGCTCAATCTCCAACTGCATAATTTTACGTTCAATTTCATCCAACACTTCGGGTTTAGAATTAATTTCCATACGCAATTTTGAAGCTGCCTCATCAATTAAATCAATGGCTTTATCGGGTAAAAATCTGTCTGTAATGTAGCGTTGAGAAAGCTCTACAGCAGCAATAATGGCTGCATCTTTAATTTGTACCTTATGGTGATTTTCGTATTTTTCCTTTATCCCTCTCAAAATAGAAATAGCATCTTCTGTATTGGGTTCGTCTATCATTACCTTTTGAAAACGTCTTTCCAACGCTTTGTCTTTCTCAAAATATTTTTGGTACTCATTTAAAGTAGTTGCTCCAATGGCTTTTAACTCTCCTCTTGCCAAAGCAGGTTTTAAAATATTGGCTGCATCCATGGCTCCTTCTCCTCCTCCAGCTCCCACCAACGTATGGATTTCATCAATAAACAATACAATATCTCCTTCAGCACCAATTACTTCTTTTACTACTGCTTTCAAACGCTCTTCAAATTCTCCTTTGTATTTTGCTCCAGCTATTAATGCTCCCATATCCAAGGCAAAAATTTGCTTGTTTTTAAGGTTCTCAGGAACATCACCCGAAATAATCCGATGAGCCAATCCTTCTGCAATAGCGGTTTTACCAACGCCTGGCTCTCCAACTAAAATGGGGTTGTTCTTAGTTCTTCGAGATAAAATTTGAAGTACTCTTCTAATCTCTTCATCTCTACCAATAACAGGGTCTAGTTTATTTTCTTTGGCTAATTCATTAAGGTTTTTAGCATATTTATTTAACGAATTGTACTGCTCTTCCTGACTTTGAGAAGTAACCTTTTCGCCTTTTCTCAATTCCTGAATGGCTGCTTTCATCTCTTTTTCTTTGATGCCATTGTCTTTCATAAACTGAGCAACAGTGTCTCCCGCATCCAACAACGCCAATAATAAGTGTTCTATGGTTACATATTCATCTTTAAATTCTTTTAAATAGGCAGTTGCTTTTTGTAACACTTTGTTTGCATTGGGAGATAAATATTGATTGCCTCCCGAAACTTTTGGATAAGATTCCACAATTTTATCTAAGGCTTGTTTGAATACATTGGTGTTAATGCCCAACTTGCTTAAAATAAAAGGAGCAACATTCTCGTCCACTTCTAAAATTCCTTTTAGGATATGTCCTGTTTCAATAGATTGTTGTCCTAAACCTGTAGCAATTTGCTGGGCTTGTTGTATCGCTTCTTGCGATTTGATGGTATAATTGTTAAAGTTCATAGTACTTGTTTTAAATTTATTATTGGGGCATCAAATTCAACTCCAACTACAAAAACCCATAGAAAACCTGAAAATTTGGCTTAGCGACAAGCTGTTGACCTGAAATAATGTCGGTTGTGGCGAGTTTTGGTGACAAAAAAGTTAAGAGTACTTAGGAATAT
>PCUH01000264.1:0-147 GCA_002770955.1 Flavobacteriales bacterium CG18_big_fil_WC_8_21_14_2_50_32_9 | reverse complement strand
AATGATAAAAATAGTTGGATATAACCAATTAGACCTAACAGGTTTTGAAAACCTGTTAGGTCTTTCTTTTTTTCTTTTAACAAGGGAGCATGCTCCCTTGTTATTGTTTCTTTCTCTATGCTTGGAACATTACCTAATACCACCAGC
>PCUH01000027.1:19248-19390 GCA_002770955.1 Flavobacteriales bacterium CG18_big_fil_WC_8_21_14_2_50_32_9 | reverse complement strand
CATCCTGAATATATTCGCAAACATTTTGAGTTAGATTATTGGGGAACTTCTTATAAACAATCATTAGAATATATTTTAAAAATTGATGAATCTCCTACAATAGATATACATGTAGAAAATTACCCTGGCACATTTAACAAGT
>PCUH01000027.1:18899-19188 GCA_002770955.1 Flavobacteriales bacterium CG18_big_fil_WC_8_21_14_2_50_32_9 | reverse complement strand
ATTTTATTACTAATTATAGATGGCATCCTCAAGATTACGATTTTCCTGAAAGTCAAAAAGTATTTTCTATAACTGTTCAGAGAAATACCATTACTCAAGTGTTTAAAATAAGATAGTTAGAAAAGGTAAAAACAATAAGCAAAAATGAATGTTTTGTCGAATATCCTTAATAAAAAACTTTACTCCAATTTTGAAAACTTAAATCAATGATAATAGCAGTGAAAACAACAATAACTATCGCATAATATGGATTGTTAAAAAATTTCATTCCTACAAATTACAAATTATA
>PCUH01000027.1:11853-18821 GCA_002770955.1 Flavobacteriales bacterium CG18_big_fil_WC_8_21_14_2_50_32_9 | reverse complement strand
GTCTTTCCAGCCAATTTTTTTGCCTTCTTCATAAGTTCTGCCATAATAAGATATGCCTACTTCATAAATTCTAATGTTCGGAATTTTTGCCAATTTTGCTGTAAGCTCAGGTTCAAAACCAAAGCGTTTTTCTTTTAATGTCAAACTTTTGGCTATATCACTTCTTATCAATTTATAGCAAGTTTCCATGTCCGTTAAATTCAAATTGGAAAACATATTGGAAAGTGTTGTTAAAAATTTATTTCCTATGGAGTGCCAAAAAAAGAGAATACGGTGCGGATTTCCTCCCATAAAACGAGAACCATATACAACATCTGCAAAACCTTCTACAACAGGTCTTAATAAATAATTAAACTCTCTAGGATCATACTCTAAGTCTGCATCTTGCACAATTAAATAACCGCCTGTTGCTAATTCAATGGCTTTATGAATGGCGGCACCTTTTCCTTGGTTAATAGATTGGTTAAATAATTGAATAGAAATGCCTGGATTAATTTTGATATAGTTTTCAATTACTTCAGCTGTATTATCTGACGAGCAATCATTTACAATAATAATTTCTTTTTTAATGTCATTAATTAATTCAACAGCTTTTACCTTATCTAAGATTAGATGTATGGTTCTGGCTTCATTATAAGCTGGTATTAATATAGATAATTTCAATTTTTTTTAATTTCGTTAATTAGAGTTTGTCCATAATATCCGATATCTTTCCCGAAAAAACGGGACAGGCTGTTATTCTCGACTTTATGGACAGACAATAATTGGTGTCAAAAATATACTTTTTTTTAACTTAAAAAAATTACCTTTATGAAAACAGCGTACTAATTGAATCTATTCTAAGGAATAATTCCGAATTTTATAAATTAAATAACAAAAAATAAAACTTTACGTTAGGAAAGTTCCCTATGGAAAACAACTATCAAATATTAATTAGAAAGCTCGATAACTTTATACGCAAGTATTATAAAAACAGGTTGTTGAAAGGTAGTATTTATGCTTTTGGATTGTTGTTGTTGGCATTTATTTTTTTTACTTCGTTAGAGTACATTATGCAATTTAACACAGGTGGAAGAACATTGTTGTTTTATGCTTTTCTTGTTATTTCAAGCTATGTGTTGGTTTATTTTATAATTGTTCCGCTTGCAAAACTCTATCAATTCGGTAAAATTATTAACCGAAAACAAGCTGCAGAAATAGTTGGAAATCACTTTGAAGAAGTAAAAGATAAGTTAATTAATGTGTTGCAATTAGAGGAAAAAGCCTCTTTATCTAATGAAAACCATCATTTATTACTGGCAAGTATTAATCAAAAATCTTTACAACTAAAGCCTGTTCCTTTTTCAGATGCCATTCGATTTGAAGAAAATAAAAAATACTTAAAATATGCTTTAATTCCCTTGTTTTTAATCTTAATTATCAGTGTTTTTTCGCCTTCTATTTTCACCGAAGGTTCCCAACGACTGCTCAATCACAATACGTATATTGCTCCTATTGCACCATTTAAAATAGAAATAAACAACCAAACTTTAACGGTGTTAAAAAATGACGATTATACGCTTGAAATAACCGTAAACGGAAATCAGCTTCCTAGCAAAGTTTATCTTCAAAAAGAGGGAAATAAATTACCGCTTACCAAAACCAATAATAGAACATTTACCTATACGTTTAAAAATGTGCAACAAAACGAACCTTTCAAAATTTATGCCTCTGGGTTTTATACGCCCGAATATGAACTAAAAATGCTTCCCAACCCATTACTCAATAATTTTACCATTGAATTAACCTATCCCAACTACATAAAAAAACCTGCTGAAACACTTACTAATACAGGTGATTTGATAGTTCCAGAAGGAACAAAAATAAAATGGAACATAACAACCGAAGATGCTGATAAGCTTCAATTTATTTTGGGAGATAGTGCTTACGCAATAAAACCAGCCAACCAACTTTCTGTTTTTTCATTAAAAGCAATCCATTCAAGTAATTATGGATTTGTTCCTCAAAATAGTTTTGTACAAAACAAAGACACTATTTTTTATAACTTACAGGTAATTAAAGACAAATTTCCTTCTATAGAAACTGACGAAAGACAAGATTCAACCAACGAAAACCGAATGTATTTTAAAGGCTTGATTACTGATGATTATGGATTTTCATCGTTGAGTTTCAACTATAAAATCAAAACCATTATTGATAGTTTGCCTCAACGAAATGAACTAAAAACAGTTAAAATTCCGTTTAATAAAGTAATAACAAGCGAAGAATTTTTTCATTTTTGGGATGTAAAAGAATTAAATATCCTTCCAGGAGATGAAATTGAATATTATTTTGAAGTTTGGGATAATGATGGTGTGAATGGCTCAAAATCGAGCAGAACTTCATTAAAAACATTCAAATCAAAAACCATTAAAGAAAGAAATGCTGCCACCGAAGGCAGTAATAAAAATATCAAAAAAGAACTTAGCGAAAGCGTTGCAGAAGCAAAAGACATTCAAAAAGAACTGGAAAAATTAAAGCAAAAACTCTCAGAAAAAAAAGAAATTGGCTGGGAAGAAAAACAAAAAATGAAAGAATTGCTCGAGAAACAAAAAGAATTACAAGAGCGTGTAGAAAAAATTGAACAAGAAAATCAAAAAAACAACGAACAACAAAATGAATACAAACAATACAACGAGGAGTTGTTGCAAAAACAAGAACAACTTCAAAAACTTTTTGATGAATTGATGACAGACGAAATGAAAGAAATGATGGAAAAGTTGCAAGAAATAATGGACAAACTCGATAAAAACTTACTTCAAGAAGAATTGGAAAAAATGGAATTATCCAATAAAGATTTAGAAAAAGAATTGGATCGTTCACTGGAATTGTTTAAACAAATGGAGTTTGAACAAAAATTAGATGAGGTTAAATCGAAACTAGAAGAACTAGCCGATAAACAAGAAAAATTAGCAGAAGAAACTGAAAAAGGTGATAAAAATGACGAATCATTAAAAGAAAAACAAGAAGAACTCAATAAGGAATTTGAAGAAACTAAAAAAGAGCTAGATGCATTGAAAAAAATGGACGAAGAGCTTCAGAAACCTAACGGAATGGAAGACACAAAAGAAACACAAGAAGAAATTTCAAAAGATCAAAAAGAAAGTTCGGAACAATTAGAAAACAAAAAAAACAGCAAAGCTTCTAAATCACAAAAAAGTGCAGCTCAAAAAATGGATGAACTCGCTCAAAAAATGAGTGCACTACAAGCAGAAACTCAGCAGCAAGGCGAAGATATGGATGCGTTGAGACAACTCTTAGATAACCTTGTTCACCTTTCTTTTAAACAAGAGGAGCTAATGGAAAACTACAAAAAAACCAATCGTCAAAGTCCAGAATATATAAAAATGGCTCAACAACAAAAAAAGTTAAAAGACGATGCAAAAATGATAGAAGATTCTTTGTTTGCACTTTCTAAACGAGTAGTTCAATTAAAATCTGTTGTAAACAAAGAAATTAACCTTATTAATTCTAATATGGAAAAAACCATAGCATATATGGCGGAGCGAATGAACCCTATGGCAGCAGCTCGCCAACAATACGTTATGACTTCTTTAAACAACTTAGCCTTATTGTTTGATGAAGCCTTACAACAAATGCAACAACAAGCACAAAAACAAGGTCAAGGCTCTTGTGATAAACCAGGGGGAGGAGGAAAACCAAAACCTGGACCTGGTGGTATGGGAAACATTAAAAAAATGCAAGAACAATTGAGCAAACAACTCGAACAAATGGAAAAAGCGTTGAAAGAAGGGCAAAAACCAGGAGGCAAAAAACCAGGGCAAAAACCTGGCGAAGGAATGGGAATGCCTGGCGGACAAGGAACGAGCGAATCATTAGCAAAAATGGCTGCCCAGCAAGCAAAAATAAGAAGTGAATTACAAAAGCTCAAAAACAAAGGTGCTCAGGGAACAAATGGGTTGAATAAATTGATGGAAGAAAATGAGCAAGACATTGTAAATAAAAGAATAACTCAAGAAACTATCAATCGTCAACAAGAAATTTTAACACGTTTGTTAGAATCTGAAAAAGCTGAAAGAGAAAGGGAGTGGGACGAAAAAAGAGAATCGAAAGAAGCTAAGTTGGAAGAAAAATCTAATCCAACACAATATTTTAACTATAATAAAGAAAAAGAACAAGAAGTGGAATTACTAAAAACAACACCTCCAAATCTTACTCAGTTCTATAAAAATAAGGTAACTCAATATTTTCAAGAAATAAATCAATAATTTTACATAAAAAAGTAACCTTTTTTTTAAATAATAAGTATAAACATCAGACTATAACAAAACTAAACAACTATAGAAATGATGCCCGATGCTACAATTCAAAAATTTGAACTTCCATCTAACTTAGAAAGTATTTCCAAAATAGAACAACTTATTGAGGGTCTTTGTGAATACAAAACAATTAATCAAGATTGTTATGGAAATATGTTAATCGCTTTAACTGAAGCTGTTAATAATGCTATTACGCATGGAAATGGTAATGACAAGAATAAATTAGTTCATCTGGAGTTAGAAACTTTAGATGATGAAGTTCTTTTTACAATAAAAGATGAAGGAAATGGGTTCGATTATGAAAAAGTACCTGACCCTACACTTCCAGAAAATCTGAATAAAACAAGTGGAAGAGGTATTTTTTTAATGCGAAACTTGGCAGATAAGATTGTTTTTGAAGAAAATGGTCGCATTATTAAACTTACTTTTTGTTTATCTTATAGCTAATTTATTGTGAGTTCGATTATATTTCATCAAGAAGACATTTCCTTCCGTCTAAAAAATATCAAAAAAATAAAAAGTTGGATAGAAAAAAGCATTGCTCTAGAAAGAGGAATAGTAGGTGATTTGAACTATATTTTTTGTTCCGATACGTATCTCCATAAAATCAATCTTGAATATTTAAAACATGATACACTTACAGATATCATTACTTTTGATTATTCAGAAAAAAAACAAATTAGTGGCGATATTTTCATCAGCATTGATAGAATAAAGGAAAACGCACTAAAATTCAATCAATCAACTGATATTGAATTAAATAGAGTTTTAATTCATGGTGTATTACATTTGTTAGGCTATAAAGATAAAACACCAAAAGAAAAAGAAACAATGCGGGCTAAGGAAGATTTTTACCTAACTTTGCTTTCTTAGTTGAAAGTGAAGTACCTTTTCAAACTTTCAACACATTAATGTTTCACGTGAAACAATCAGTTTAAAAACTATGACGAACGAATATGACGTAATTGTTGTTGGTGCTGGGCATGCAGGCTGTGAAGCCGCAGCAGCTGCTGCAAATTTGGGTTCTAAAACCTTGCTTATTACTATGAATATGGATACCATTGCTCAAATGTCGTGCAATCCAGCTATGGGAGGTGTTGCAAAAGGACAAATAGTGAGAGAAATTGACGCAATGGGTGGCTATTCAGGAATTGTAAGCGACAAAAGTGCAATACAGTTTAAAATGCTAAACCGCTCAAAAGGACCTGCCATGTGGAGTCCAAGAACACAAAATGACAGAATGTTATTTTCTAAAGAATGGCGATTGATGTTAGAAAATACAAAAAACTTGTTCTTTTGGCAAGATATGGTTGTAGAACTTATTACAGAAAATAATAAATGTGTTGGTGTTAAAACTCAAATAGGTGTTGAATTTAAATCTAAATCAGTAATACTAACCAATGGAACTTTCTTAAATGGTATAATTCATATAGGAGAAAAACAGTTTGGAGGAGGAAGAGCTGGGGCAAGACCTTCTACAGGAATAACAGAACAATTAGTAAGTCTAGGTTTCGATTCTGGAAGAATGAAGACGGGAACACCGCCAAGAGTAGATGGACGGACATTAGATTTCGCTAAAATGGAAGAACAACCTGGCGATGAAAATCCTTCTAAATTTTCATTTTTATCTTCGTCAGCTAAACTTACTAAACAAAAAAGTTGTTATATAACCTATACAAACAACAACGTACACGAAGTTTTACAAACAGGTTTTGAAAAATCTCCAATGTTTTCAGGAAGAATTCAAGGATTGGGACCAAGATATTGCCCCTCCATTGAAGATAAAATAGTTCGATTTTCAGAACGTGATAGACATCAACTTTTTGTTGAACCTGAAGGTTGGAATACAGTAGAAATTTATTTAAATGGTTTTTCTACATCATTACCAGAAGACGTTCAATACAAAGCCATGCGATTAATTCCTGGTTTTGAAAATGCGTTGATGTTTCGACCCGGTTATGCGATAGAATATGATTTTTTTCAACCTACGCAATTGAAAAATACACTTGAAACAAAATTAATCGATAACTTATATTTCGCTGGACAAATAAACGGTACAACAGGTTACGAAGAAGCTGCTGGACAAGGATTGATGGCTGGCATAAATGCTCATTTGAAAACAAATGAAAAAGAAGCTTTTGTTTTACATAGAGACGAAGCTTATATAGGTGTTCTTATTGATGATTTAATTAATAAAGGAACTACAGAACCATATAGAATGTTTACGTCAAGAGCTGAATATAGAATTCTTTTAAGACAAGATAATGCAGATATTCGTCTGACTGAAAAAGGTTTTGATTTAGGTTTAGCTTCTGAATTAAGAATGAAAAAAGTAGTGGAAAAGAAACAAAACATTGAAAAAATTATCAAACATTTTGAAGATGTTTCTATCTTACCAAAAGAAGTGAATACCTATTTAGAACAACAAAATTCTTCTCCTTTGAAGCAAAAAGTAAAAGCCATTTCTGTTATAACAAGACCAAATATTGCTATAAAAGAATTGAGTTTATGCAATACAAAACTTTTAGATGAAACTAATTTATATACAGAAGACATATTAGAAAGTGCAGAAATTTTAATGAAGTACGAAGGTTATATAAAAAGAGAAAAAGAAGTTGCAGATAAAATTTCCAGACTCGATGACATTAA
>PCUH01000027.1:10061-11793 GCA_002770955.1 Flavobacteriales bacterium CG18_big_fil_WC_8_21_14_2_50_32_9 | reverse complement strand
CTATGAAATATAAAATTGTGGATGGGTGTTAGAATTTAACCTCATGGCAACAACTTTAATCATAAACCAAAAAAATTAATAACCTAACGTAATTGTATTTTGTTGATTTACAATTGTTTAAATCACAAAACAAAAACAGTGCAAATTTATTTTATTGTAAATGAATGTTTTAACTAATAAAATATGTTGCGAATAACAAAAAAATTAAAAACTAAAGAGAATTGAATTAAATTTAGTGTTACTACTGTCTCTTTACCTTTAATTTATCTTTGTTAATTTCTTCTGAGAATTTTCTGTTTTTTACCACATCACAAGCTAAATACACTGCAGTTCTAAAAGAACTTTCTGAGGCTAAATTTTTACCTGCAATTTCATAAGCAACTCCATGATCGGGTGAAGTTCTTATAATATTTAATCCAGCTGTAAAATTAACACCATCTCCAAAAGATAATGTTTTAAAAGGAATCAACCCTTGATCGTGATACATGGCTAATACAGCATCAAATTTTTGATAACTCCCTGAACCGAAAAATCCATCAGCTGGGTAAGGTCCAAAAGCATTTATACCAATACTTTTGGCATTGTTAATAGCTGGAATGATTACTTGATGCTCCTCTTTACCTACCAAACCATTATCTCCTGCATGAGGGTTTAAACCTAACACTGCAATTTTAGGACTAGAAATAGAAAAATCTTGAATCAATGACTTATTTAAAATCTTAATTTTATTAAAAATACCTTCCGAAGTAAGAGAATTAGAAATATTAGCAACAGGGATATGGTTTGTTGCAATTCCCACTTTTAAGTTTTCACTTGTTAAAAGCATTAATGATTCTCCTTCAAATTTTTCAGTTAAATATTCTGTGTGTCCTGCAAAAGTAAAAGCATCAGATTGAATATTTTCTTTATTAATTGGCGCTGTAACTAATGCATCTATTTTTCCATCAAACAAATCCTTACATGCTGCATCAAGTGATAAAAAAGCATATTTTCCGCCATTTGTAGTAGATTGACCTAAATTTAAGTCCACTTCTTCACTCCAACAACTTAACATGTTAACTTTTTTGGGATTAGCTTCGGTAACGCTAGCAATTCTGTTAAAGGCAAAATCAGTGGCTTCTAATGTTTTTCTATAATTATTGGCTAGTTTAGTGGATCCATAAACAATAGGCGTACAAAAATCTAACATCCTGTTGTCCATAAAAGTTTTGATAATAACTTCTAAACCAATACCATTAATATCGCCAATGCTTATGCCTATTTTTATTTTTTCTAAGTTTAACATCTTTATAATAGTTTTTAATTCATTGTTTTGGGTTCTAGTTAATCCCGCCCCAACCCTTCCATCCCGATAGTTATCGGGATGGAAGGGAGATGGTTACTTATTTATATCCTCTAGGAAAACCCCTCCTTAGGAGGGGTTGGGGAGGATTCTTTCAATAATTCTTTACAAAATCATACAACAATCTTACACCAACACCAGTACCACCTTGAGATAAATAATTAATTTGTTTCTTAATAAAAGCTGGTCCCGCAATGTCCAAATGAATATAAGGAGCGTTAGTAAAATTCTCTAAAAATTTACCTGCTGTAATTGCTCCTCCTGCACCATTTCCTAAATTCGTAAGGTCAGCTATAGAAGATTTTAATTGTTCGTTATATTCATCCCAAAATGGAAATTCAACGATACGTTCATACGTATTGTTACCGCTTTCTTTCAATTTGTTCATGA
>PCUH01000027.1:2831-10031 GCA_002770955.1 Flavobacteriales bacterium CG18_big_fil_WC_8_21_14_2_50_32_9 | reverse complement strand
CACCATAATGTCCAATAGCTCCAGCAGCAGCACCTGTAAGTGTAGCAACATCAATCACCAATTCTGGTTGGTATTTATCAGCATAACTCAAAGCATCTGCTAAAATCATTCTTCCTTCAGCATCTGTATTTAATACTTCTACCGTTTTTCCGTTGTACATTTTAATTACATCACCCGGAACATAAGCATTTCCACCAGGTCTGTTATCCGTAGCGGGAACTAACACAATTACATGGTAAGGTAATTTATTTTTAGCAATGGCAACCATAGCTCCAATAACAGCAGCAGCTCCACCCATATCACACTTCATCATATCCATAGAGTTGGGTGTTGGTTTTAAACTTAATCCGCCCGTATCGTAAACCACCCCTTTTCCTACTAAAACAATAGGCTTTTTATTGTTGGCTTTTGTTGGCTTCCATTCCAAAATAGAAAAAGTTGGTGGATCAATACTTCCTTTATTAACAGCCAATAAACCGCCCATTTTTAAGGCTTCAATTTTGGCTTTATTCAATACTTCCACTTTAAACCCATAGGTTTTACCTAAATTTTTTATCTCTTTAGAAAGCTGAGTAGCCGTTAAAAAAGACAACGGTTCGTTCACTAAGTCTTTCGCAAAATTGGTAGCTTCAACTATGGCTTCAGTCTCTTTTATATTATCAGTTTTACTTGTTGTTAAGTAGTTTAATTGTTTAAATGAATTTTCTTTTTTATCAGAATAATATTTTAAAAATTGATAGTTGCTTAAACCAATACCCTCAACAAATGAAGTAATTTTGTTCGTTTCTCCAACTACAGTAGCAGATGGAATTTTCTTATTGTTTAATGTAGTCAACAAATTATTGGCTGCAATTCTAATTTTTTCTGCAGCTTTATAATCATTGTCTTTATCGCATAAAAGAATAAAAACATAACTATTTAGTCTATTAATTTCAACTTGTTTTTGCTCGTTTTTCAATTCTTTTTTGATAAAAGAAAGCTCTTCTTTTGAAAAAGAGGACGCTTGAAGTTCTTTTTCTTCAGTAATAAGAAAAATAAGGTTTTCTTTAGGGTCTAATTTGCTCGTTTTTTTAAATTCCATCGTATTTTTATCGTAATTTTGAAAAGCGAAATTAGGAATAATCAATGAAGTAAATAAAATTATACTGAAACTATCTTAATGATATATTCAGATAAATCATCTTGGGTTGCTAATTGCATTTTTTTTCTCATCCTGTATCGCTGGGTACGTAAGGATTGAAAATCAATATTTAAAATTTGAGCGATTTGTTTAGTATCAAAACCTAAGTAAATAAAGGTGCAAATTTTAAGATCATATTGGGATAAATCGGGATATTGCTTTTTTAACTTATCGTAAAACCCCTGATGTACTTCTTGAAAACGAATTTTTAGTTTTTCCCATTCATCATCTAACCGAATATTGCTATCCAACATAAAATTGAGTTGTTGAATATCTTTTATGAATTTAGGATTGCTATTTTTAATGTGTTCATTTTTTAAGTTTTCTATGCCATTTTTTAAATCCGAAATGGTTTTTGATTTGCTATAAATTTGCATCGTATGTGTAACCAATTCTTTGTTTTTTGTTTCAATTTCTGCTTTGTATTTTTCTTGTTTTAACTTAATAATTTGTTTTTCTTTCATAAGCAATGAAATTCTATTTTTAAAAAATAAAAAAAGAACAATTACCAATCCTAACAAAATAAAAAGGGCAATCCATGTCCATATTTTGGCTTTGTTTTCGG
The DNA here is from genome assembly GCA_002770955.1 of Flavobacteriales bacterium CG18_big_fil_WC_8_21_14_2_50_32_9. Classification (GTDB taxonomy): domain Bacteria; phylum Bacteroidota; class Bacteroidia; order Flavobacteriales_E; family Vicingaceae; genus BRH-c54. Next base: position 8,286 of record PCUH01000027.1, on the reverse strand, counting down.
ATTTTTGTTTCAATTCTAAGGTTTCTTTATTTTCTTGTAAATGCCTTATTTGATTTTCTTTGTCTTTCAATTTATAACCCCATTCTATGTTTTTAATTGCTGCGATGTTTTGCTTAACCTTTATAGTATCTTTTAAATTATCTGCCAATTGGTCATAATAAAAAGCAGAATCTATGTTTCCTTCTTGTAAATGAAAATAAGAAATTAAATCATATGCCGAACGGTTCATGATAATATCATTAGACGCTTTGGTATAATCGATGGATTGATGAATTTTTTGGAAAGCATCTATTTTCCTATCATTTTCAAAATCAATTTTGGCTAAAAAAATTAAACTCCTCCCTGCCCATAAATAATTTTTATACAATATGCTTTTTCGATAAGCTTCATTAAAAAGAAAAATGGAAGAGTCTTTATTCAAGGTCTCCATAGCTCTCGCTAACTTAACAAATGTTTCACATTCTCTGGCGGTTAAATGGTATTGTTGAGTAATAGGCAATGCCAATTTTAAATAATAATATGCCGAGTCGGGCTGGTTAAGTCGTAAATAATACTCTCCAAAATTGATGTTGGTATAAGCATCTATTTGTTTGTTTTGAAAATTTTGATTGTAACTTTTTGCTTGATTAAGGTAGACTAGGGTATTTTTGGCGTTTCTAAATTTTTCGCCCGATGCTAAATTCGTGTAACTTCTTGCTAAAGCAATGCTGTCATTGAATTGTTCATAAATTTTTATTGCCTTTAAGATTAAATCGTATTGTTTTTGGTGTTCAGCAATAAACATATACACATTAGCAAGTTCTTCATACACCAAGGCTTTTTCATAGTTAAAATGGTGTTGCTCACAAATTATTTTTGAGGTAATGAAATAATCTAATGCCTCTCTTATGTTTCCCATCTCAAAAAAAGCCTTTCCTATTTTTCTTCTAATGGTTGCCTCTGCTTCAGAGTCTTTTATATGCATTACCTTCACTAAGTCCGTTTTAAGAACGTCCATATTATGTGGAGTAGCCGAAGTGATGGTGTCTTCCTTAATAAAATTAAAATTAATTGTGCTGGCAACACTAAATGAATTACTTAACAAAAAAAATAACGATAAGGTTAAATAATGATAAATTTTAGACATGTCGATTAATAAGGAATAATGTAAAATTAATAAATAGCTATTAAACAACACCTTAAAAAAATAAAAAAATAAATATGTCTATCTAAAGTCTATCTTAAAATTTAGGTAAAAACAGACTGGTGTTATAACTTTGTTTCATAGTTAAAAAAATACGTATGCGACTTTTTATATTCTTTTTACTATTGTTGTTTTGCTTTTCACTTGAAGCACAATCTTTGTCTTGGGCGAAAAGTTTTGGAAGGGGAGATTCTCCATTAATAAATAACGCTATTAAAAAAGCATTAGCAAGAGATGCTTCAGGAAATGTTTACACTACTGGTTCTTTTACAAGTGGAGCAGGTGGAATTGATTTTGATCCAGGGGTCGGTGTCTTTAATTTAACTTCAGGAGGAGGAACAGATGTGTTTATTTCCAAATTGGATGCCAACGGAAATTTTGTGTGGGCACTACGAATTGGAGGAACAGGTACCCAAGTGGGCGAACACATTGCATTAGATGTGGCAGGAAACATTTATATCGCTGGAACATTTGACAGTACTCCTGATTTTAATCCAGGAGTTGGAGTATTTAATATTACATCTTCTGGTTCTTTGGATTATTTTATTGTTAAACTAGACCTTGCTGGAAATTTTCTTTGGGCAAAAAGTATAGGTGGTTCTTATGGCACAAGCGATAACATTATCAACTCATTAACGGTTGATGCTGTTGGAAATATTTATTTTACTGGGGCGATAAATGGTGGTGGTCAAAGTTTTGATTTCGATCCTAATATAGGTACATTTTTACTGACACTTCCTATTACCGCAGCTTATAACATTTATACTGCAAAATGGGATGCCAATGGTAATTTTGTGTGGGCAAAACAATTAACAGCTTCCATTGGATTGAATTGTGTAGGAAATGATATTCAGTTAGATGCATTAGGAAATATTTTTATTGTTGGAAACTTCAGTGAAATGCTGGATTTTGACCCAGGTGTGGGTGTTTTTAGTATGGGGGTGGCGGGAAGTCTTCGTGCTTTTTTATGGGTGTTGAACAATGGTGGTAATTTTATAGCAGCAAGAGAATTTGGAGGATCTGGACCCACTGATCGTGTATTAGCAAAGTCATTCAATTTTGATGTTTTTAACAATATGTACCTTACTGGGATTTTTACTGGAACAGCAGATTTTGATCCTAATGCAGGAATTTTTAATTTAACTTCACCAAGTGGAAGTACACTGAGTTTATATGTAGTTAAGCTAAGTCCAATAGGGATCTTATTATGGGCAAAAGCGGTTCACGTCATTCCTGGTCTTATTGATGGTGTATATGATGGAGTCAGTTCGGTTAGTGATTGTGGTGTATTAGTAACAGGCATTTTTGTTGGAACAGCTGATTTTGACCCTAGTATTGGAGTGTTTAATCTACCCCCTGGTATTTTCACTCCTTATATATTACAGTTAGATCCTAATGGAAACTTTATTTATGCCATTAAGCCTAATGTAACTTTTAAAAGTCCTTTAGATATAGATGCTTTTGGGAATATGTACGGTATTGGAACATTTTCGAACACTCAAGATTTTGACCTTAATCCTAATGCTGTTTTTAATTTAACTGCCCCCGTAGAAGGGAATGCTACTTTTGTTACGAAGCTACTTCCTTTTCCTTGGGCTCCATCAGTAATTTCTCCATTGTCAGCATGCTTAAATAGTACTGATACTATATCCGCATCTACTGTTTTGGGCAGCTCACTTTCATGGTATTCTGAAGTAACTGGGGGTACATTTTTAGGGACTGGCAATTCACTTATTACCCCTGTTTTAACCGATACCACTACTTTTTATGTTCAAGACAGTACGTGCCAAGCTGGACCACGAGATTCAATAACCGTTAATACCATTTCGTGTATTCCGTTGCCAATTACCTTATTGAGTTTTAATGCTTATTTGCACAATGAAGCTGTACAAACCGAATGGGTTACAACAACAGAAATTAATAACGATTATTTTACCATAGAAAGGAGTACTGATGCCATTCATTTCGATCCCATAGGAACAAAAAAAGGAGCAGGAAACAGCAACGCAATGTTAAATTACGAATTCCTTGACCAACTTTCTACTTTTAACTTTTCACTTTCTACTGTGTTATACTACCGCCTTAAACAAACTGATTTTAATGGAAATTACGAATATTTTGATGTGAAAGCAGTTTATATTGAAAAAAATACGTCTTTAGATTACTTGGAAGTATATCCCAACCCTACAACAGGAGAATTTTTTATTAGTTGGAACGACAAACTAACCAATGAAATAGTTATACAACTTACCGATAATTTAGGAAAAGAAATATACACAACATTCATCACACAAGAAAATCGAATACAACTGAAAATGAACAATGAGTTGCCAAAAGGAATTTATTTTTTAAACATACAAACCAATCAAACAACTGTTGTAAAAAAAATAATTAAAAACTAAAAAAATGAAAACTTTTAACTTGATAAACTTTCTACTTTCAACTGTTATATTAACTTTCTACTTTCTACTTTTAACTTTTAACTGTGCTGCTCAATTGGATACCATTCATTTAATTCCTCCACTACACGCTGAAGAGCCTGTTACTTTTGGTAGTCCCCCAATTGATGACCATTATATTTATTTATCAACCCCTATTACCACTCCTTTTATCGTTACTATTAAAGATGGAAGTGGGGCAATATTAGCTACCCCTTCAATTAGTAAAAATAACCCATTTGTATATTTTGTTGGGAATGGTCAAACATCAGGTTCTCCTTTATTTGTTAGGAGAGACTCGCTAAACTTAGTATTAAAAAATAAAGGAATTAAACTAAGGGCTTCTCAACCATTTTTTGCTAATCTAAGAGTAAAAGGAGGAGGTGTTTTTCAAGCTGATTGGGCAACAGCAAAAGGATTTAATGCGTTAGGATTAGAATTTAGACTCGGAGGATTTCCTCAATTTGTACTCGGCTCAAATGCAGGAAATCCTAGAAATTTTGTTGCTGGGATAATGGCAACAGAAGACTCAACAACAATTACAATAAGCGATATTAATCCAGGTGTTTTATTTTCAGGTGTTCCTAATATAAGTCCTGTTTTTCCCATAACCATTCAACTTAACAAAGGGAACACCTATATTATATCTGGAAGGACAATGGTCGGAAGTCCTACTGCAAATTTAGATGGATTTATAGGTGGTTTAATTCAAGCTAATAAGCCTATTGCATTGAATAATGGAAATATGAATGGTACTATTCATCCCACAAATACTAACAACCAAGACATTGGTATAGATTTATCAATACCTGTCGAAAGGTTAGGTAAAGAGTATATTTTGGTAGAAGGCAATGGGAACACCGTTGTGGAGAGACCTATTATTATAGCACACAAAGACAGCACCAAAATATTTGTAAATGGCTCATCCACGCCTATCTCTATAATTAATGCAGGAGATTATTTTTTAATACCTAACATTAATTATCAAGGAATTAATCATCACAATATGTTTGTAAGAACATCTCAGCCTGTTTATATGTATCAAGCATTGGCGGCTACTAATGGACCTAGTAACAATGATGGTGGACTGGTGTTAATTCCTCCTTTTAATTGTTTTTTACCTGATAGCATTGATGAAATTCCTTTTATTGATTCGATTGGAAATACAGCTTATTCTACAATATTATTAATAATTACAGAACTGGGTGCTACTGTTCAAGTAAATGGAGTTCCGCAATCAAACCCTGAGCCAGTGTTAGGTACAAATATGCAAACTTATAAAACGACTACATTTACAGGTAATGTAAAAATTACTTCAACTTCAGGGGTTACCGTTTCAGTTTTAGGTAATGCTTCTCCTGCTGGATATGCTGGTTATTTTTCAGGTTTTTCCTCAATACCTCTTGCTAGTGATTTTACTTATACGGACACGTGTTTTTCTAGTCCAACATCCTTTAATGCTAATTTTGATGTACAATTCCCTTCTGATTCCATTATTTGGAATTTTGGAAACCCAGCGTCCGGAAGCAACAATTTTGCTAATACTAATAATCCTACACATATTTTTACCTCTCCTGGAACTTATACCATTCAAATGATAGTATTTAGGTGTCAAAATGATACGATTACTAAACAAATAACAATACTACCAACAGCCACTTTTACTCAAAACCCAGTTATTTGCCAAGGAGACAGCATAATTATAAACGGAAATGTTTACACCACTATAGGAAACTTTATAGACACACTCACCACAGCCAACGGTTGCGACAGCATAGTTACCACTAATCTCACCGTGAACCCTGCTATATCTATTGTGCAGAATTTCAATGAA
>PCUH01000027.1:682-2800 GCA_002770955.1 Flavobacteriales bacterium CG18_big_fil_WC_8_21_14_2_50_32_9 | reverse complement strand
AGTTACCACCAACCTAACTATAACCACACCAATAGTAACTAACCAAGCATTTAATGAATGTCAAGGGTTTTCTGTAACCGTAGGAACAAATACCTACACTACCTCAGGTATTTATACAGATGTGATGAATGGTTGTGATACAGTAATCACTGACTTAACCATAAATCCACCACCCACACTTACCCTCATTAAAGTCGATGACAATTGTGGGGGAAATACTGGAAGTATCACAGCCTTGGTAACGACAACCAATCCTCCAGTAACTTATAATTGGAATACTGGAGATAACGATTCCGTAATTAGTAATTTACCAGTAGGAACTTATAATTTAACAATCAATGACGCATCAGGTTGTGTAAATTCAGATACCATAAATGTATTGGATTTAGAAATAGAGTGTGATTTTTTTATTTTCATACCTAATGTATTTACCCCAAATGGAGATGGACAGAATGACGAATTTTTAATCCATTTAAAAGGATTAAAAATTATCAATTTAGAAATTTACAACCGATGGGGATTAAAACTTTTTGAAACATCTGACATAAGTCAAGGATGGGATGGACGAACAAATTCAGGAAGTGAAGTATCTGATGGTACTTATTTTTATATCTTGAACTATAAAAATAATGATAAAAGACAAGTTGAAAATGGTACACTAACATTACTTAGATAAGTGAAAAAAGGTTATAATATGAAATAAGCCATGAGCAAAATGTTCACCAACAACGATGAATATTCTATCCCGAGTACTCAGGATGACCGATTTAACAAAATAAAAAACACATATGAAAAAAATCATATCTTTAATTTTAAGTTTAATTACAACTCATGGGGTATTTTCTCAATGTACTAACTTAGTTCAAAATGGTAACTTTGAATCCATGTCAAGTTGTCCTAGCAACATGACTCAAATTACATTGGCTGTACCTTGGGATAGAATAATACCTTTAGCTGGATTGACTGCCACACCTGATTATTTTAATATGTGTGCAGGATCTTTGGTAAGTGTGCCAACTAATAATATGGGATACCAATTTGCTTATTCAGGAAGTGGGTATGCAGGAGTAATAACTTATATGGGGCTAAGTGCCTTTGGCACTCTTCCACCTGATCCAGACTATAGAGAATATATGCAACAAATGCTCAGTACACCTATGATTCCAGGAGAGACTTATCAAGTATCTTTTTGGGTAAGTCTAAGCGATAAGTCACGTTTTGCAGCAGATGGAATAGGTGCTTTATTTACGACAGCTCTTCCTTCACCACCTGATTTTAATGTTATATCTTTTCCTACTCCTCAAGTTAATAACCCCATGGGAAACATTTTAACAGATACAATTGGTTGGACTCAAATAAACCAAAGTTTCGTTGCAACACAACCCTACCAATTCATTATAATTGGAAATTTTAAGAATATGGCATCAACACAGGCTGTTATTAACGACCCTTATATAGGTGCTCCACCTTCTGCTTATTACTATATTGATGATGTTTCTGTAGAGTGTATAAGTTGTAATTCACAAAATGATATAGACTCTCTTGTTACTTGTGATAGCTTAACTTGGATAGATGGAATTAACTACTCCGCAAGTACATCTACCCCAACTTTTACCATAGTGGGTGGAGCAGCGAATGGTTGCGATAGTGTGGTAACTTTAAACTTAACCATCAACACTACCGCCACAGGTACAGATGTACAAACCGTTTGTAATTCATTCACATGGATAGATGGTATTACCTACACTACCAGTACCAACACACCAACTTTTACTCTTGTTGGCGGAGCAGTATCAGGTTGCGATAGTGTGGTAACTTTAAATTTAACCATCAATACTTTTGTATCAGGCAATGCCAACGCTATCATCTGCCAAGGTGATAGTATGTTGTTAGGCGGAGCCTTTCAAACCACCGCAGGCAATTACAATGATACTATTGTTGGCGGAGCATCCAACGGTTGCGACAGCATAGTTACCACTAATCTCACCGTGAACCCTGCTATATCTTTTGTGCAGAATTTTAATGAATGTCAAGGATTTTCAGTAATCGTAGGAAGTAATATGTACAACACTACTGGAAACTTTGTTGATACACTTGTATCAGCAAGTGGTTGCGATA
>PCUH01000027.1:0-639 GCA_002770955.1 Flavobacteriales bacterium CG18_big_fil_WC_8_21_14_2_50_32_9 | reverse complement strand
TTTAACCGTAAATCCAACAGCTACATTTACTCAAAACCCAGTTATTTGCCAAGGCGATAGTGTAGTGATAAACGGAAACAGTTATACCACCACAGGCAATTACAATGATACGCTTTTGGGCGGAGCAGCCAACGGGTGCGATAGCATCGTTACTACCAATTTAACCGTAAATCCAACAGCTACCAGCAACACCAACGCCACCATCTGCCAAGGCAATAGCATCTTCTTAGGCGGAGCATTTCAAACCACTGCAGGCAATTACAATGATACTATTGTTGGCGGTGGTGCCAACGGTTGTGACAGCATCATAACCACCACACTAACCATAAATCCAAGTGCATCATCAAATCAAAACCCAATAATTTGCCAGGGGCAACCCTTTACTTTACCAAGTGGAATAATAGTAACCACCACAGGAGTTTTTATAGATACATTGCAAAATGCAGCAGCCAACGGTTGCGATAGCATAGTTATCACTAATCTCACCGTGAACCCTGCGGTTTCTTTTGTACAGAATTTTAACGAGTGTCAAGGGTTTTCGGTAACGGTTGGAACAAACAATTACACCACCACAGGAAATTTTATAGACACACTCACAGCCACATCAGGTTGCGATAGCATAGTTACCACCAACCTAAC
>PCUH01000320.1:2247-2919 GCA_002770955.1 Flavobacteriales bacterium CG18_big_fil_WC_8_21_14_2_50_32_9 | reverse complement strand
CATTACTTTGTATTCGACCTAAAATGACAATCTATGCGTCTTATGGAACTATTGCCTTGATGATAGGTGCAAGTATTTTTCACATTTCAAGAGGCGAAACAGCACAAATAAGCTTTAATATTTTTGTTGCACTTACTGCTGTATTCATTACTTAGGGCAGACAGAAGAAAGCACCTATTACATCTATAAAAAAATAGAATATTTAACTTCTGCCAGAGAATCAAGTCGCCAATAACAGCGACCTTGCGTCAGGCAGGGTAATGTACTTTGTTTGACGCTTTATGCGTATATGGAACTTTGATTCTTCGCGTTAAGAGTAGTACAAAAAAGTCCTCCTACACGCAAAGCCACAAAGCATTACCCACCATTATAAAATTTTGGAGTAAACTCCCTCCTTTCTCCTGGTTCTTAACTGAATTTATCTTGCCTCACCCAACAACTTTCTTTTTATCCACCTGGGACTTGCGAACTCCTAGTTGAACATAATCCAGTTTATGAGACCAGATCTCCCCAGCTTTTTAAGTTAACTTATGTAAAATGAACTTACTTAGTACCCTATCGCGAGGGTAAATGAAGTGCTCCTTTATCTTGAGTATTATTCTCTCTATTTCTAAAATATGAAACAAGTTACTTGAAAAAGCACCTTTAATAAAGCCTGCAATAATAAAGCCT
>PCUH01000320.1:2001-2144 GCA_002770955.1 Flavobacteriales bacterium CG18_big_fil_WC_8_21_14_2_50_32_9 | reverse complement strand
TATATTAGAAAAAGTGATTACAGTTGAATTAACAGTAGGTTCTAAAGCAGGTGAACACACTATTAACTCTGAAATATTCACATCATCTAAACCACAATTTCCTGCACTTTTAGTATAAGTCCATCTTACATACCTTGTGGTTG
>PCUH01000320.1:820-1978 GCA_002770955.1 Flavobacteriales bacterium CG18_big_fil_WC_8_21_14_2_50_32_9 | reverse complement strand
TCACAATCTGTAAACGGAGTGCTGCCTGATCCATAAGTTCCTAAAGTAGCCCAAGCTAATCCGTCTGGTGATTGTTCTACTAAACAAGATGAACCCACATCCATAGTCGCACTTCTCAATTTGAATGATAATAAATTAGGGATTCCTGAAAAAAAAACTTGATAAAAATCTCCTGTTGAGTTGAGTTGCCCCATATCATTAGTTGTACAAGCAAAAAGGGTTGTATAAACTCCTGTACCACTATCTGTCCAACCTAATGGAGTTCCTGTACTCCAAGTTGTTCTAGAAACAGGCAGTGCGGTTTGGGAAAAAGCAACCAACGAGAAAAAAAACATGAGCAACAAAGCAAAAACTTTCAGCAATAACTTCTGAAAATCTTGAACGGTTTTAATTTTTGGTAACATAAGCAACTTGTGTTAAAAAATTATTTTAATAGGGTAACTGAGCCTGTTAAACTTTTCTTTTCTCTGTTTTCAAAAACAACATCCATAATGTAAAAATAGGTACCATCGGGAACTAACTCACCTTTATATTCGCCATTCCAACCTTCTTCTACATTTTTCCAGTTAAAAAGTTCATTTCCCCAACGGTTAAAAATAGTTCCCTCAAACTCACTTATAAATGTTCCTTTAATCAAAAATAAATCATTCATTCCATCTTCATTTGGAGTAAACACATTAGGAATATAAATAGTTGGCTCCAAACATCGTTCTAAAAATAATTCAAAATTATCTTGAACAATACAACCGTTATTGTTGGAAGTTACTGTTATAATTCCGCTTTGAGTAACAATTATTGTATCAACATTAATTACACCTGTACTCCAACTCAAATTAGTGCCACCAGAAGCATGAAGAACAATTCCGTTATTAAATTCGTTTTCGCAAATGGTCGTATCATTTTCAATAATTATAACAGGAATAGGCAGGTTAATTGAAAGATTTGTGTTTACTATACTGTCGCAACCTGATGATAATGATTGAAGTGTATCTGTATAATTTCCTGTCGTAATATACGTATTATTTCCCACAGTTATTGAAAAACCTTGACATTCATTAAATGTCTGTGAAGTGTTAATTATGGGATTTACGGTTATTGCAATTGTTGTGTCATCGTTTCCATTAGCATCAGTTACTTGTAAGGTAATATTAAAAGTTC
>PCUH01000320.1:0-689 GCA_002770955.1 Flavobacteriales bacterium CG18_big_fil_WC_8_21_14_2_50_32_9 | reverse complement strand
TGTACCTATGCTATTATCATTAAAAGTAATACTTTCACCTTGGCAAATTTGGGTTGCTGAAAGGGTAAAAGACGCTACTAAATTAACACAATTTATTACATTTATAGTAATTGTATCGGTATTAGAACAACCATTATTGTCTGTACCTGTAACTGTATAAAGCAATGTTGTAGTTGGCGTGAAGGCAACAGCATCAGTAACACCATTATCCCAACTATATGTATTTGCTCCACCTCCTGTTAAGGTTAGTTGAGTTCCGTTACAAATAGTAGTTGATGGATTGGCATTTGCAGTTACATTAGGCAACGGATTTACAGTCAAGTTAGTAGTTATAATACTATCGCAACCCGATTGAGCTGCTCCAAAAAGTGTATCAACATAAGTGGCTGCCACACTAACAATTGTTCCTTTCGGTAAGGTAAATGTTTGCCCATCACAAATGAAAGGGTTTTGTGTGAAAGTTGCAGGAGCATTTACTGTAATTAAAATACTATCTTTAACTGTTCCACAAGGAGAAGTTCCTTCTACAAATACATAAAAATTAGTAGTAATTTGTGATGTTGGCGTAAAAATAACCGTATCGCTTGTTGTAGAGTTAAAATTACCATTACTACTTTGCCAATTTACTGCTGTAATTGAATTATTTGCACTCACATAGAGTTGAACCGAATCTCCTACACAAATTGTAG
>PCUH01000247.1:1081-9139 GCA_002770955.1 Flavobacteriales bacterium CG18_big_fil_WC_8_21_14_2_50_32_9 | reverse complement strand
GGGACAAGCTGACATTAGCGATTTTAAAACTTCTGAAAAAATAGATATCCGATTGATTGGCTACAAAACCATTCAGAAAAGCTTTGCAGAGTTGCAAGGACTCAATTTTGTGTTGGAAATGGAAGACGCTGGATTAACATTGGATGAAGTCGTTGTTTCGGCTACCCGATGGAATCAAAGTAAAAATGAAGTTCCAGCAAAAATAACATCCATTTCGGCAAAAGAAGTAGCCTTGCAAAATCCACAAACAGCAGCCGATTTATTAGGAACTTCTGGAGAAGTATTTATACAAAAAAGCCAAGGAGGTGGAGGAAGTCCAATGATTAGAGGGTTTTCATCCAATCGATTATTGATTACAGTAGATGGAGTGCGGATGAATACCGCTATTTTTAGAGGAGGAAATATTCAAAATATAATTTCTATCGATCCATTTGCAATTGAAAATACCGAAGTATTATTTGGGCCAGGCTCTGTAATCTACGGAAGTGATGCAATAGGTGGAGTTATGAGTTTTAAAACTATACAACCTCAATTTTCTACAACCGAAGAACCTTTGGTTACAGGGAGTGCAGTAACTCGTTATTCTTCTGCTAACAGCGAACAAACAGGGCATTTTGATGTAAATGTTGGTTGGAAAAAATGGGCGATGACTTCAAGCATAACACATTCCAATTTTGGGGATTTACGAATGGGAACAAAAGGGCCAAATGTATATCTACAAAAATTTAATGTTGAACGTATTGATAGTGTTGATGTTGTAAAAGAAAATCCAGATCCTTTGGTGCAAAGTCCAACAGGATACGAACAAACCAGTTTTATGCAAAAAATCCGTTTTAAACCTAATAAAAAATGGGATGTTAATTATGGTTTTATGTATTCTACCACTTCTGAATATGCTCGTTATGATAGATTAACACGTTTGAAAAATGGACAACCTCGAAGTGCTGAGTGGAATTATGGACCTCAAGAATGGGCGATGAACAATTTAAGCATAACAAATAATGCAAGTTCAGGAATTTATAACCAAGTTACCATGCGTTTGGCTCATCAATATTTTGAAGAAAGTCGTATAGATAGAAATTTTAATAGTTCAACACAACGAACTCGTTTAGAGGAAGTAAATGCTTTTTCGGCAAATCTTGATTTTGAAAAAAATTTAGGTTCAACGTCTAAGCTGTTTTATGGGGGAGAAATGGTATATAATGACGTGAATTCATTTGGAACGGATAAGAATATAAAAACAAATGTTGTGAACGAAGCAGCATCACGCTATCCTCAATCTTCATGGGAGTCGTATGCAGCGTATGTAACTTTTCAATCGCAACTTACCGAAAAAACATTGTTTCAAGCAGGCGGAAGGTACAGTTTGTTTAAGTTGGATTCCGAGTTTGACACTTCGCTATTTTCGCTCCCTTTTACAACAGTAAATATTAACAACGATGCCATTACGGGTAGCTTAGGGTTTGTGTTTCAGCCTACAAAAAAATGGAATGTTAGTATTAATGGTTCCACAGGATTTCGCTCTCCAAATGTAGATGATGTTGGTAAAATTTTCGATTCAGAAATTGGAAGTGTTGTAACTCCAAACCCAAACTTAGATGCTGAATATGTTTACAATGCGGAGCTAAGTGTTTCTAAAGTTTTTGGTGATGCACTTAAGTTAACAGCAACTGGCTACTACACTCGATTAGAAGATGCTTTAGTAAGAAGGAATTTTCAGTTTAATGGACAAGATAGTATTTTGTTTCAAGGTGAGTTAAGTCAAGTTCAGGCGATACAAAATGCTGCTTTTGTAGAAATTATAGGATTTCATGCAGGAATAGAAATAAAACTACCCGCTGGTTTTGGATTGATGTCGAGATATAATTTCCAACATGGCACAGAAGAATTGGATGACAAATCAAAAAGTCCTTCTCGCCATGCTGCTCCTGCTTTTGGAATTACGAATCTTACTTTTAAAACCAAGCAATTACTACTTAGTTTTTATGCTCAATATAGTGCAGGAGTTACTTTTGAAAACTTACCCATTGAAGAAAAAGGTAAGCCAGAGCTTTATGCAATAGATGAAAATGGAAATCCTTACTCTCCAAGTTGGTTAACACTTAATTTTAAAGCCAATTATCAACTCAATGAAAATTTTAGTATTAGCGGAGGAATTGAAAATCTTACCGATCAGCGATACAGAACATACAGTTCAGGAATTACTGCTCCAGGAAGAAATTTTATTCTTTCATTGAGAGCTAAATTCTAAATTTTTGGAAAACAGAATTAATCCTAACAGGAATTATTACTCTTGTTAGGATTTTTTAATTTAATGGATTTAATAAAATTTTACCCTATCATCACACCTTGTTTTTCAATTAATGGAATGGTGGTAAAGTTTTCTTTTTTTATAGTTTCTGCCAAAAAAACATATTTTTTATCCAACAGTTGATTTTTTGAAAAATAACTTAACCAATATTCGTTGTGCAAGCCAAATACTTCCTCAATAATGGGTTCAATTTTTACAAAACTTTTTGGGGCAATATTTCCTAATGAATGTCTAAGCAATGATGTTTTGGTTTCTGAGCCATCATCTAATTTTAAGTACCCTTTTGATGATACTAATACGTTTTCGAGTGTAGTTTCTTTTAAATTAATAACATACACATTCCAATTCGATTGATTGAGTTCATTAAACTCCTTCACAATTGCTATAACAACATTTTTTATGGGTTTAGGCTGAATGTCTTTTATCATAAATACGATTGAACTATTTTTTGAATGATTTTAACGCTTCTTTAACAGCTGTATCTTCATCATTCATAATTACGTAATACCCAAAATTTCCGTGTAAATTTCTACAAATATCTGCACGTAAACCTCTGATAATTAATTCTTTTGATTGTTTTATTTGGGTTAAATTTCTTTCTACTCCTGCATCTGTTACAAATTTTATAAATTCATTAAACAATGAATTATTTAGCTCAAATTGTTCTTTAAATTGAATGGCATCTCGATAGTTTTTCATTAATTCTAATCTATTCTTATCTACATAATTCAAGGAAAACTCTTGAATTAATCCTCTGTATCTAATCTGATATAAAAATTCAGTTCCACCAACAGTGTCAAGAGGAACAAAAATATCGGGCATAATTCCTCCTCCACCATAAACAACTTCTCCTTTTTTAGTATAATATTTAAGCGAATCTGGGAGGTGTATGCTATCAGCAGAAAGTAATTCTCCATTTTCATAACGCTTATATGATTCCATGTTATATTCATCAGAACCATTGGTATATGGTTTTTGAATGGATCTGCCTGATGGCGTATAATAACGAGCTACTGTCAATCGGAGTGCCGAGCCATCGGGCCAAGGAATTTGCTCTTGAACCAACCCTTTTCCAAAAGAACGCCTTCCTATAATTGTTCCTCTATCGTTATCCTGAATAGCTCCTGCTAAAATTTCGCTTGCCGATGCTGAATTTTCATTAATTAATATGGACAGGGTTGTGTTTTTTAATATCCCTTTGCTTGTGGAATAGTATTCTGATTTTTTTCTAGATCGACCACTGGTATAAACAATCATTTGATTTTTTGATAACATTTCGTCTGCGATATCTATTGCTGAAGATAAGACCCCTCCTCCATTGCCTCTCAAATCAACAATTAGATTATCCATACCTTCTTCTTGAAGGTTTGCTACCGCATTAATAAATTCTTGATAGGTGGTTTTTGCAAAACGAGTAATTTTAATATAACCTGTATTTTTGGTAATCATATAAGGTGATTCTACACTATAAATAGGGATTTCATCACGAATAATAGCAAAGTGAAGTAATTTAGAATTACCTCTTCTTTTTATATGAACATTAACTTTTGTGCCTCGAGGTCCTTTCAATAATTTAATTACATCATCATTAGTAATTCCATTACCTGCAATTAATACAGTATCAACCTTCACTATTCGGTCTCCTGGTTGGATACCTAATTTTTCTGATGGTCCGTTTGCTATTGCAGCAACAACCATCACAGTGTCGTCTTTTATTCTAAATTCAACACCTATACCTTCAAAATTTCCTTCCAAAGGGTCGTTCATCCCATCAAATTCTTTGGGTGAGATGTAATATGAATGGGGATCAAGATTAGAAAGCATCGCATTTATCGAATTTTCTAAAAGTTCTTTGCCATCAACACTGTCAACATACGATTCTTCAATAAAATTGAGTATTTCATTCAATTTCCCAACCTTGTTGGTGTTTTTTTGATTAGAAAAAATTAGCGATTTATTTCCTGTGGTATTCGATAAAAAAGATCCTAAATATAAGCCAATAACTACACTTAAGGCTATTATTAAAGGAAGTAGAATTTTTAAGTTATTATTGTTCATTACAATATGAATTAGATTTCGATACAACAAACTTCAATCCCAGCTTCTTTTAAAAAAGAAATCCCCGAATCGTCTTTATAATTAGTACAATATACCACGCGTTGAATTCCTGCTTGGAGTATTAATTTACTACATTCCTTGCAAGGAGAAAGGGTAATATAAAGCGTTGCTCCATTTGCATTGTTGGTTGATTTTGCAAGTTTCATTAATGCATTTGCCTCAGCATGTAACACATACCAAAGTGTTTTTCCTATTTCATCCTCACAACAATTATCAAATCCAGTTGGCACACCATTGTAGCCATCAGAAATAATCATTCTATCTTTCACAACCAATGCACCTACTTGTTTTCGTTCGCAATGAGAGAGTTTAGACCATTCTTTAGCCATTTTTAAATAAGCTAAGTCATAGCGTAGTTGTTTTTCTTCGTTATATTTTTCTTCCATAAATTTATTAAGTGGACAAAGTTAGCCAATTGAAAGTAATTAGCGTTATTTTGTTTTTAAAGTTAAGTTGAGATTGATTTAACAATTATTTTTCTTTCTGCTCAACTTGTTCAATTGCAAGCATTACTTGATGTAATATGTTTTCTACATCGTCATCATAATTAATAGTAAGAGGAGATTTAATTGTCATTTCGAGTGTTGTTCCTCGTTTTTTTATAAGTAATCCTTTTTTATCAAAAGCTCTTCTAAACCCATTAATCACAATTGGAATTACTATTGGTTTGTAGTTTTTTATGAGGTGAGCTGTTCCTTTTCTTCCTTCAGCATAAGGCTTTGTTGTTCCCTGAGGAAAATTAACTACCCAACCATTTTCCAACGCTATTTTAATCTTTTCTGTGTCCTTTTGATCAACGGGACGTTTAATTTCTTTACCTGCTTCTCTCCATGTTCTTTTTATTGTGATTGCTCCAGCATAGGCTAATATTTTTGGTAATAACCCTGATTTCATTGTTTCTTCTGCAGCTACAAAATAAAAATTGACAAAAGGACAAGCTAAAATTCCTCTTAATTTAAGTTGGTTTGGATATCCATATAGAGATGTTTCCATGGCATGTATCATAAAAGCTACATCAGCAAAATAGGTTTGATGGTTAGATACAAACAATACATTTTTAGCGGGTAGTTGTTGAAATAATTCTGCTCCTTTTATGTTTGGGTGGTTAATTTTATTAAAACGGATGTAAGTAATAAAAGCAAAAGCTCTTATTACAAGTTTCTTTAACAGGATAAGTTGCCCAAATACATTTCTTTTCATTCAGCAAAGTTTTGTGCAAAGTAAAGGAATTATTGAAAAAGGAATTATTTTTTGTTTTGATGTTGTTTTATAACTAAACAAGCGTTATTTTAATTTTTTTCTTAACGAAAGTTGCTGTCCTACTTGAGGTTGGGTGCCTGGTATCATCTTATTCTTTTTATAGAGCGTTTGGAGTTTAATTCCATGTTGTTGAGAAATACTTCTCATAGTATCTCCTTTTTTAACGATATGATTATCTTCTTTTGCTTTATTTCTTTTGGGTTGAAGATAAATAATATCACCTTCTTTTATCACATCATTTTCATTCAAATCGTTGTATTTATAAATCTGCCATAAATTCATTTCAAAAGACTTTGCTATGCTATAAAATGAATCTCCTTTCCTAACCACAATGTGTTTGATATTATTATGTAGCTCAATTTTATATTTTTGAGTAGAGGCAACACTTGTTGTCGTTTTTGATTTGGTGAGTTTTTTTGTTGGAACTTTGGCATAATTATCATATTGATTCAAGTTGTGCTTCTCAATTAAATCAATTAATAATTGTGTGTATTTTGGATTAGTAGCATAACCCGCTTCTTTTAATCCCTTAGCCCACCCTTTGTAATCGGTAATCTTTAGTTCAAACAAAAAGGCATACCTGCTTCTTGAACTCAGAAATTCAGAATGATCTTTAAAGGATTCGTATGCAGAATTGTATTTTCTAAAACATTCATTCTTTTCATCATCATCAATATGCATGGTTTTACCTGTCCAACCAGTATGGCATTTAATTCCAAAATGATTGTTGGCATACATTGCCAACGGACTGTTTCCATCGCCCGACTCTAAGATTCCCTGAGCCAAGGTAATACTAGCAGGTACACCTGAATGATGCATTTCTCTGATGGCATCTTCCTTGTATTTTTCAATGTATTCCGAACGGGTAATTCTACGTTCGGCAGGTTGTGTTTGAGCATTTACAAACAATCCCAATAGAAAAAAGAAGATGAATAACGACTTAAAAGGCATTGTTAAACTTTTTTTCAAAATTAAACCCCAATCGGCTTCACTAAACCATCCTATCAATAAGATATTAACAGTTGATTTTTGATTACTTGAGTATATTATCCAAACATTAAATTAATGCGTTTTCCAAGACCAAATTCAAAAATCCTATAAAGTGTCGAAAGTTGAATATCGCATTTTCCATTTTCAAGTCGAGAAATATAGCTTTTTTTTGTTCCCACTTTTTCTGCAAGTTGCTCTTGTGTCATATTCGCTTCTTTACGTGCTTCTTTGAGCATTTCGCTAATTACAAAATACTGTGCTTTTTCCTCAAAGTCGTCACGATTTTCAGTACCAATTTTACCGTATTTAATGTCTAATAACTCGTCAAAGTTTTTAGCACTTCTTATTTTTTCTTTATTCATTATTTTTTCTTTTTTGAGTTAAAGTACTCGCCTTTTAGTTTTAATGCTATATTTATTTCCTTTTTAGGTGTTTTTGGGGATTTTTTTTGAAACCCATTAAACAGAACTACCAAATTCCCTTTGTCAAAACAGCAAAATATTCTATAGATATTGCTTTCAAATTCAATCCGTATTTCGTACAATCCGTCAGTTCCTGTTATATGTTCTAGGAATTTTCTCGGAACATTTTGAACGGTTCTTAAAATTTTAAAAACATACTCAATTTTTTCTTGCACTTTATTAGTTTGCTCTATATAGAAATCTTGAAAATAGTGTTCGTGAAAAATGATTTGCCTTTGACCTTTCATCGCACAAAGTTAACTTAAAAGTTATCAACTTACAAATTTTTAAGCCGATTTTTTTGCTTAGGAATTATACTCAAATCCACAATTTCCTTGAAGCCCTCCTGTATGTATAGCAACAATTTTTTTGCCATTAAAAAAAGCTGACATTTTTGCCATTTCATAAATTCCAAACAGCATTTTTCCTGTATAAATTAAATCTAATGGAATAGAATGGTTCTGATAAAAATCATTAACAAAATCAATCAATTCAGGAGTTATTTTTGCATATCCGCCAAAATGATAATCCGTATTCAAACTCCAATTTGGATGATTTATTTCCACAGAAAATTGTTGTTGATAGTCTGCCAATAATTGTTGTATATCATTTTTCAAAAATTCTCCACCTTTTAAAGCTGGAAAACCTATCACTTGTTTTGTTTCATCTACTGAAGCTATAATTCCTGCAATAGTTCCTCCCGTTCCACAAGCACAACAAATAATATCGTAATCTATATTGATGTTTTTTAAAATTTCGGTACAGCCTTTTACTGCAAAAGCATTAGAGCCTCCTTCAGGAACAAGATAAAAATCGCCATACTGCTCTTTTAATGTTTCTAAAAACAAAACGTCATACTTTTTTTCTCGGTAAAAAGTTCTATCTACATAATGAAATTGCATACCATTTTCTAATGCT
>PCUH01000247.1:912-1070 GCA_002770955.1 Flavobacteriales bacterium CG18_big_fil_WC_8_21_14_2_50_32_9 | reverse complement strand
TGGGTTTAGTGGCAAATGCTCTTCGCCTCTAATAATTCCTATGGTTTTAAATCCAAACTGCTTACCTGCAGCAGCCGTTGCAGCAATATGGTTAGAAAAAGCTCCTCCAAAAGTTAGCAATTGATTTTTTCCTTGATGCTTAGCTTCTTGCAGGTTGT
>PCUH01000247.1:0-846 GCA_002770955.1 Flavobacteriales bacterium CG18_big_fil_WC_8_21_14_2_50_32_9 | reverse complement strand
ATTGTATATTTTTTTCTTCCAAAAAATCAAGCTTAACTTGCTGAAGTGGAATTGGCGGAAGCTGTTGATGTTGCATGAGACAAAAGTACAGAACAAAATCTACCTATACAGCTACCACAGGCGGAATGAATGAGTTTGTTCACATCATAGAACAGCTCCCGCACCTTGACATTTAGCAGAGCGTAATGGCAAGGCGTAAAAGGAAAAGTTTAAAAGATATATAAAGTTTAAAGCCATTTGCAATGGCATAGTAAAAATAAAAATAGAATTTGTATTAACTTTGGACTATTGAAAATAGCTAAATTTGTTGGTATTACTTATATCGTAGAAAATTTGTGAACCAAGCTTGCGAGTTCAACGAAGTTAATTTTCTGGGTTAAATCAAAAAAATACATATTTTTGATTTGTCAATTAAACCGAACAGTAACAATTTATTTATATATTTGTTGCTATAATCTTAAATTACTAACCTATGAAAACACCTATACATTTTTTATTTATTCAATTATTTTTAATAATAGTTTTATTAATTTCTTCAATAAGTATTTTTTCTCAAAATAAAGAAGTTCTTGTGGAACTTAAAGCTAGCAAAAAACAATTTCCAAGCTATATTGAAGTTCCAAATAAAGGTGTTATAGTAATTTATCCCAATGTGTTTAAAACCACCTATAACACTGTTATTTTTTTTGATGAAAATTTAGAGAAAAAATGGGAGATTGCTGAAATTGGTTCTTATGAGACTTCTTTGCGATATGATATTTTGTACGTTAATTCAGACGAAGAACCTTATCTTAGAGCATCAAATGGCGTAAATAATCAAGCTAATAATTGTGTGGTTTCTCCTTC
>PCUH01000130.1 GCA_002770955.1 Flavobacteriales bacterium CG18_big_fil_WC_8_21_14_2_50_32_9 | reverse complement strand
TTTTTATAATGTATTGTGTTTGCTCGACCTAAGTAATCACACACATTGCCCTCGCAAAACTTAGCTCGTACGGTGTACGTTTACAGCTTAGGAGGTACGGGGGGGGGCAGCGAATACCCCGAAACAGTGCCAAGACACAATACAATTCTAAACAATAGGAAGTAAAAATTTAATTTTTTATGAATTAATTGAATAATAATCTATATCTTTACATTTTGAATTAATATAAACCCCATTTTTTAGGGTTTAATACAAAACAAAATGTAATGGCAATAGGAACATATATATCAGCAAACTTAACTCATTCTCAAATGAAAGTGATGTTGATGTTGGCTGAAAATGAAATGGATATTTTTTCCTTAGATGATTTAAAGGAATTGATTGGCAATTCATTAGAAAACATCAATGAGATTATTGAAAACCTAGTACACAAAAAAATCATTTCTCGGATTGAAAGAGGCAAGTATTGTCGGGCAAATTTTAGAGATGAAAAAGTAATTGGTTGTTTTCTTGTCCCGGACGGAGCTGTTGCATATTGGTCAGCTCTTAACCTACATGGTTTGACAGAGCAATTTCCAAATACCGTTTTCATTCAAACCACTCATATAAAAAAAGACAAAGCTGTGTTTGGTGTTACGTACCAATTCGTCAAAATAAAAAACACGAAAAGAACAGGAATAGAAACACAGGGTTTTGGGAATTATAAATATCGATTGACCGACAAAGAAAAAACCATTGTCGATTGTTTTGATCTTTCACAGTATTCTGGAGGTTATTCAGAATTGATTCGTGCCTTTGACCAAACAGACATCAATCAGGACAAAATGATTCAATATTGCAGAGCAATTGGTAATATCTCTGTGGTAAAAAGGCTGGCATTTCTGGCTGAATTGCTTGAAAAACCTAAGATGACTCGCTTCCTTAAATATGCTGAAGGAGAAGTGAACCCACGCTATGTGTTAATAGATCCTTTTGGTGCCGAAGAAGGAATATTCAACAACAAATGGAAATTACGGTTAAACATTACAGCCGAAGAAATATTGGACATCTGTAATAAGCAATATTAATAATCGAACTCATGTTAATAGCAAAATGATACTTAAAAAGGAAATAGAAGCCTTTCACAAAAAAATGAAGTTCAAAGGACTCGAGTTTACTGATATTAAGCAAATGATAAACGGAAAAAACGACAAAAGCCTGAAAGCAGCTTGGAAAAATAGTTTAGGGCATCAAATACCTGAAGTACAACTTCCAGAATATGAAGTGATAAAAAAAGAATTGGTTGAGTTGTTGAATAAAATTTTTATGTAAATTGAAAGAGCTATTTTGTGTTTGCAGTTTTTAGGAAAATTTCGAATATTCGAACTAAAAAATTGTAATTTACTCGTGTAGGTTGCAGGGCAGCAGGGAATTAACCAGAAATGACAACTATCCTTAAAAACAATTTTTTGGAAAATGTAACTTTAATTCATATTCCTTAGTTTTGAACTTACAAAAAGCATAACACCAAATGAATCCCATCCGAGTTTTTATCATATCGCAAGAAGAACCATTTTACATTCCGAAAGTAATTGGGTATTTGGCACAACACCAAAACGAAAATTTTAAAATTGTTGGTGCTACTCGTTTGCAACCTCATCGTAAAAACAAAACCATGAAAGATTGGTTGTTGGAACGTACTCAAATTTATTCGTATTGGGAGCTTTTTATTACCACTTGTTTTTTTTTATACTGCAAAGTTTGGTACAAGTTGTTGTCGAAATTTGGTGTGTTTAATCCATTTTCTGTAAAAAGCATTTATCAAAAACAGAACATCAACGAAATGGTTACAGATGATATTAATTCGTCAATTTATCTTCAACAATTAAAAAACTTAGATATTGATGTAATTTTATCCATTTCACCACCACAATTATTTGGAAAAGAACTGTTGAACTTACCTAAAATAGCCTGTTTAAATGCTCATGGAACTTTGTTACCAAGACATCGAGGTGTTTTTGGCAGTTGGTGGATGTTGCATGATGGCGATAAAGAAATTGGGACAACCATTCACACCATGGTAGAAAAATTGGATGCTGGTAAAATTGTTTGGCAAAAAGAAATACCCATGCCAACAAACGCAACACAATATGCCATTGCTTATCACACCAAAAAAATAATGGCAGAAGGATTAGTGGAAACATTAAACCAAATAAGTGCAAATGGGTTATTAGTTATCCAATCTCCTTATCAAGAAAGTTACCATCGAGCTCCAACTAAAGCACAAGGCAAAAATTTTCATAAAAAAGGATTGCGAGTAGTTACGTTCTCCAATGCAAAATTGACGTTATCGAAAAATTTTTAAGTAAAATAGATAACTAGGTAATAACAAATCTGAATTTTAAAATAATAATCGAACTCAGGTTATTAGGCTGAATTGACGTTTTTTTGTACTATTGCTCTCTAATGAAACAAACAGCCGACACATTTTTATTTTATTTAGGTCACCCAGCTCATTATCATAATGTTTCTGTGGTTATTCAACAGCTTTCGGCAAAAGGGTATAACATTGTGTTGGTGGCAAGAGCTAAAGATGTTTTGTTCGAGTTGTTAGAAGGATTGCCCTATAAAATAATCTACTTAAAACCAAAAAAAGGAAAAGGTAAAGTATCGCTCATATCAACCGTTGTTAAAAGAGAATTTGTACTTTACCGTATTGCATTAAAATACAAACCGAAAATGCTTATCGGTACTGATATTGTGATAACTCATGTTGGTAAATTATTAGGAATTCCTTCCGTAATTTTAAATGAAGATGATGCCATTGAGGTTCCTTTTTTGGCAAAATTTGGTTTTAAGTATGCTACGACAGTTTTTTCGCCCAATTGCTGCGATATTTCTCCTTATGAAAATAAAAAAATTGGGTACAACGGATACCATGAATTGGCGTATTTACACCCCAATTATTTTACGCCAGATAAAACGAACATACAAGCACTTTTCAAAAATGGAGCAACGTATTTTATCATGAGATTTGCCGAGCTAACTGCCCATCACGATAAAGGTAAAAAAGGAATTAATTTAGCAGTAGCAAAACAACTCATCGAAAAATTAACCCCTTTCGGACAGGTTTTTATTACCTCAGAGCGAAAACTTGAACCCGAATTGGAACCTTACCGTATAAAAATTCATCCAAAAAACATACATCATGCATTAGCTTTTGCTGAAATGTATATTGGAGATAGTCAAACCATGGCAGCAGAAGCAGCCGTTTTAGGCACTCCATCCATACGGTTTAACGATTTTGTAGGTAAATTGGGTTATTTAGAAGAATTAGAACATAAATATGGATTAACTTTTGGAATTCCAACAGATAATCCTCAGGCACTTTTTGATAAAGTTGATGATTTACTGAAAGATAAATCGATTAAAACAACTTTTGAAAAAAGAAAAGAAGAAATGCTAAAGAATTGTGTGGACGTTGTTGAGTTCTGGACAACTTATTTTATTGAAAACAGGAAGAAATAGCTACTTTTAAAGAAAATGAACAAAGAGATAATAATAGCCGAACAAGGAGAAAAAGCATATAGCTATATTTCAACTTTTTTTAATATTGAAAACAATGATGTTGAAGTTGTTAAAACAACTACTGTGTTTAATATTAAAAAAATTGAGCCTCCCAAAAAAGGAATTGTTAATTTAAATAAAATTAACGACATTAAGGATACCAATCTGTTTTTCAGCGAACTAAATAATAAATTAATTGATGGTGGAATATTTATAGGTTGTGTAGAAACTAAAGTTGAACGAAGAAAGCGTATTTATAGAAAATATCCCATAGTCATAGCTCAAATTTATTACTTTTTTGATTTTATTTTTAAGCGTGTATTTTCAAAATTATTTTTTACAAAATGGCTCTATTTTTTTGTAACAGCAGGAAGAAATCAAGTACTTTCAAAAGCCGAAGCACTCGGCAGGGTTGCTTATGCTGGTTTTGAGATTTTAGATGATGAAGAAATAAATAACTTGCTTTATTTTGTTGCAAAAAAACAAACAACCCCGAGCAATAATTCCACACCTCGTTTCAGTTTGTTGTTTAAAATGCAACGAGTGGGAAAAAACAACAAACTTATTACGGTATATAAAATAAGAACGATGCACCCTTATGCAGAGTATTTGCAAGATTATTTATACAAAAAAAATCAGTTGCAAAAAGGAGGAAAATTCAAAGATGATTATCGCATTACTTCTTGGGGTAGGGTTTTTAGAAAACTTTGGATAGATGAATTACCGATGCTTTATAATTTATTAATTTCTGAAATAAAACTAGTGGGTGTTCGTCCAATAAGCACACAATATTTAAGCTTATACACCGAAGAATTGAAAACACTAAGAAAAACCGTAAAACCTGGATTAATTCCTCCTTTTTATGCCGATATGCCTGAAACATTAGATGAAATAATTGCTTCTGAAATTAATTATATTAATGCCTATAAAAAAAAACCCTTACGAACCGATTTTAATTATTTTTTTAAGGCTTTGGGTAATATTCTTTTTAAAAGGGTGAGAAGTAATTAGGGTCTGTAAGTAAAGTCCACAGTTCTCCCCTGATAATTATCGGGGTCAGTTAGCAAAGGCTTCTGTAATATGTTCCTTTTTGCTAACTATTGACTGAAGACTTGATTACAGAAAGTTATACTTTACAGACAGACTCTAACTAAAAATAAATAAATTTGAAAAACTTTTTAAACGTATGATTCGATTCTCACTTTGTTTTCTTTTACTACTAAGTTGGGCTACATTAAAGTCGCAAGTTGTTTTGCAGCCAATCACTTCAAGTGTTTATGAGTTTTTAGATGAAATGGCTCAAGAAAAAATTATTGAGTTAAATTCAGCTATTAAGCCTTATTCCCGAATGTTTATCGCTCAAAAATTAGATGAAATTGCTACAAATAGAACAGAATTAGGTAAACGACAACAAAAGGAATTGGATTTTTATCTAAAAGATTTTAATAAAGAACTCATCGGAAAAAAAGGAACTTTTGAAAAGAGAAAAGACCTTTTTTATTACAACGATAGTTTATTTACGCTCACCATCAATCCAATTTTAGGGTTTAAATATGGAACCAATGAAAATGGTAGTTATTCGCACCGATGGAATGGTGGAGAATTATACGGAACAATAGGAACTCATTTTGGTTTTTATGCCAGCTTGAGAGATAATGGTATTTCTGATATTCTTACCGCTCCACAATATTTAACAACGGATCAGGGCGGTAATTTCAAATTTAATCAGGGGCAAACAGGTCAGCGAAGCGATTATAGTGAAATGTTAGGAGGTATTTTCTATTCTTGGAAATGGGGTAGATTAGGAATTGTAAAAGACAACCACAATTGGGGCGATAATTATCATGGTGCAAATATTTTTTCTGGTAAAAATCCATCTGTTGGATACATCGACTTTAAAATTAACCCCACCAAATGGTTTGAATTGAATTACATACATTCGTGGTTGGTTTCCGAAGTATTGGATAGTTCCAGAATATTTTTGGTAAACAATCAAAAACGAGAGGTTTTCACCAATAAAAATTTAGCTGCAAATTTATTTACCATAAAACCATTCAAAAATTTCTATTTTTCTTTTGGAAACTCAGTAGTTTATGCCGATGATGGAATAAAGCCTGTTTATTTAATTCCTTTTATGTTCTATAAATCAATCGATCATACCTATAATAGTGCAGGGAGTAATGCTCTTGGGCAAAATGCTCAAATGTTTATAAATATGAGTTCACGGCAAATTAAACACCTCCACTTATACACAACCATTTTTATTGATGAAATTAGTATTGGCAATATGTGGGATAAAAACGCTCATTCAAACATTTTGAGTGCGAAAGTTGGTTTTAAAATCAATAATTTTCCTATAAAAAATACGTATTTCATCACTGAATATACTCGAACAAACCCATGGACATACAGACACCAAATTGAAACAACCACTTTTGCTTCAAATCAATACAATTTAGGGCATTATTTAGGTGAAAATGCTCAAGAAATCTATGTGGAAGCTGGTTTAAAAATAATTAGAGGTTTAAAATTAGCAGTTGCTTATACCCATGCTCAAAAAGGTGATGAACATATTTTTGAAATCATTTATGGAAATGGAAACATCAAAGGATTAAACTTTATGGAAAATGTAGCTTGGGAAAACAAAACCATTGAAGCTATTGCAAGTTATGAAATTATTAATGATGGTTTTCTCTTTGCTAGAGCTGCTTTTGCTGATATAAAGGGAAATATTTTTTATACTCCAGAACTCATGCAAGGCAAAACTACCACAATCACTGCTGGTATAAACTTCGGATTTTAAATAGAGTCTGCCTGTAAAGCTCTGCTTCTCCATATTAAAGATAACCTCTAATAGTATTTGTAAAGCCCAACAAGGGGTTATGCCCCCTTGTCAACACGAGAATAACAGCCTGCCCTCCCTAAAAGTCTCCGAGAAATCGGAGCAGGCTGGGACAGGCTGTTTTTTCGGGGAAGATATCGGACATTACTCACAATATTAAATTGTTTTTTAGTTGTGTTCCCCGATAAACAATCGGGGCAGGCTGTGAGTTCGCTTCGCTCAGTTCTGAACCAAACTCTAAATAAAATAATTTCCAATTATCATCAAAACAAACAAATAAAAAATACCTTCTGCAATTCTTGTTCGCTTCATCTCAATTAAAGGAATTGAAAAAATTATAGTTATAGGAATAATAAATAACTGATAACTATAAATATTGGTTCTTGTTATCGGCTCAAAAACAAGTTGAGAGACAAACAAAATAACTAAGAGTAACAAAATAATGGTAATGTATTTACGAACTTTTACCACTTGAATTTGTATATAAGAAAGTGAAAAAACTGTTGAAAAAATAGCAAACAACATAATAAAAACAACATAATGCCAACTCATTTTTTCAAGGACGGAAAGTTGATTTGGTTCAATAATATGAGTTGATGATGTTAGAAAAAGAACATTTTCTAGCGTTAAATTATCATTTATAAAATAATAAAAAGTAACATAAACAAAAGGTACTACAAAACCCAAAATTGATGCTACATACTCTTTCCAATAAATGGGTTTTACATATCGAATAACAAACCAAACAAGCAGCATTAACATGCCAACAGGAAGGTAAATAACTGAAGCTAATCCTATAAAAAAACCTACATTAAACACCTTGAAATTAACTTTTCGTTCGTTATACATTAGCAACATTTGATGCAATGCCAACAACAAAAATAAATGCAATAAATGTGTTGAATTTAAAACTAATCCAGCCACTGAAAATCCATTTAATAGCACAAACAAAATTAAAGGAAGATGTGTGTTTTTATTTAGAAGTTTAAATTCATTCGCTAAATAATTCAAATAAAGCCCTTCTCCAACAACAATAATTATCCACAACAAAAACCCCAACCATTTAATGGCATTAATTTGCTCAAAAATTGGTGTAAAACGAAAATAAACAGAGGAATTCAGAGAAACATCGCTGAAAAAGAGTGGGACACATAACAAAACCGCAACTAGAAATACCAGAATTTTAATAAACGGTTGATTGGATTTGAATATAGTTAGCACAGATTTGTAAAATTAAGTGAATTTTGTTGTTTTTATTAAAAGATATATTTTACATTTGTACATCAAATTTAACATTATGACAGATTTTATTTACTGGTTAGGCGATTTCTTTTACACAATCTTCGGCTGGCTTCGATTTTTAGGTGAATTATTCATCAATCCTAACGTAATTTTTATTGTTTTAGGTTTTGTTGGCTTATTCTTTTGGCTTAATAAACAAAGAAATTACAACAAAGAAGCACAAAGTAGAGGGTCTTTAAAATAAGGGGCTATTACCTTCTTTAAAGAATAAACTCCAACAACTTTTCAAACTGTTTTTCTTTTGCAAAATTTTCTTTTGCAAAAAGAAATCCTTCATTACCCATTTGCTTCAATTTTTCCCTATTATTGTTCAATACAATCAATTTTTCTGCAAAAACTTCCGTATTAAACGCAGGAATTAGAAAACCTGTTTTTTCATTAACGATTAATTCTGGATTACTACTAACATCAAAAGCTAATATTGGTTTTTTAAAGGTCATTGCTTCTGCAAGCACAAAACCAAACCCTTCCCATTTTGATGTCGATACAAACACATCTATCTGCTGTATAAAAGAAGGCATATCAGAAACAAATCCCAACAATTTAATTTGCTCAGCTAACCCATTTTTTTGAATTTTTTCTTGAAGTTCCCCAAACAGAGGGCCTTCTCCTGCAATTAAAATTTTAAACGCTACATTTTTATTTTTTAAAAATTGAGCAATATCAAGCAAAAAATACTGCCCTTTTTGTTCAACCAATCTGCCTGCATTTCCTATAGTTAAAATTGAATTTGGTGTTGTTTCACTATTTATATTCTCTTTAGGAAACCCAATAGCGTTATAAATTATAGCTGTTTTTTTTGTTTTCAAAATAGCATCAAAGTTTTCAGCTACTAACCTTTTTGTTGCTTCTGAATTAAAAATGAAATGGGTAATTACCTTGGTAAAAAGCCATTTATTCAAAAAACTATTTTTTATTTTCACAGCAATACCTCTCCGATAAACAATTGTAGGAATTTTAGCAAAATAAGCTGCCATTCCTCCTAATTTCAAGTCATTCGGACTATTAAAAATAACCGTTTCTATTTCATTTGCTTTAAAAAAAGTAATCAGTTTACTTACTTTAAATGGGTTCAAAAAACTAAATCGGGTGGTATTGATAAAAAAAGGATGTATGGATGTTGGTGCTAATTTTTTACCTATCACACTGTTTTTATTGGCAACAAAGAATGTGTTCAATCCTTTTTCAGTTGACATCAACGCTGCTTCGAAGTGCCATTTTTCTCCTCCTCCCCAAAAAGGGGTGGTATTAAAAAAGCAAATATTTTTATGTAGCGTTTCTTTCAATTCAAAAATTGTTTTGATGTAATTTTTTAAGTTTACTGTATTTTAAAAACTTAGCATAAGCCGAGTTTTTGCATATAATAAAACCATATTTTCCATCCAAAAAACCAAGTTTTAATAGGTAATCTCTTAGAAATTTAAACCCTGTTTTATATGCAATTTTAAAATTAGTACTTCTTTTTCCTTTCTCAAAAGCAGCCTTTGAGCTTATGTCTGTAAAATAAGCGATTTGTTTTAAATGCTCATCTATAGAATTAAAAGAAT
>PCUH01000097.1 GCA_002770955.1 Flavobacteriales bacterium CG18_big_fil_WC_8_21_14_2_50_32_9 | reverse complement strand
GAGTTGTTGAGGTAAGCAACAATAAAATTATTGTGTTGGCGGAGTAAAAAAACTTTATCTTTTTATAACCAAAAAATCTCCTAACTTCATAGGAGATTTTTTTTTGCACTAACTAAACAGGAGGGAATGTTTTTGGTGAGAATTCTTTTTATTAACACTTTAACTGAAGTTGTTTAACATCCTAGTATAAGAATGAAAATGAATTATTTTTTTTCAATACAAGGCATTTTTGAGAAACATAGCCGTAGCTATGGTTAGAAAAAATAACAAAGTAGTGTGGAAAAAGAAACATTTTTTAATTTATAATTTGGACGTTAATCAACTTCAATAAAAAGAACACCACAAAACTACATCTCAACTAAACCTATCCATGTTAAAGCTACGTTAACAAAAGTTAAAAACTGTTAAACTTCAAGGATGTAGATACATTAGCCGTAATTTTGTTTTAAGAATGAAACGCAAATACATTTATATACTAATAGGATTAATTACTTCCGCTTTAATTGGACTAGTTGCCATACAAATTTATTGGATAAATAGTGCCATTACTCTAAAAGAAGATGGTTTTAGAAATGATGTAACCAATTCCTTAATTGCGGTTGCTCAGAAAATTGAAAAGCTAGAAACAATTAACCGTGTTAAAAAGCACCAACATGGACAGGCTATATTTAAAAAAAGAGCCAATACTATCAGAGAATCATTTAACACCAAAAACGAAACTTCTTATGACACATCTACAGTTTTTGAGGAAAATGGTGTGAAATATAAAATTAGTGAACGCCAACAAAAACAATCCGACCAAGTGCTTTATCAAAAATCCATACAATCGGTTTCGGATAAAGGACAATTTGGTTTTCAATTTAGTATGGGAAGCAAAAATAATTTCAATATAGAAAATTCCTATAGCGATTCTATTTATAACTACAAGGAAAATGAAAAATCCATATTAATTGATGAAATATTAGAAAGTTTATATGAAATGAATCGATTTAGAGAGATTAAAGAGCGTGTTGAAAATATTGCTATAGATTCTCTTATCAAAGAAGAACTAGCTAATCGAGGCATTAAAACAGAATTTGTGTTTGGTATTTTTGATTATGATGGTAATGATGTGTTGCGAGACGATACATTGAAAAACACACACAACATTAGAATGTCAGGCTATTGGGCTCAACTTTTCCCTAACGATGTTTTTGATACACCTCATTTCTTAAGCATTTTCTTTCCTCACAAAACAGGTTTTTTATTAAAATCGATGTGGATGATGTTGCTTTCTTCTATCGTGTTACTTTTAATAATTATATGGGCGTTTACATTTACCATTCAAACCATTTTTAAACAAAAAAAGCTGTCTGAAATTAAAAACGATTTCATTAACAACATGACACACGAATTGAAAACACCTATTTCAACCATATCCTTAGCTTGCGAAGCATTAAACGATAAGGATATTTGTGCTGACGATAAAATAAAGCACAATTATGTAGGAATGATTCATCAAGAAAATAAGCGATTAGGTGTTTTAGTAGAACGTGTGCTGAAAAGTGCTACTTGGGATAAAACAGACTTAAAACTCAATAAAGAAAATTTCGATTTTCATGAAATTCTTAAAAATGTTATTGACAACATTACTATTCAAATCACAAGCAAAAATGGTAAGATACAGCAGAAATTAAACGCAACAAACACCCTATTAAAAGCAGATAAAGTTCATATAATTAATTTAGTTTATAACCTATTGGACAATGCTAATAAATATTCTCCCAATAAACCAGAAATTACCGTTTCTACAGCAAACAGTAGAGATGGAATTGTTTTATCCATAGCTGATAACGGAGTAGGAATAAAAAAAGAAAATCTCACTAAAATATTTGAGAAATTCTATCGAGTCCCAACAGGCGACATACACAATGTGAAAGGATTTGGATTAGGATTAAACTATGTAAAAGCCATTGTTGACAAACACCAAGGGGAGATAAAAGTAATCAGTGAATTAGGAAAAGGAACAACATTTCAAATTTACCTTCCATTTGATAGCAACTAAAACTATAAAATTAAAATTATGTCAGAAAAAATTAAATTATTATTAGCCGAAGACGATACCAACTTAGGTAATTTATTGTCCGATTTCTTAAAAGCAAAAGGCTATGAAGTTACTCTAGCTAGCAATGGCGAAGAAGCATATTCGTTTTTTATTAAAGGAAATTATCATTTATGTTTATTAGATGTGATGATGCCTGTAAAAGATGGTTTTACTACCGCCAAAGAAATTAGAAAAATAAACACTTCCATACCTATTATTTTTTTAACTGCTAAATCCATGAAAGAAGATACGTTGAAAGGATTTGAGGTTGGAGCCGATGATTATATTTCCAAGCCATTTAGCATGGAAGAATTATTAGCTCGAATTAGTGCCGTACTCAGACGGACAATAGACGAAGTAGAAGCTCAACATGAAACATTTTTCACCATTGGTAACTACACTTTTGATTATCAAAAAAGACATTTAACTCATCAAGGTGAGTTTGTAAAACTTACTTCAAAAGAAAGTGATTTATTAAGGTTACTTTGTTTAAACGAAAATAAAGTGCTAGATAGAACACACGCACTTAAAGCCATTTGGGAAGATGATAACTATTTTAACGCCCGAAGTATGGATGTTTATATTGCTAAACTCAGAAAACACCTCAACAAAGATGAAAACATAGAAATCATCAATGTTCATGGAAAAGGGTTCAGGTTTGTTGTTCATGTTTAGTGATTTTGTTACTATTCAGGTATTTTTTGTTTCTTGCAAAGTCGCTTAGACGCAATGTTTTTGATATATGATTGTCCGCAACAGTACCTAATTATTTTTAACATTTTTAAAATGAAGAACTTATTATAGGTTGTAAAAGGACAAACGTATTAAGTTTTCCTTTCAAGGTTTACTTATTTATAGTTCGGTACATTTTGCCACTACTCAACAAGGGTTTAAAACTATTGTTGTATTGATGTTGCATAGAGGCACTATTTATTAGGTAACAAAACGGACAAGCATATTTTGATAATTTATACCTCTTATTAAAATTCGTATTCAATAGTTAACCCGCTTTATTCATGCAAAAGCGAAGCAAATTGTATGAATGTGCGAAGGGCTGTGGGATGCAAAGCGGTTAATCCCTTCCGATAATTATCGGAATAGTAATACGCAAATTTGGGCTATTGAAAATAGCTAAATTTGAGTATTACTTATATCGTAGAAAATTTGTGAACCGAGCTTACGAGTTCAACGAAGATAATTTTCTGGGTTAACATTTCTGAAATTAACACATTTGTTGGCTCTTTTTTGCATCTTTACGTCTTTATGAGACAATTTTAATACACCTAGTAGTACTTATTTTTTAAAAAATCGTAATTTTTCCAGATTTCCACATCATTAAATTTTTATTTCTCATCTTTACTTATTAATTTTGAACAAAACACAAAAGAAAAAGAAATGTTAAAAACAAAAATAGAAAAAGCACTTAACACTCAAATAAAGATAGAAGCAGAATCTTCACAAGCATATATAGCAATGGCTTCTTGGGCAGAAACCGAAGGCTTAGGTGGTGCTGCACAATTTCTTTACCAACATGCAGATGAAGAACGTATACACATGTTGAAAATAGTCCAATATGTAAACGAACGAGGAGGAAAAGCAGTTATTCCTGCACTAAAACAACCTAAACTATCCTATAAATCACTTACCGATTTATTCCAAACCTTATTGGATCATGAGGTAGCTGTTTCCAACGAAATAAATGATGTTATAGAAGTTTGTTTGGCTGAAAAAGATTATACTACACACAATTTTATGCAATGGTATGTTGCCGAACAAATCGAAGAAGAAGCATTGGCTCGCACAATTATGGATAAATTAAGACTCATTGGAGCAGATAAGGGCGGATTATATTTATTTGACCGAGATATACAAACCCTTACTGTTACTACATCAAATACTCCAAAACAATAAGTTATCAACATTAAACAGACTTGTGTTAATAAAAGAACTCCTTATTATTCGTCATTATTAATACATCTTACTAAATTTACTCCGAAAAAAATATTTTCAA
This sequence comes from Flavobacteriales bacterium CG18_big_fil_WC_8_21_14_2_50_32_9, assembly GCA_002770955.1. Classification (GTDB taxonomy): domain Bacteria; phylum Bacteroidota; class Bacteroidia; order Flavobacteriales_E; family Vicingaceae; genus BRH-c54. Next base: position 5,118 of record PCUH01000097.1, on the reverse strand, counting down.
TAACCTATTTTTTTATATTCGTAATGAGAATTAATTTTTATATAATAACCATTCTTTTCTTTCTGTTTACATTAACATCCTATGGTCAGAAAAAGAAAAGAGCTGTTACTAATTCTTCAACTGAAGTTACAAAAAAAAGAGATGCCTTTGAAGGAAAATCTAAAAAAGGTCCTAATGTTGAGTCTGATAATGGAGCAGGAAACTCTAAGTCAAAGGTTAAACAATATAAACACTCCGTTTCTAAAAAGAATGTGAAACGAAAAGACATGAAAAATCAAGCTGAATTTTCATCAAAAAAGACTAGGTACAAAACAGGAAGTAAAAAAAATAAAGGAGATTCTCCAACAAAAAAATCGAGATCAGGAAGAAAATCAGCTAAAAATGGAAAATAATTACTTCATGTATTTCCCTTCTGTAATCCTTATCAATGGAGAACAATTAACTATTATTTATTAAATAAGGATTACAATTAATCGTGAATAAATTTACACTTTTCATATCTATACTGTTATTATCGATTTTCTTTTCATGTAAATCAGGTGGGGATTCATTGTTTACAAGTAGCTCTAAAAAAGGACCAAATGTAGAGGTAGATAATGGTGGCGGTGGAGCAAAAGGAAAAAACTACTTGCACTCAACAGGTAAAAAGAAAATTAAAGGTAAAAAAGGTTCTGTTTTTTCTTCTTCTAAGTCGAGATATGGAAAAATTGTAAATGTAAAATCCAATTCTAAAGATTCTAAAAAAGGAGAAGCAAGTGGTGGCAGAAAGTCTGGTAAAGGTAGAAAAAAACAATAAGTAAACCTCTAATTTCAACCTTCGACAATCAGATTCCACTCTCAATACCAATAGTATAAACTTTTTTATAGTTTTTCGATTTATTATTCCAATAAAACTTAAATATCCGCTACGGTTTCATTAAAAAAATTATATTTGCATTTAATCTAAAATTAATTTTGGCTTAAAAATTGTCATGAATCAAATTTTTTAGTGAAAAAAACAAGCATCATATTAATCGTATTATTCATACTTGGTTCAAGTTTTAACCAACGAATTTCTGTGGATACAAATGCGAAACTAAAGGCTGTTTTTATTTACAACTTCACTAAATATATTGAGTGGCCAAAAACTTACCAAGAAGGATATTTTGTATTAGGCGTTGTTGGAGAAACCCCTCTTTTTTCGGAACTAACAAAAATGGCTCAAACAAAAAAAATTGGTACCCAATCAATTTTAGTAAAAAAATTCAGTGAAATCGCAGATATAGACAAGTGTCATCTTCTTTATATTACCGATGATAAAAGCATTGAGATAAATGCTATTCTCAAAAAAACAAAATCCACAAGCACATTGATTATTACCGAACAGGAAGGCTTAGTAGATAAAGGAGCTGGAATCAATTTTGTGATTAGAGAAAACAAGCAAAAATTTGAGATGAATAAAAGAAATATTGAAATACAAAAATTAAAAGTTAGTTCAAATTTAGAAGCATTGGCTGTTACGGTTAAATAAATAATGAAGTCATTCGTTTACATATCAATTTTACTATTGTCGGTTATCGCAACTGCAAATGCACAATTTGTTAAAAATAATAATATATCTAAAGTAGAATTCTATTTTCAAAAAAATGAATTAGATTCTGCTAAAAAATATATAGATATTGCATCAAAAGAAAGTCAATATATAAATGATGCAAAAACTTGGTTTTACAAATCAATAATTTATAAAGATTTGTATAAATTAAAAGAAAAAGAACTTTTAATTTCACCATTGCGAGACGAAGTAACAACATCACTTCAACAACTTTTACTTGTTGATACCAATAAAACCTATCAATCTGAAACGGAAAGTTTAATTAAGTATATTAGTTCAACATACTATAATGATGCGGCAAGGGCTTTAACTGTTCCTGATATAGAAGTAGCAAAAATTAATTTTGAATTCTATCATACGCTTACATCTTTATCTAGTATGGATAAAAAATTAATTCAAGAAAATATAATACAATTTAAATTTGCTTTAGCCACAGCTATTGGTACAATTGACGAAGAAACAGCATTAGATTCTACACAAAAAGAAGCCTTAAAAAATATATATACTGAAATTCTTGCTATTGATAAACAAAATGCAGCAGCAAATTATAATTTATCATTACTCTATTACAATGAAGGTGTTGATTTAGCAAATAATATCGATTATGATTCTGATTTTGATAAATTACTTGAGGTGCAAGATAAAATTGCATCCTTATTTTCAAATGCATTGCCTTACATGCTAAAAGCATATCAATTAGATTATAGAAAGGAAGACGCATTAGAAGGATTAAAAAGTATTTATAGAGGGTTAAATAATGAAGAAAAATCTGCTTATTATGAAAATGAGCTAAAATCAATTAAAAAATAGTGCGTACTTTTAATCTAGAATTAGATACCACAACACAGTAACTTTAATTATTATGTCTTTCAAATTTAGTATAGGTAAGCGAATAGGAACTGGCTTTGGTGTGCTAATTTTTTTAGTTATTTCCGTTTTTTTTGTTACCTACCAAACATTAGATAAAAGCATTAAAATTAATGATGAAATTACTACGGTTAACAACCCTTCATTAACAGCCTTGGAAGAGCTAAAATTTTTAGCAGTTCGATCTAAAATGCTTATTTTTAATTGGGTTTATTCTCAATCTAACACCAATCATCCAGATAAAATAAAATTAGTTCGGCTAATAGAATTAGAATATCCCGCAATAAAATTGAAAATTTCTAAGTTGGCTGGTTCTTGGAATGAAAAAGACCTAAAGAAAATTAATTCTTTATTTGAAGAAATAGATGTTCTCTTTGAAATGCACCAAGAAGTAATGTCCTATTTACCAGACTTTGAAAGCTACGAAGAAGCCACCAATCAGTTTCTAGCAAACTCTATGATAGGTGATGATGGAGAAATATATATTAAAACCAATGAAATTATTTTTCATTTAGATGAGCTAATAAATATTCATAAATTTCAAACAGATCATGCAACAAAAAAAATGCAATCTTCATTTAATTTTTTAAAAACATTAGCAAAATACTTAGGGTTAGCACTTATTATTGGAGGACTTTTAATTGCTTTCTACACTACCAAATCTATTGTTACCCCTGTTAATAATTTAAAACATATTTTATTAAAACTCAGTAAAGGTATTTTTCCAGAAAAAGCCATACAAGCAAGAAATGATGAAATAGGAGAAATGACCATAGCCCTTAACCGATTAGTAACAGGCTTAAAAAGTACAAAAGATTTTGCAAATGCTGTTGGTTCAGGAAAATACAACACCGATTATGAACCACTTAGTGATAAAGATGCGTTGGGAATTGCTCTTTTAAAAATGCGTGAAGATTTAGAAGAAAACGAACGTGTGCTAGAAGAAAAAGTAGTTGAACGAACAAAAGAAGTTGTAAAACAAAAAGATGAAATAGAAAAACAAAATGAAAAAATCAGTGAACTTTATAAAGAAGTTACTGATAGTATTAAATACGCAAAACGATTACAAGAAGCTATTTTGCCACCTGATGAACTCGTTAAACAAGCATTACCAACAAGTTTCATTCTGTATAAACCAAAAGATATCGTTTCAGGCGATTTTTATTGGGTAGAACAAAAAAATAATAAAACTTATTTTGCAGCTGTTGATTGTACTGGACATGGTGTGCCTGGTGCATTTATGAGTATTCTAGGAAACAATGCCTTAAATGAAGCATTGCGAAAATTTGATACTCCAGCAGAAATATTAGACGATTTAAATAAAGGAATAAGTGAAAAATTACACAACAATGCACTTGGCTCAACCACCAAAGACGGAATGGACTTAGCTCTTTGTTGTTATGATACATCTAAAAAAGAACTTCAATATGCTGGTGCATTTAACCCTCTTTATACCATTAGGAATAATGAAATAACCCAATTAAAAGCTGATAAATTTGCTATTGGTACTTACTTTGAAAACCCTAAACAAAAGTATAGAAATCACACCCTTCAATTACAAGAAAACGACATGGTCTATATCTTCTCTGATGGATATGCTGATCAATTTGGTGGACCAAAAGGAAAAAAATTAATGTATAAACAATTTAGAGATTATTTGTTAGATATCCATTTAGAATCTATTTCTAGTCAAAAAGAATTGTTAAATAACAACATCGAAACGTGGAAAGGTTCACTCGAACAAGTTGATGACATTCTTGTAATTGGTATGCATGTGTAATTATACTCAAATCACATGGAATCCCGAATTTTATACTTGTTTTTTTTTCCTTTCTCTACGTTAAAATTTTAAACCATAACTACGGCTAATTTTTCGATTTCCCATGTGATTTGAGTATATTTCTCTTCTAATAAATTTTTATCTGGTCATATAAAATAGAACTTCCTTTCTCTATATTCATTTCATTAAAAATAAGCATTTTAATTTCTTTTTTATTTGGATTAGTCAACAAAAATTGTACATTTGTTCGTTAAATAATATTAATTTATCGATTAAGTAAGTTGATTTTTTATTTTAAGATAAGGTTCTATAAATTATATTATCTATTTTATAGGGACAACCTTAAGCAACTAATTTATAAGAATTAACGTCAATTAAAACAATAAAATAAACTTCTAATAAATACCTACACATGAAAAAATCAATTATTTTACTAGCATATTTATTGCTAAGCACACTTATTTTTGCTCAATCACCACCCGAAAAAATAAACTATCAAGCAGTTGCTAGAGATTTATCTGGAAACCCACTAATTAATCAAACACTAAGTGTTGAGTTTGAAATAAGACAAGGTTCTGGCTCCGGTTCTGTGGTTTATGCCGAAACACATGCAGGAATTACCACCAATCAGTTTGGGCTTTTTACCGCTGAAATTGGCAATGGATTTCCTTCTGCTGGACCTTTTTCTGCGATTAACTGGGGAGCTAATTTGCATTATCTTGTTGTTATTGTAAACGGAATCTCCATGGGAAACTCACAATTACTTTCTGTTCCTTATGCTCTCTATGCAAAAGAATCACAAAATGGGCCACAAGGGTTGCCTGGAAGAAATAGTTTATCTATCGTAACTGCGGAACCTATTGGGTCACTAAATTGTTCA
>PCUH01000252.1 GCA_002770955.1 Flavobacteriales bacterium CG18_big_fil_WC_8_21_14_2_50_32_9 | reverse complement strand
TTAATTTCTTTATGGAATTAATACAACAATTAGGATTTGAAGTAAATGTAAATGATTTACCTATCTCGGAAGAGCATAAGAAATTTGTAATGAACAGAATTAAGACAGCAAAAAAAGAGGATTACGTATCTTGGGAAGAAGCACGTAAACAACTGAAATTTAAAAAGAAAAAATAATGAAGTTTGATTTAGAACTTGACCCTAGAGCGATTCATGACGTTCAAGAAGCAATTGATTATTATGATGAACAATTGATAGGTTTGGGTGAAAAATTTGAAACTTATTTCAATAAATACATCAAAACTTTAGCTAAAAATCCATTCTATCAAGTTCGTTACCACAATATTCGTTGCCTACCGCTAAAAAAATACCCTTTTATGGTTCATTTTACTGTGGATATAGAACTGAAAGCTGTTTATATTCATGCGGTAATAAACACAAAGAAAGACCCAAAAGAATATTGGATAAAATAAATATCCTGTTCTGAAAACGATTTTAGCGGCTTTTTAGGGTTTACCGCTGTGCCATTAAGATTTTTATGCTTGTGAAAAACAAGCTAAAATCTAAAATGACAAGCTGCTTTTTAGTTCTTATTTGGCAAGGTGTGGGGGTAAAAGCCTAGAAGTAACACTACCTATTTTACCATATTAATAACTATATCATTAACTATTATTTTATTCCCTTCATCTGAGAGAACTGTTATGTCTGTTATATAGATTTTCACATCCTTCCACATAGTTTGTTCTTCAAATCTATTATAATAAGCCTGTAACTTTTTTTTTGTATATTCTTCAAAACAATCTCCTTGATTGAATGGGTTAATGTAATATCTTATCATAACTGATATTAACCCTAATGAGGTTATTTTATATTTTTTTAAATTTTCGTATTCAGACAAACTAAACAATTGACTTCTTTCATAAGAATTACCCCTATAAATGAATAAATCATCTCTCTTTTTATATTTTTTAATTTCTGAAGTATTTATGGTGTCTATCCTCAGCTCTATGCAAGAGGCATTTTCTATCCATGCTGTATCATTTCTATGCAGTGCCACGGAATCGTCTAATGTTGCTACCAATAATAACTTTTTTGGTTCTATAGTTTTATTTTGGGGTATCTTATTAAAACATCCAAACACACTACTCAACACAAGAAAAATCAATATTATTTTTAGAAATAAGTTGTTCATATTCATTTTTATCTAGAAAATGGCTCCGGAATTCCATTTACTTTATTAACATCATCTGGATGCACTGGAGGTCCGTGTCCTATTCCTGACCTATTTATTACATTATATAAATTTTCAGCTTGTATAATATGTACTGCTATTCTTCTTAAAGTAGGTTGGTTAATCCAATCTTTTTTATTTGTGGTTTTCATTAAATTAAGGATGGTATTCATATCTCCATACGTAGTAGCAATATAAGCTTCTCCTAATAATTCATGAACAAATGTCTGCGTTAATGTAGGAAAATGAGACTCATTATTAACATCTAAATAAGTTCTTGTAGGAGTTGCTTCGCCAATAGTTACAGAACCTGTTCTTTTTCCTGTTGCTTTAAATTCACTATCATCTATAGCCATATCTTCTTTAAATTCAACTTCAATTGAAAAAGATGTTGCTTTTATCATTCTCACATACCCACGTGCCATAGCTTTTTGTTCTTTAGTAAATTTAGCTCCTTTTCCTCTATACGCTCCTGTATTGTTCATGTAGTGAGTTAAGTCTGCCATTTTATTATCTTTACCTTCATACTGAAGTTTATTACCATCTTGAATTGTAAAGAACTTTTCAACTAACTCCTCTCCTTGTTTTCCTAAAGACTCAGCCATTTGTTTTTTTGTTTTTTCTGCATCTTTTTTGGTTTTACCTTTCACTTCATCCCCTAATGGGTCATTAAAAGCTATCGGATTATTATCCATGCTGTTGTAGGGGCTTTGCCAAGGCTGAAAAACAGGGTCTCTGCTCCACATTCTGCCTAAACGAGTATCTATTTCTCTAAAGTAAGTGGTATAATGAGAACCTGTTACCCCTGTAATTTCATCGTCCATTTCACTTCCCTTGTTCCAACCATATCTATAATCTCCGCTATTGTAGCTCCTGCCTGGCATTATAGAACCAAAAGTATAATAGTAATGCAATGTATTTACATCAGCTCTTATCATTCTTTAACAAACTTAATGTTTCTTGAGCCTGATGGAGATGTTAGTTGTAAAAAGTAAATCCCTGTTGACAAGCCACTTGCATCTATAATTTGTTGGTTGGTTGAGCTGGTCGTAGATGTAGTTATAATTTTACCTGTAACATCTGTTATGGTTAATGTTGTTATATCATTTTCAGTAAGTCCACTTACAATTAATTGTTTGTTAACAGGATTAGGGTAAATTGAAATTCCTGTAAAAGCATTTTCACTAATTCCAACGGTTTGTGTAATGCTAATATCATCAATAGCTAAATCACTTTCCCAACTTGAACCTGTAACACCTCTAAATCTGATGTTAATTACATTTCCTACATAGGCATTTAGAGATGCTGTTGCTGTAAACCAGTTAGCTCCTTTATTTCCAACTAAAGGTGAAATTAAATTTACATTCCACACGCCATTGGAAAAAACATCTACAAACAAAGCACCCATGGTTGTTCCATTCATATTGTAAGCAAAATTTAATACTGGATTGTTTGTTCCTGTTAAATCAATACATGGTGATAATAAAATGGCCTCTTTGCTAGAACAAACTGGTGCTCCTGATGGCTCTAAATAAAGGTATTTCCCAGAACTAGTTCCAGGATTAAAATCTTGCGAAGGACCTGTTCCTGTAGAAGGTGTTCCTCCATTGTCTGTTCTCCAATCAATGTCATCATCAATTCCATTTGCTAAGTTTGTAAAATCATTATTCATGGCACAAATTTCTGCTTCGCAATTGGAGGAAGTGCCACAAAGACTGAAAGTTTCAAAATTTTCTGTCCAAGGCAATGTTTTGGGTGCTGAAGTATTGTAATTAAATTGAGAAATTAATGTATCGTTGAATGGGTTTCCATCACCAACCATACTTGCCCAAACAAGTAAATTATTAGTTCCTGAAACTGGTGTTGGTTGTGTTGCAAAAACATGATTAACAGATGCTCCTGGAACTATTGGTCCTGCTATATTTTCTGTTACTGATGTTCCTCCATTTAATGTATAATTTACGGGGATGTTGGTAAGTGTATTCAATCCATCATTAAGAACATCAATACTTATAGCAAAATTAGGAGTCATACAACTCAATATAGATGTATTATTTTGGGGTAATGAATTAGACATAGCCACATCAACAGGGATAGGACAACTAAATGTGCCTGGTAATCGTTGAATTGCTATGGCCCTTTCTCCTCTAGCATTATTGGGACCTAGTGAACGAACACTTAACCAAACTGTGTCAATAGATTGAGCCAATAAGGTTATATTAGTGTTAGAAGTAGTTCCAACTGAATCCATATATTTAACTCCTAACATGGAAACTTCATAGCCTGTTGCTCCTGTAACTGCATTCCAAGAAAAATTCAAGGAATCAGGACAAGACCAATTTACTTGTAGGTTAGTTGGTGTGCCTATAATTGAAAATACTTGGTCGGATTCATCATTATATACTCCTCTGGTAACTCGCACTTTAGTTAATCCAGAAAGCTGATTAGGAACATTCCAATCAAAATAGCGTTGAGCTCCATTTACATTCATGTTAACTGGCAACCAACTCACGCCATTATTAATGGAATATTCTACTGCAAAATTACCTGTATTGCTAAACGCATCCCAACGAATAGTTTCAATAGTTCCTGGAGCAAGCCCTTCTCCTCCAATCGGGTAAGTTAGCGTTATGTTGTTTGATATAAATTCATAAATAACAAAATATTCTTGAGGTCCTTGAGGAATGGCAAAACCATTTACATTTACTGTAAAATTTCCTGCTGTTGGATTATCAATGGTAACTTGTTCCATATTGTTCAAGTTATCAATTCCTCTAACTGCAACATTGTTCAAACTTGTTGCATTTGGTGTTGGGTCTAAAACCCAAGGATTAAAAGTTGAAGAACTTGGGTCAACCACCTGCATATTAAGGTTATTTACAAGTGCCACAGAAGCTCCTGCAACTGCTTCATAATCGGTCCAATAAACCATAATTCTAACTTGAGCAGTGTTTGCAGGAACAGCAATTACATGCGAATTGTTACCTCCTTGAGCAATTGTTGAAGATAAATATTGATTATTACTCATTACTTCATAAGCTCTTCGAGCGTTAATTCTTCCCCACCCATACTTGTAATCAGGTCCAGAGTTTCCAACTTCATCACAGGTGTTTAACACTATCCCTTTCATCAACCCCGATAATGGATTATTACCACTATTCATTGTTTTATAAGCATGATACAATTGAGTAAAAACACCTGCAACACCCGGACAAGCCATTGATGTTCCACTTATTGTTTGATAATCATTCACATCCATTGTTGAAAAAACATTTGTTCCTACAGCACAAACATCTGGTTTAATTCTTCCGTCTTCTGCTGGGCCTCTACTGCTAGAGCCAGCCAACACATCTGTATAACTAAGGTTACCTACTGTAACTACATTTTTACCAACTTTGTGTCCTCCAGTAATGTTTCCCCATCCTGCTCCTGCACCGTAGCCACAGTCGGAAGCACCTGAGTTACCAGCCGAAAAAACATGAATTAATGATGGTAATTGACGTATTTGTTGGTCTAATTGACGAGCCAAAGAGGTATATCCTGCGTTACATCCGTTACTATAACTTTTAGATGTAATAACAACATCTTCATTGTTATATAAATTGGGAACAAGATTGTAATTTGCATTATCTGAACCATATACTAATAAATCTGCTCCTGAAGCCATTCCTCTTCCTCTAGGGTTTAAGTTTCCTGCACTCATTATTGTTCCTGAAGTATGGTCTCCATGGTTTCCACTATTTGAAGTAACTCTTAAATCAATTCTACCAGTGTAATCAATGTGTGGCCCAATAATACCATCATCTTGCAACATCACGGTCATTCCTGTTCCGTCAAATTTTATTCCTCCTGCATATTCGGTTGAGATGGTGTTACTTCTACTATTTGTTCGTGACCGAAAATTTTCTGGCTGACCAGGTTCATCTATTTGTTCAAAATAATAAAATTCGGACTGTGTATAAACTTCTTCTAATTTAGATAAATTTATTCTGAAGTTAATGATTTGAACATCATTGCTTACTAAAATTGTTGCTCCTAATTTTCTAAGTTTATTTTCTGCCTGAATTTTTGAAATAGTAGAAAAATACATGGTGTTTAACTCTATCTGATCAAATCCAAACAAAGTCCAATGTGGATAGTTTTTTTCTTTTAACTGACGAGTTAATTTGAAATCAATAGCAATTGGCAAAACACTAATCACATTGTATTGTTTCAATACATTCAAATTTGTATTTTCTAAAATAGATGCATAAAAAGCGTAATCAGGCATATAATCTAACAAGGTAATTCCTGAATTTATCAAACTTTCTTTTTGAGATGATGTTGGTATTTCACTAAATTGTATGATTCTAAAATAACTTCCATTTACCAACTCATTTGGAGAAACAATGTGTTTTTCTAGTTGATTACTATTTAATTCAGGAATAATTTTACCCGATTTAAAATGGAGTGATTTTGCTTGTTGAGCATTAGTATTGCTAAAAGAAAAAAGAGCAGCAACAATAAATAAAAGACTAAAACAGTTAATTTTTTTCATATGTGTATTTTTATTTTGTTAATTCGGTCATATGGAATACGCCAGTGTATCTTCATCAGTGCTTGTATGCTTTTGCGTGGCTATTTCATGAATTTAAAATTTAGTGTGTATTTTTAAGTTGATAAATGTATGAAATTCTTTTTTTTATTCGTTGAATTATTGTGCTTAATTCTATTCATTCTTTGTATCCTAATTTAATAAAAAAGACATCCCGATAGCTATCACAGACGAATAAAATCAAAACGAATAACCATTCGTTTGTCCATACAGGTGTCGGGATGGCAACTATTAATTATAGAATCAAAAACCACTTGTAAAGCAATCGTTTATTAAATTGTTACAAGTTTTCAACAAAGGACTTCCTTTTTTTTTAATTCAACTACTTTTGAACAAAATTTTAACCTTCAAAAAAAAAAGAAAATGCCATCAATTATCGAATTAGAAAAAATTGCTTCTCAAGTAAGAAGAGACATTGTACGAATGGTTCATGCTGTAAATTCTGGACATCCTGGTGGCTCATTAGGTTGCACAGATTATTTGGTTGCTCTTTATTTTGAAGTGATGCACCACACACCAAAACCGTTTGATATGGATGGTAAAAATCAGGATATTTTCTTTTTATCTAATGGGCATATTTCTCCTTTGTTTTATAGTGTGTTGGCTCGTTCTGGCTATTTTGATATGAAAGAATTAAGCACATTTAGAAAATTAAATAGCCGTTTACAAGGTCATCCTACCACCCACGAAGGATTAGAAGGAATAAGAATAGCAAGCGGATCGTTAGGTCAAGGATTATCAAATGCAATTGGAGCAGCACTCACAAAAAAACTAAATAACGATAAAAGCATTGTTTTTTCATTGCATGGCGATGGCGAGTTGCAAGAAGGACAAATTTGGGAAGCTGCTATGTATGCCGCTCACAACAAAGTAGATAATATCATTGCTTGTGTGGATGCCAACGGACAGCAAATTGATGGAAGCACGGATGAAGTAATGAGTTTGGGAAATTTAAAAGCTAAATGGCAAGCTTTTGGCTGGGACGTGTTAGAAATGAACGGCAATAAAATGCAGGAAATAATTACAACACTTAATAAGGCTAAAACACACCTTGACAAACAAAAACCCGTTATTATTATTATGAAAACAGAAATGGGACAAGGAGTTGATTTTATGATGGGAAGCCACAAATGGCACGGAGTAGCTCCAAATGATGAGCAATTAGCATTAGCTTTAGGACAGTTAGAAGAAACGCTTGGAGATTATTAATTAGAGCCTGTCTATATTGTCCGATTTCTTCGTTATTCTTGTTTTAAAAACCAGTCATCCCGATAGCTATCAGGGCTCCTGATTTTCAAAACTTCGAATGCCTCGAACTCGAACAATATAGTTCAGTCTCTCGATATTACTGACAGACACTAATTTAATTATGAATATTTGTTAAACAATCGTAGTATGCATATAATCAACTAATAAATCTTAACTTTTGTCCATTAATGATTACGAACCGAACAACTGAAGACTGATAAAATGAACCGCTTAACTAAATATATTCTATCCTTAACTATAAGCCTATTTATAGTCATATCCTCTTTTGCCCAAAATCAACCAAAGACAAGAATTTTATTTGTGTTAGATGCATCTCAAAGTATGTTGGGGCAATGGAGTGGAGAGCAAAAAATGGTAGTAGCAACCCGTTTACTTAGTAATTTAATGGATAGTTTAAAAAAAGTAGAGCATTTAGAAGTTGCTTTACGTATTTATGGACATCAGTACTCTGTTGCAACAGGTAATAGAAGTTGTGAAGATTCTAAATTAGAAGTTCCTTTTAAATCCAACAATTATGAAGCAATAAAAACAAAGCTAAAACAAATTTATCCAATTGGTACTACGCCTATTGCCTACTCCTTAGAACAAACTAAAAACGACTTTCCGCCCTGTAATAATTGCCGAAACATCATTATTTTAATTACCGATGGCAAAGAAGAATGTGATGGAGATCCTTGTGCAGTTGCTCTTGCGCTGCAAAAAAATGGTGTAACGCTAAAACCATTTGTAATAGGCATGGGATTGGATTTAGAAATTGCCGATGCTTTTAAATGTGTAGGTACTTTTTATGAAACCAAAGACCAAGCTTCTTTTGAAAATGTATTAACTATTGTTATTTCCCAAGCCATGAACAACACTACCGTTCAGGTTAATTTAATAGATGCCAACGGGCTTCCAACCGAAACTGATGTAAACATGACTTTTTACAATAGTTTTTCAAAAAAAATAGAATATAACTTCATACATACCATGAATTACAGAGGAAATCCTGATACTATTCCGCTCGACCCTGCATTAAAATATGATTTAGTAGTGCATACGTTGCCACCTGTTCACAAAGAAGATATAACGATAATTCCTGGAAAGCATAATATAATAGCGTTAGATGCACCTCAAGGATTTTTGCAACTCGAAATGAACGGACTCAACGAATATAAAGATTTGAAATGTATTGTTCGGAAAAAAGGCGACTTGGCTACATTTCATATTCAAGATTTTGCCAAAACAACAAAATACATCACAGGCGATTATGATTTGGAAATTCTTACACTTCCTAGAACATCTATCAATAATGTGAATATCAAACAAAGTCATACAACAAAAGTTTTTTTACCCGAACCCGGTTTAGGTATTTTCTTTTTACCAAGCAATGGAATTACAAGTATTTTTGAAGAAAAAAACAATAAACTGGAGTTAATTTACACATTCTCAATAAACAGCTCAAGAGAAACAATCGTTTTGCAACCTGGGAATTACCGCATAGTGCAGCGAGGAGTCAACCTAAAGCAAGTAATTTATACCAAAGAAAAATCATTTAAAATAACATCAGGATTATCCACTCAAGTAAGATTTTAATGCACCCATTTCCTATCATAACTACAAAAAAACTAATTCTACGAAAGATAGAAGAAAATGACATACCAACTATCTTAGAACTAATGAAAGAAAAAGCAATTTCGGAAGTTACATTAAACATTCCTTTTCCTTATTCGGAAAATGATGCTCGCTTTTGGATTAATATGGCTCGTAAAGGATTTGAAAACAAAAATCAATATATTTTTGGGATAGAAGATACTGCAACCAACAATTTTATTGGTGGAATAGATTTAGCCATTGAACCCAATTTTGACAGAGCAGAAGTTGGCTATTGGCTAGGAAAACCCTATTGGAACAAAGGCTATTGCAGTGATGCATTAGCTACAATTATAAACTTTGGTTTTGAACAACTCAACTTAAATAAAATTTTTGGTGTGCATATTTTTGAAAATCCTGCTTCAGGAAAAGTAATGCAAAAGTGTGGCATGCAAAAAGAAGGTGAATTAATAGACCACATTAAAAAAGGAGATACCTATTTTAGTTATGTACAGTATGGAATCACAAAAAATTTATGGAAAAGTTACAATTAGTGTCTTTCTGTAAAACTAAGTGCAACGAATAAAACGTATATTTGATGCATTAAATGCAACGAATAAAGTATGTGTTCGCTAAAAAT
>PCUH01000071.1:8318-9342 GCA_002770955.1 Flavobacteriales bacterium CG18_big_fil_WC_8_21_14_2_50_32_9 | reverse complement strand
AAATGTTAACAACAATAGTAACTGAATCCGTTCCGCAAGCTAATGAATAATAAATAGTATGTGTTCCTGGTCCTGCTACTGAAGGATCAAACACTCCTGTTGTTGTATTTAATCCAGTATAGGGAGTCCATGTGCCTCCAGAAGTAAATGGAGTAAGTGTAATTGGAGCATCTGTATCACACATTTGAGGAACTTGGCAAATGGATGGATTACAACAAGTAGCTGCTTGTCTAGCACAAGCTGCAGCAGCAAAAGATTGTACAGAGCCTGTTCTAATGGAGGAACCAGAATTTCCTGTTGAACCTGCTGCTATAATATCACCAGCTGTAGAAACTTCAACATCATATACATTAAAAGAGGTGGGATAATTTGCTATTTGAACTAATGCTTGATTAAATTTATATACTCCATTTTTAGAACCCACAAAAATATTTCCACAATCATCAATTGAAATTCCACTATTTTCTACTGTATTGCCACCTAAAAATACATTAGTAAATGCTCCTCCTGGAATTGCAACAGTTGACAAAACATTTCCTGAATAAAAATCTCTTTTATCTAATCGATTACCTCTATTTACAAAAATAAATCCTCCATAATAAGCAATAGCTTCTATTCCACTATTATTTTTCCTCCAATTTTCATTTTTGTAACCTAAGTTATAAGTATTATCAACATGAAAAGGAGAAGGGTTTCCTGGGCAGTTAGCCAAACCTTGATCAATAAAACCAATAGAATCGTGAGACAACCAATAATATTTTTCGTTTGATGTTGCTGTTATAGCTCTTACTTCTTGTGTTGGAATTAATGCTCCACCTGTAACTTGAACACTAGTAAGAACATTACCTGTATTCATATTAATATCATATATAAAAGGAAGAGGAGGTAGTGTTCCCCCAGTACCTGCTACTACCAATTTAGTTTGGTCGCAGTTAAAAGCAATGTTCCAGAACTCGGTGCTGGCAAACAAACCTCCTGGTGATCCATTATTCCATAAAACACCACCAGCAGTACTGATTTTTTG
>PCUH01000071.1:7163-8308 GCA_002770955.1 Flavobacteriales bacterium CG18_big_fil_WC_8_21_14_2_50_32_9 | reverse complement strand
GTTGAACCATTGGTAACGTAGGAATTTCCTAAATCATCAGTAGCAAAAGTACCTAGCCAAGAAGTAGTATCATAAGGCGTGTTGTAAACCCATTGCAAAACACCCGCAGCATTATATTTATGTAGTTGAAGGGGCATTACACCTCCAATAATATATGCATTTCCAGCAGCATCAACTTCACATTCCCAAACAGCTTTCCAATCGGTAGCAAAGTTTGGAGATTGTGTCCATGGGTCAATAATAATTGTTTTGGTGTTGTCATAATTACCTATTTTAAAAGTAATTATGTTGTTGTTTACTTCATAAGCAGAAGAAATAGTTTGAGTCTTATTGTTAGCATAGAATGTTAATGGGGCATGATCTGTTACATCACCGAAAATAGTTTTAGTAATGATATTTCCATTAGCTTGAAGTTTTGGTTGTTTAGAATAACGAAGTTTTACATTGGTAATATCGCCACCTGGATAAACAATAACAGTGTATTTAATACCATTTTCAGGATGTAATTCATACTCTATATCAATATTTGGATATAAGTTTTTATAAGTTATTTTTTTGTAAGAAGGAATTAAATTTACGTTTTCTTGTTTGCCATTTTGTTTGGTTATCCAATAACTGTGATGATAAGTTGTTTTTTCTGAACCAATAATTTGAACATTTTGATTTGCACCTATCCATTCAGTTCTAATTTCATCATACTCCATTTTTAATTTATGTCCTGCTTTTTCAAATTCTTGAAATTCTTTTTGGTTAGCAAATCCTTGTTTTTTTTTTTCTTCTCGCCATTTTTTTTCATCTAGAGAGCGTTCTCTTTTTTCTTGTGTACTATACAAAAACACAACACCCGATTTTGTGAAATAAAAATCTTCAGTTTCTCCATCAAAAGAAAATTCAACATCTGTGTTAAAATCTTCTGAAGGTTTTATTGAAAATTGTCCTTTGTTTTCAATAAATGATTTATGATTTTTAGGTGTATTAATCCATTTGCTTTGTTGAGATTTCCCAAAAAGAGGAAGTAAAACGATAGATAAAATTAAGGTTAACTGCTTCATTTTAATTGTTTATATATTTAGTTGTAATGTAAGTTAATTTAATGTTACGAAAATAATTCATCTAAACTTAAAAACCAATACCATTTTTCTACA
>PCUH01000071.1:0-7101 GCA_002770955.1 Flavobacteriales bacterium CG18_big_fil_WC_8_21_14_2_50_32_9 | reverse complement strand
GGAATTAATTTTTAGTCTAAGGTTTAAATTGTTAAAAATTAAACTAAATAGTATTTTTTTAAGATAAATGTAAATAAATGGATGCTAAAAACAATGTTTTATTCGATTTAATAAAATCCCTTACAAAAACTGAAAAACGTTTTATTAAGTTAAATGCTCAGTTTCATCAAGGCGATAAAGCTTATTTAAAGTTATTTGATGCCATAGAAAAACAAAAAAAATATGATGAAAAGGAGATATTAGAACAATTTAAAACAGAAAAATTCATCATTCAATTTAGTGTAGCAAAAAATTATTTACAGAACTTTATACTTAAACAATTAAGAAATTATCATACTGAATCAAAAGCGAACATTATTTGTAAGAATTTATTGATTGACATTGAAATTTTATATTGGAAGAACCAGTTTAAATTAGCAGAAAAACTAGTAAAGAAAGCAGAGAAAATTGCACAGGAATATCAATTTTTTTTAACTTTAGAAGAGTTGTCCAATTGGGAAAATAGAATTGATAATGCACAGTTGAGGTTGAATGTAAAGCACTCAAAAACCATTTCTAATAAACATGAAAATAACATTAAAAATTACCAGGCCATTTTGGAGTATAAAGCATTAATTAATGAAACTCAATTGTTAATTAAAGAATCGGAGGTGATAAGAGATAAAAATGAGCTTGATACTTACAAAAAACTCTTAAATCATCCTTTAATTAAGGAAAAAAGCAATTCAAATTCTTATGAAGCTACGTATAGTTATTATGTACTTAACAGTGTGCTTCATCGGTTAATAAAAGATCAAAAAAAATCTGGTGAATATAGAGCGAAATTAGTTGATTATTTGGAGCAATTTCCGCATATCAACAAAGAAAATTCAATACATTATCTTTCGAGTGTACATAATTTGTTGATGCATTCGTTGGTTGTAAAAGACTATAAATCTTTTGCCAATTACTTGGATAAGGTTAAAAATTTTAAAATTTCTTCCGCCCGAGAACAATCAGCTGTTTTAGATATGTTGTGCTTGTTTGAGCTGGGTTATTATAACGAGACAAAGCAGTATGATAAAGCAATTGAATTTGTTAATGAAATATTTGAAACACATAGTAACATTAAATCAATATTAAATAGTGAACATTATTATTTGGTTCATTATCATACTGCATTAGCTTATTTTAATATCGGTGATTATAAAAACGCATTGGTATGGATTAATAAAGTTATCAACCTAACATCTAAAAACTTAAGGGTAGATATTAAGGCAGCTACTTATGTTCTTAATATCATTACGCATTATGAGCTTTCTAATTTCATTTTATTGCCTTATTTAGTGAAAACAACCTTAGATTTTTTGAAAAATTCTAAAATGTTAAGACCTATTGATAAGTTTTTTATTTCCATTTTTTCCACTATTTCAGCAACAAGCAATCAACAACAAAAAGCACTGTTTTTCAATAAAAAATTGAGTTCAATAAAAAAATTAAAATTGGAAGAGTCTATTATTTCGGATATTGATTATATGGATTGGTTAGCAAGAAAAGCGACATAAAATTTAATCATTTTAACTACTTTTGAAAATAAATAAGTGGACAGATGGCTATAGAAAATAAAAAAGAACTCAAAGCTAAAATTAGAGCAACGATAGAAACGCTTAAAATTAAAATTGAAGAGCTAAAGGAAGTAACAAAACCTATTGCTCCAGAAAATGCAATTGGTAGAATTAGTAGGATGGATGCCATAAACAACAGAAGCGTGAATGAAGCTTCTCTTCGTGTAGCGGAAGAAAAACTAAAAAAATTGGAGCGTGCTTTGGTTAAAATTGACGAACCCAATTTTGGAATATGTATTCGATGTAATCAGCCCATACCTGAAGGGAGGTTGTTGATTATGCCAGAAAGTATAACTTGTGTAAACTGTGCTCAATATTAAAACTCATGCAAAAATTTCTTTATATCGTTTTTTCTTTAATGGTTACACTTATTTTCACTAGTTTTAATAGTGAGACAAAATTGATGAAATGGAATTTGGAGAAATCTAAAAATGGAATAATTGTTTATTCTTTTTTGCCTGAAGGAGAGAGAATAAAACAAATTAAAGTACATTCTACTGTTAAGGGAACACTTTCTGCTGCTGTTTCGGTGTTGAAAGATGTGAAAAATTATCCGTTGTGGATATACAATTGTGAAAATTCAGAAATAATTACTCAAAAAACGCATTTAGAAATGGAGTATTACACTCAGAGTAAAACACCTTGGCCACTTCAAAATCGTGATTTGGTAGTTTCTAATAGAATTTATCAAGATAAAGCTAAAAAAGTACATTCGATTTCGATGCCTCTATTAAATAAAATCCCTGAAAAAGATAATTTGGTTAGGATTACCGATTTTTATGGAGAATGGATATTTACTCCACTGACAGACAATGAAATTGCTATTGATTATTATTTAAAAGTAGATCCAGCAGGAACTGTTCCTTCATGGATATTAAATATGGTAATCGATGTAGGCCCTTACCAAACGATGGAAAATTTTGTAACAATGCTTCAACAAACCCATCATCAAAAAGCAACTTTTAGTTTCATTAAAAATTAAACTAATAATGCAAAGAACAATACGTTTAATATGGGATTTTAGAGGCAATGAGGCAGAACAAACAGCTAAACACCATCAAATTCATTTGGAAGAATTTGCTAGTAAAGAACAGCTTATTTTAAAAGAAGCTGGGGTGGAAAAAAATCAAGATTTTCATTGGATAGCTTTTTTGTTGGTGGATGAGCGTGAGGTTTTTAAGGTAAGAGATGCTCTTCAACCTGTTAGAGCAGAAGTGGAAGAATAAATAACCAGAAATGAAAAGAGATCAAAAGAACAACGTGAAATTATAACGAAATTGCACGGAAATATTTTTAGTAACAATAACTATAAACTTAAAGCCAAATGAATTTTAGCATCAACATTATCAAACTGATTAATATATTTTGCTATATCATGGTCTATCCAACCCAGTACCTCTAAAATTTCTTTTTTTATTTTCATTGCCTCTCTAAAATCAATTTTGTTACCATTAAAACAAACAGGCTCATTATGATAAACTCGATTTCTAAATTCTCGAATCTTGTCCAATTTAAGATTGATTTCTTTCCGTTGAACTTCTGTTGGTCTATTAGGGAAGCAATGAATTATAGAGCCACTAAGAAGTTTATAATGATGAGTATCAAAAAGACTAGTCCAAAAACCCAACATTTGTTCAGCAATTATTTTACCAGATGTAATGGTACCACCTCTTCGTCTTACTCTGGTTTCAGCACTTTCTATTTGTTTTTTAAGGAAATATTTGCTTGGCTTAAGAGTTTTATCACTCATGAACCCACTCTTTTCAGCAACTATCCAATCTGGATTTCCAAAGTATTTAGTTAGCTTGTAGTAAATGGTATTTCTAAGAAATATTTCAAAAAGGTGCATTATCGGGTAAAAAGATTCTGCTACCCTCAAATTTGCTTTATACAATTCTTGAGCTTTTGTTTTAGACCCATCGCAAGCAGTTAGAAACCTATCTAATCTCGGTAATGAAACAAAATGCTCAAGTTTTTCGTACTTCAACTTAATAAGAGTTTAATAATTTAAAAGTAAAGTTACATATATAAATACCTTTTTCAAAAACTTTTATATTCTTTGGGATTATTTTTTTAAATTTTTTTATACTCTGTAAAGTAATTTTTCGTAAATTTGTAATGTTATGCTTAGTAAAGCCTCTTTCAGCAATGGAACGTAACTAAGTGAAAGAATTAAAAGCCCTCAGTCTAACTGGGGGTTTTTTCATGTTCAATATCTTGTGAACCAACTTTTTTTGAATTACATAAGAAAGTATTACTTTTAAAATTCAGAAATAGTAATAAGTATAAAAAAATTAGCATGAATTTAGAAAAACTTTGTGAGGAAGTATGTCAACTAAGCAAAACAGTTGGAAAATTTATTAAAGAACAAAAAATATCCATAGATGATATTGAAGTAAAAGCCAAAAATAGTTTGGTAACTTATGTAGATAAAATGGCTGAAAAAATGATAGTAGATAGGTTGACGGAATTGATTCCTGAATCGGGATTTATTACAGAAGAAGAAACATCTACTAAAATAGGCGAGCAATACAATTGGATTATTGATCCATTGGATGGGACAACCAATTTTATTCATTCTGTACCATGTTTTTGCGTAAGCATAGGTTTAAGAAGAGATAATGAACTTATTTTAGGCGTAATTTATGAGATTAATTTAGATGAACTTTTTTATGCATGGGAGGGAAGCAAAGCTTATTTGAATGGGAAAGAAATTCATGTTTCAAACACATCAACATTAGAAAATTCATTGGTAGCAACGGGTTTTCCTTATTCTGATTATGAGAAACAAAAAGAATACATGCTGCTTTTTCAGGATTTAATGAAAAGCTCAAGAGGCTTAAGACGTTTGGGCTCGGCAGCGGTTGATTTGGCTTATGTAGCTTGTGGTAGATACGATGCTTTTTATGAATATAGCCTTAATTCTTGGGATGTAGCGGCAGGAACTTTTATTGTTAAACAAGCTGGTGGTGTAGTAACTGACTTTTCGGGAGGTGATAATTATTTGTTTGGTAAGGAATTGATAGCTAGCAATAAATTAATTCAGAAGGAATTTTTAGAAAAAGTGAAACTTTATTTTTAGAATAACGATGAAGTTGGACTTTATAGACAGTCTCTAATTAACTTTTTTAAGTAAAAATCTAAACCAATATAACACAAAGATAAAACAAAAGCAGAAAGCAGCAATGCATATTCAAAGCTAAAAAACAAACTTCCAATATAAAATGTTCCTAACCGACATACAGCCAAAACGATGTTGAAATAAAGCAAAATATCTAACCTGTTGATGATGTTAGAAATACTTCCAACTGGCGAAACCAGGTTGTTGAAAAAAACCAAAACAGCAAAATATTTTATCATTTCACCTGCTTTTCTCCAATCATCACCAAACAACTCAAAAAAGTAGGGAGCTGCTAAGGAAAGCACTATTAGTAAGGGGATTAAAACAAACAACATTCTTTTTTGAATAGTAAAAATGAGTTGTAGAAACTCGTTTTTATTTTCATGATAGAGTAGGGTTGCTTTTTGATAGAAAACTCTAGAAATTGCAGCTACAACTAAGCCCAGTGGAATACTAACAACTTTTTCTGCCATAAAATAATAACCAGCTGTTTTTTCTGTGAAAAAGAAAATAATGAAAATAGGAGTTCCATTAGAAACTAAGGCACTTAAAACGCCTGAAATAGAATAATAACTAAGGTAATCTTTATAGGAAATAGCAACTTCTTTTAATGCAACAACTGAAAATGAAATTGCATTCCAAAATCGTTTTGGAAGTTGAAAAAACAAGTAAAAAGCAGAAATTAAAAGCGAAAGTATATTGGCTACAATTAAACCACCTGATAGGAATTTTAATAGACCTAAAACCACACCACCACTTGAGTTTACTCCAGATTTAATTATCTCTGCTTGCGTAATTTTCCGATAAGCTTCAATTTTATTAAAATAGAACTGTGTTGCCCGATTGATTGAAGCCAAAAAAATAGCCAATGGAAGTAATAATATATAAATTCCTAATTGTTGCGTTTTTAAAAACAGGAGTAAATTTTCTTTAAAAATTAGCAAAAGAACAAAGAGAATAAGCGAAAACAGGAAGCTAATAAGTAGTGATAAACTCCAAAGTGCAATGGATTTTTTTTCATCAGGCTCTACAACTATTGCAGAATCATATCTTCCAGTACTAACGATGGAAAGCACCATGAAAATAGCCATAAATAACGAATAGGAACCAATTTGTTCAACAGAGTAGATTCTTGTAATAATTGGAAGTGCTGCAAAAGAAATGAGATGCACAAACAATTGTCCAACTATCAATGTGGTTACATGACGGTTAAAATCTGATGTTGGTATGATTCGTTTAAAAATATTCAATATAAAAAGCAATTATTTAGCCTCTATTTAGTTTGATTTTGAGGGTCAATCCCCATTGGATTATAAACCGCTGGACATGATTTAGACCCCTTTTTCAAAAACATAAAACGAACTTTAAAAATTAACGGTCGAGCACGAGTATTGAAATAATCGTGTGTTGACTTAATGTGGTTAAATTCATAAATTGAAAAAATTGGAGTTTCCAACATAGGCATTATTATTAATCGTTTGCCAGTTTTGAAACCTACACCAAAAAAATAATGAATTTCGCCAACAAAGTCAGAAACAAATTCGTGGGGTTGCCCTGAAATAATTCCACCACCACTTCTGCTTTTAATAAAAAAATAATCGGCATTCAAGCCCAATCCGTTTACAAAAAAACGCTTGTCAGTAGCATCGAAACGATAACCTAAGTTTAAATTTAAAGAAGCGGCATGACTGCTGTAGCTTCCTGTTGCTTGTTGCGATGGAAATTGGGTATTGTTGAAAAATGTTTTAGAAGTAAAATTTTCACCACCTCTAAACCATTTATAAGACAACCCATAGTCAATGTAATTGATGAATCGCTTGTCGTTCATTTTAAACTTACCAAGTTCTAAAAACAAACCTAATTTTCCAGTTGGTTTTGCTTCATAATCCTGTGTAAATGTTTGATTTAATGTATCTGTAAAATCAAATCGTTCGCTTTCTTTAAGGTAGGGAATCATATAGGTTCCTCCAACTCCAAAAAACCAACCTTTATCAACATTTTCGTTGCCAGTAGAATATAAGCCACCTGTTTTTCCTGGTTTGTAGGATTGTGCAACGAATGCAATTGGAATAATTAATAAAGCAATAGTTAGTTTGAATTTCATAAAATAGTAATAAAGAAATTAGTAATTAATTACGAAACAAATATAGGTATAGTTTTATTGTGTACTTATGTTGAATTTAAGAAATAAGTTTGTATGTTCTCAATAGTCAATGGTCAATAGTCAATGGTCAATAGTCAATAGTCAATAGTCAATGGTCAATGGTCAATAGTCAATGGTCAATGGTCAATGGTCAAAAGTCAATGGTCAATGGTCAATAGTCAAATTACAAATTACAAGTTCCAAATCAACTCCCTCCCTTCGGGAGGGTTGGG
>PCUH01000210.1:9522-15572 GCA_002770955.1 Flavobacteriales bacterium CG18_big_fil_WC_8_21_14_2_50_32_9 | reverse complement strand
AATTCCTATTTTTGTGAGCTACAAAAGTAAGATAATGGATGCAAGAGACAAAATAATACTTGATTTTATTAAAAAAACAGGAGAATGTTCTTCAAAGGAAGTGCATGATAATGTTGGTATAGCTGTAAGTTATGCAACATTAAAAAGAATTTTGTCTAAATTGAAAAATGAAAATTATCTTTTATCTGTTGGTCAAGGAAAAGGAACTAAATATGCTATTTCGCCTACATTTGAACTTATAGAGCCTATTGATGTGGATGAATATTATCAGAAAGAAATTGACGAAAGAGAAATTAAAGAAGTATTTAATTTCTCCATCATTAATGAAGTACTTGCAAAACATGCAGTTTTTACTATATCTGAATTAGAAAAGTTAAATGAACTTCAAATGAAATTTCAGAAAAATGTAGCTCAATTATCTGAAATAGAATATAAGAAAGAATTTGAAAGGTTGGCTATTGATTTGAGTTGGAAATCTTCTCAAATAGAGGGAAATACCTATTCTTTATTGGAAACCGAAAGGCTTTTAAAAGAAAAAGAAACAGCAGCAGGAAAAACCAAAGATGAAGCAACAATGTTGTTAAATCACAAAGATGCGTTAGATTTCATAATTGAAAATCCAAACTATTTACATCCATTATCGGTTTCAAAAATAGAGGACATACATAGTTTGCTTACCAAAGAGCTTTCAATTGAACGAAATTTACGAAAAAGAAGAGTTGGGATATCAGGTACAAATTATAAACCATTAGATAATGAGTTTCAGATAGCTGAAGCCCTAAGTAATTCTTGTGATGTAATTAACTCTAAAACGAATATCTTTGAAAAAGCATTATTGGCACTAGTACTAATTTCTTACATACAACCATTCATGGATGGAAATAAACGAACAGCAAGAATTGTTAGCAATGCCATTTTAATAAATGCAAAATATTGTCCATTATCTTTTAGAACAGTTGATTCTGTTGAATATAAAAAAGCAATGTTGTTATTTTATGAGCAAAATAACATTTCAAGCTTCAAAGAGATTTTTATCAATCAATTTGAGTTTGCTGTTAATACTTATTTTTAATAGCATTTGTAATGTGTTCGTTAATTATTAAAAAAATGATAAAATCAATATTAATTTTAAAAGTATGCTTAACAATCAGTTTGTTTTCCTTTGGACAAAATGATTACATCAATTATCATCTAAAATCATTTCAAGCCAGAAAATTAGCTTATGAACAAAAATTAGATAGTGCTTTAGTGTTTTACAAACAAGCATTTGAATTGGTGGATTATATCCACATTAAAAATCTTAAAGCGGCTAACAAAATAGCTAAAAAGTTAAAAGATAAACCGTTTTATAAAATTACGTCCGATAAAATAAAAAGCTTTAATAATCAAAGCAATTTCAATAATAACTACCGTAAAATAATTGATAGCATAGCTGTTGAGGATCAGATAGTTCGAAGTAACAAATATTACCAAGCTCAACAAGTTTATTATAAATACATGAAAGACTCTTTGTCTAACAAAACAATAGATGAGTTCGTTCAGTCACAAAAGTTAATGACCGAGTGGTTTCATGTTGATTCTATGAATATTGAAAAACTACTATCACTTATTACAAAATATGGCTTCCCAAGTGAAAAAAATATTGGTAAAGAAGGGTATAGAAAAGCATTTATTGTTTTATTGCATTTTGATACCGACCAAGATAATTCAATACTTAAACCAATTATTGATAAAGCATTATTCAATGGAGATATTGCTCCTGATGATTATGCATGGATAATAGATAGAAGGTTAACATGGTGTCAGGGTAAAGATCCCTATTATTACCACATGCCATTTGGGTTAGATAAACTTACCGAAGTAGAAATTAAAAATATAAACGAAAGAAGAAAAAAAATTGGATTAAGGAAATTATATGAGGGTGTTGAAATAACTAAAGATGATATGTCTATTGCTATAAAGGAGTTGTATTAAGGGGGGTGTACAAACTAATCTTTTTTCCATGACCCTATTTGTAATACCTTTGTTTTATTTCTAGCTCATCTAACTCAAAAATATAGCTCAAAAACATTCTACTATTTCAGTATAAAAAAATATGTAGTTTTGTTCCATGGAAATTTTACATGTAAAAAGAGTTTATAAAACGTATGCCGAACATAAAGCACTACACAATGTTTCTATTCACATAGATAAACAACGTATTTTTGGTTTATTAGGTCCAAATGGTGCAGGAAAAACTACCTTAATTCGTATTGTCAACCAAATTACAGGTCCCGACCAAGGCGAAATTTTTTTTGAAGGCGAAAAATTAGCTCCCAAACACATTTCTCAAATAGGTTACTTGCCAGAGGAAAGAGGCTTGTATAAAAAAATGAAAGTGGGTGAACAAGCTCTCTATTTAGCCCAACTCAAAGGAATGTCGAAAAATGAAGCCAAAACGAAGCTAAATCACTGGTTTGAGAAATTTGAAATTACCAATTGGTGGGATAAAAAAGTGGAAGAACTATCAAAAGGAATGGCTCAAAAAGTACAGTTTATTACAACTGTATTACACGAACCAAAGTTATTAATACTCGATGAGCCTTTTAGCGGTTTTGATCCTATTAATACCAATCTGATTAAAAAAGAAATTTTAGAGTTGAGAGAAAAAGGTTCTACCATTATTTTTTCTACCCACAACATGGAATCGGTAGAAGAAATATGTGATGATATTGCACTCATCAATAAATCGAGAAAAATACTAGATGGAAAAGTAAGTGAGATTAAAAATCAATTTAAAACCAATATCTATGAAATTGTTTTTAAAGGAAACTTAATATCCTTCACAAATGCTCTTTGGACTGGATTTGAGTTGCTTGACACAAAAAAACAGGAAGATAATATTATAGCAAAAGTAAAAGGAATACGCAAGGACTCAAGTGTTAATGCATTGATTGGAGCAGTATTAAACGATATAACCATTGTTTCAGTTAATGAACACATCCCAACAATGAACGAGATTTTTATACAAAAAGTAAATGAAGTAATGCCCGATGATTTGCCGGAAGAGCTTGATTAGAAATTAGAGATTAGAAATTTTTTAACAAGAAATTAAAAAGCTCCGAAGGAGCGTAATTTAAATAGCGTATGGGTGAAGCCCATCGCATAAATTTGAGATTAAGAATTTAACAATTA
Organism: Flavobacteriales bacterium CG18_big_fil_WC_8_21_14_2_50_32_9; assembly: GCA_002770955.1. Lineage (GTDB taxonomy): Bacteria > Bacteroidota > Bacteroidia > Flavobacteriales_E > Vicingaceae > BRH-c54. The sequence continues at coordinate 12,398 of PCUH01000210.1, read as the reverse complement.
AATACGGCTTTGTGTGATGGAAACTCCTCTCCTTTGGGGAGGTTGGGAGGGGCTTAACTAAACAACTAACAGAATGAACAAAATAGCTTTAATAATACAACGCGAATACCTTACAAGGGTTAAGAAAACATCATTTATTTTAATGACATTGTTTGGACCAATATTGATGGCTGGCTTAATGTTAATTCCTATTTGGCTAGGATTAAAAGACAAAGACATACAAATAATTGAAGTTATTGATGACACCCGTCAATTCATCAATCAATTTGAAGGCACAAACACCATTCAGTTTTATTACGAATTCAAATCAATTGATGACGCAAAAAAAAGTTTTTATAAGGATAAATACACTTCTATCCTTCATATTTCAAACACAGATAAAAACACAACAGCTTATTTGTATTATAAAAAACAACCAGGATTATCAACCGTTTCTAAAATAGAATCAACCATAGAAAAAGGAATAAAAAACATTGAATTAGAAAAGCAATTCAACATAAGCAGAAAACAATTAGATGAAATTCAACCAAAAGTTACCGTAAAATCGGTTTCTATAGATGAGGCTGGGCTTGAAGAATCTAAAAATGTTGGTGTAAGCACATTTTTGGGTTTTGGAGGAGCTATTTTAATCTATACATTTATTTTTATGTATGGCATTCAAATTATGCGAGGCGTAATTGAAGAAAAAACGAGTAGAATTGTTGAAATTATTATTTCTTCCGTAAAACCTTTTCAGTTGATGATGGGAAAAATTGTTGGAATTGCGTTGGTAGGATTAACACAATTTTCGTTGTGGATAATTCTTTCAATGGGCATTTATTCTGTTGGAATGGGAGTATTAGCTTCATCAAATATGAATCAACTCAATTTTTCAAAAGAAGCCATTACGAATGGAATGAGTTCTGAAAGTGAAAATGAAATTTCTGAGAATAAAATAGAAGAACAAATCAATGAAATGTTCAGTCAAATTCCTATCACCAAAATTGTAATTGCTTTTTTATTCTACTTTTTGGGAGGTTATTTACTTTATGGAGCATTTTTAGCAGCAATAGGCTCTGCAGTTGATAGCGAAGCAGATACGCAGCAATTTATGATGCCCATTACTATTCCACTGATTTTTTCTTTTATTATGGCAAGCTCTGTGATGGAAAACCCTGATGGACCATTAGCGTTTTGGTTGTCTATTATTCCGTTAACTTCACCAATAATTATGATGGTGCGTATTCCTTTCGGAGTGGCAACATGGGAATTGTTACTCTCTATGGCTCTATTAGTGTTGGGATTTTTAGGAGCTACTTGGATGGCTGCAAAAATTTATCGCACAGGAATTTTAATGTACGGAAAGAAAATTACTTACAAAGAGCTTTTAAAATGGCTTTTCTATAAAGAGTAACTTTTAATGGAGAATTATACCGTAAAAATATTAGTTGTAAGATACAGTTCCATTGGCGATATTGTGCTTACAACTCCTATAGTAAGGTGCTTAAAACAACAGTTGGATGGCAATGTGGAAATCCACTATTTAACTAAAAAAAACTACAGTTCTTTATTAGAAAACAATCCTTACATTACTAAAATTCATACCATTGATAAAAACAATAATGAAGTTGCCGAACAGCTAAAAAATGAGCATTTTCATTATATAATAGATTTACACAAAAACCTTCGTTCTAAAGGTATTTCCAGAAAATTGGGTGTGTTGCGTTTTACTTTCGATAAGCTGAACATAAAAAAATGGTTGCTGACCAATTTTAAAATAAACACCTTACCCGACATCCATATAGTTGACAGGTATTTTGAAGCAGTAAAATCTTTAGGTGTTGAGAATGATGGCAAAGGCTTAGATTTTTTTCTTACAGATAATGACAACGTAAACAATCTTCCAGAAACACATAATAATGGCTATGTTACTATAGCTATTGGAGCTCAATTTGCAACTAAATGTCTGCCCACAAATAAATTGGTGGAGTTGTGTAATTTAATTCACCAGCCAATAATTTTAGCCGGAGGAAAGGAAGATGAACAAAAAGCCAATGAGATTATTAGCCAATCTTCCAACAAAAACATATATAATGCTTGCGGAAAGTACTCTATTAATCAGTCAGCATTTATTGTAAAAAATAGTCAAATCCTCATCACGCACGATACTGGCTTAATGCATATAGCATCAGCCTTGGGAGTAAATATTATTTCCATTTGGGGAAATACTGTTCCTGCTTTTGGGATGTACCCTTATCTGCCAAAAGAAAAATATGTAATTATAGAAAATAATAACCTTAACTGCCGGCCATGTTCTAAAATAGGCTATGATGCTTGCCCGAAAAAGCACTTTAAATGTATGAATGACTTGAGCATGCAAGAAGTGGTGGAGAAGATGAAGGGATTTAGCTTAATAGATTAAATAATAGGTTAAACCTAAAAGTACAATCAAATAAATAATTACTCTTTTATTGATGGTATTCGTACTCCTGTTTCTATAAGTAGAACCCCAATTTTCATCAATGGAAGACTTAACATCGGCTGGTTGAGAATTATTTTTTTCGTTTTCAACTTCTTTTTTTATTTGAGCAACTCGCTTATCCAATTTTTCTTTACGCTCATCATAATAACGAGGTGTATATTCAAACTGACTTGGTTTTTTGGTGTAAATACCAAACATTTTGGGGATTCTAGGTGCTTGCATTATTTAGAAATTTATAACCACTAAATTACTAACTTTTAAGAAAAGATAAAATTGTTATGGACTACAATTATTTTTCCCCTTCCCATTCGTTGTAAAATTCTTCTAAAAACTGCTCCATGTACTGATGGCGATGCACTGCCATAGCTTTTCCTGTGGGCGTGTTCATTCTGTCTTTTAGCAAAAGTAATTTCTC
>PCUH01000210.1:9053-9473 GCA_002770955.1 Flavobacteriales bacterium CG18_big_fil_WC_8_21_14_2_50_32_9 | reverse complement strand
CTCATGTTTAAGTTGGGTTGGATATTAGGATTATAAATGGCTCTATTTTTAAAACCTCCATAATTAAACGTTCGAGCAATTCCAATTGCTCCCATGGCATCTAACCTGTCAGCATCTTGAACAACAGCTAATTCGGTAGAGTTAAATGCTTGCTCAAAATTTCCTCCTTTAAAAGAAATGTGTTGGATAATCTTTTCAACATGGGCAATAAGTTCTTCTTCAACAGAAATGGATTGTAAAAAATCACGGGCTTTTTTCGGACCAATACTTTCATCACCATCATTAAATTTAGTATCGGCAATATCATGTAATAAAGCTCCTAATTCAACCACTAAAAGATTAGTCTTTTCTGTTGCAGCAATTTTTTTAGCCAATTGCCATACTCTGTAAATATGCCACCAATCGTGTCCACCTTCTGCA
>PCUH01000210.1:210-9031 GCA_002770955.1 Flavobacteriales bacterium CG18_big_fil_WC_8_21_14_2_50_32_9 | reverse complement strand
CCAAAAGAGAGTTCGCTAAAATCGGCTTGACCAGAATTTGCTTTAATATAAGGCCCAATAAAAAAATTGTGTTTTGGCAATTTATTGGTATTTAAAAGATACAAATTCATGCCTAAACGTGTAGATAAAAGTTTTTTAAAATGAGATTTGAATTTAATATAACCTCTATAATGAGTGCCAATAGGAAAATCTTTTTCATACTGTTGGTAAAATGGTTTGTAAATATTAATTCCTAATTCAGTATAGATACTCACATGTCCCATGAGTAGTTCAGCATTGCTAAATAGCACTACGTTTGAAGCATATTTTGTTGGATTGGATGCGTAGTCAGTTAAATTACGAGAAGTAATTTGGTAATGATAGGAGTCATAATAGCGATACGTAGCACCAACACCCCATCTAAAATGATGGTTAACTGTTTTTGCGGTGTAAATAGATGTAGAATGTACTAATTTTTTTGGACCACCAACAGGTAGCCCAGTGTCGCCATATTCATGAAATCCTAAGCCGTAACTAATACCAATATCTCTGCTTTTTAGTTTAGGTCTAACGCTCAACTGATTATTAGTGAGTTGATAATTAGATATTTTCTTATCATAAAATTGAGCCGAAATACTTAATAATGCGGAGTTTAATCCAAAGTTCGGAATTTGAGTATGCCCATTTGAAGCGTGAGAAAAAAGGAGTCCTAATTTTAAATTCATACCTGGTTTTTCACTAATAGTTTTGTAAACACCTGCTTGAAAAGCCCATTTAAATGGAGACCCTACATTTACATTTTTAGGATTAGTAATGCTATCGTAATGAGTTGTAAAATAAGCTGCTCCAATACTTAATTTAAAATAAAGCGGTTTCTGGGATTTGTTAAACAGATTAAACGCAACAAAAGTCATGGCACTAAACTGATTTCCAAAAATTCTGTCATTACCAATGTTGGAGTAAAATAATGATATTCCTGTTTGAGGGTAATTAAAATACTTAGCCCAAGAACTGTTCGTGTCGGTTTTTAGAGAACCAATATTTAGAGCCAAACCATGTTGCAAATGTGTGCTAGGAAAACTATTCAAATAATTAGGAACAACTTTTCCAACCATATATTCGGGTTCAATAAACAAGGCTCTTTTTTTTGTTTCTTGAGCAAACAAGTGGAAAGTCAAGAACCAACAAAAAAGTAATAATATGTAGTGAAGATGTTTGATGGTGCTATGTATATTAATAAGCTAAATTCCAAAAATACAGATATACTCGTTCTTAGCATATTTTCGGAAGAAAAAATGCTTAAAACGAGTAATACTCGAAACCAAAGTGTATTCATTTTCCGAAAACCCATTTAGTTTCGGTATATGAAAACAAAAAACCCGAAAAAAAAAATTCTTTTTCGGGTCTTTATGTGGTGATGGAGGGAATTGAACCCCCGACACACGGATTTTCAGTCCGTTGCTCTACCAACTGAGCTACATCACCTTCATTAAGGTCGGCAAAAGTATAAAAATTATTTAATCTGCAAAAGTATTTAATACATTTTGTAATTTCGAAACTTAAATTTTTTTATGCGATTAGTAATTGATATAGGAAATACTTTTGTTAAGGTAGCTGTTTTTAAAGATGATACTATCATTTTTCATGAAAAACATCAAGAGATTAATGCCTCAATTATTTTTGAAATAAAAAATAAATTTGACATAAAAAGGGCAATTATTAGTTCTGTAAGAGATAATAAAGCTGAAATTTCAGCTATTTTAAAAAAAATTAACATTTCTTTTTTGTGGTTAAGCCACAAAATGAAATTTCCATATAAAATTAATTATACAACACCACAAACATTAGGTTTAGACAGGTTGTCAGCCGTAGCAGGAGCAAGGATTACATTTCCAAACACAAATTTGTTGGTAGTTGATATGGGAACTTGCGTAACTTTTGATTTTATTGATAAAAATGCTGTTTATTATGGAGGAAGCATAGCTCCTGGGTTTGAAATGAGATTTCAAGCCCTACATCATTTTACAAAAAAATTACCACAAATAAAATATCACAAACAGCTCATCAAGTTGATTGGAGATAGTACAGAAAACTCTATTCTGTCAGGAGTTTATAATGGTTATAAGTGTGAAATTTTAGGTGTTATTTCGGCTTACGAACAGCAATATAATGAAGTAAAAATAGTTCTTACTGGAGGTGATTTTTTACTATTTGATTTGGAAGTAAAAAATCGCATCTTTGCAGACGAATTTTTGGTGCTTAAAGGATTGAATGAAATTTTAAAATCTAATGAACAGATATAAGGCGTTAACACTTTTATTGGTGTGTTTTTTTATTGTAGATAATGTATCTGCTCAAACAACTACCAACTCAATTTATTCCAAATATGGCGTTGGAATTATTAGACCACAAAGTTTTTCTCAAAATTTTGCTTTGGGAGGAGTAGCTCTTGGTTTAAAGTCAAATAGAAATATTAATATTTTGAATCCAGCATCTTTGTCCGCAATAGATTTAACAACTTTTGAAGCAGGGTTTAACCATAATGCACTTTGGATGAACGATGGAAATCAATCTCAATATACAAATAATCCTTATATATCTTCTTTAGCAATTGCTTTTCCAGTGATTAATAAAAAATGGGGAATGAGTTTGGGATTAATGCCAGCTACAAGTATAGGTTATGATTATACCGATGTTTTTCAAGATCCAATTGTAGGAAGTGTTACTTCATTAAATAAAGGAAATGGAGGTTTAAATAAATTTTATTTTGGTAATGGATTTTCTGCTAATATTGATTCAACTTCATCCATTGGAGTTGGCATAAATGGAAATTTTTATTTTGGAAAAGCTTCTTATGATCAAAAATTAGTTTATGGGAATCTTGCTAATGGTTTAAATATTTGGGATTTAAAAGAAACGAATACAGCTGATTATGCTTTTGATTTTGGAACTCAATATCAAAAAGAAATTATGAAAAGAGACTCAACTGGGAAAACCGAAAAAGCGTATGTCTTTACATTTGGAGGAATGGTTTCATTAGCTAGAAATTTAAACGCTCATTACAATCAACTTACAAGAACGTTTATTGGCTCTGCCGATTTTGGAACAATAAAAGATACCGTTATTAATATAGATAACAAGAAAACAACTCTCGAAATGCCGTTAGAATTTGGAGTTGGATTTTCTTTTGAAAAACCTAATGTTTGGTTAGTTGCATTAGATTATAGAACTTCAGATTGGTCAGGTCTAAGTGGTTCTAATCCAATTGTTACATTCAATAAAACCCAATCTATTGCAGCTGGTTTTCAACTTGTACCTAATTATAGTAATTATTCAGGAAGTTATTTTAATAGAATTGCTTATAGAATCGGGCTTCGTTATTCAAATTCTTACATTTCAGTAAACGATATTGATTTAAATGAATATGGCATTACTTTTGGTCTAGGATTACCACTTAGAAGAACAGGAACTTCTTTTCCAACAATTAATCTTGGTATAGAATATGGAAAAAGAGGACAACAAACAAATGGAATGATTGAAGAAAGTTTTGTCAATTTTAATGTAGGAATAATAATCAACGACAAATGGTTTCAAAAAAGAAAATATAACTAGAAGTTAGAAGTCGGAAGCCAGAAATTGGCATTGAGCGTTGGATTTTCTCCCTTGAGGGAGGCGTAAGGTGGGTGATGCTTGAGGAGTGATGTGAGAAAAGTTGAGTGAATTAAGAAAAACTGAAATAAGTAAATTAAAAAATAAATAAAATCAAAAGTCATGAAATTAAAAAGTTTAATAGTATCATTTTTTATTATAAACACACTGTTTTTTAATGCTCAAATAAAAGCCCAAAATTATGGAGCAACACCAGAAGATAGTATTACCTGTATCAAAAATTTAATTTATAAAGATTACATAAAAACCGATCCAAAATTAGCATTGAGTATGTGGAAAACAGCTTATAAAATATGTCCAGGATCTCAAAAATCATTGTATATTAATGGAGCTTCCATGTATAAAAGTTTGGCTGACAAAGAAAAAGATGAAGCAAAAAAGGAGTTGTATTTAGATACCATGTTTACTATTTACGACCAACGAATTGAATATTTTGGCGAAAAAGGATATGTGTTGGGATACAAAGGTCAAATGATGTTGGTGTATAGGGGTAAAGAATATAAAGCCACTTTTGATATTTTAAATGAAGCAGTTCAATTAACAGGAGATAAATCACAAACAGGAACATTGGTTGCGTTGATGTATGCGACTGCTAATATGGAAAAAAACGGACTTATGTCTAAGGAAGATTTAGTTACTATCTATGGTAAATTAATGGATATTTCAGGAACTCAAGCTGATGAAAAATACAGAGATGCGGAAGGTCAAATTAATGCCGTTGCCGCTCCTTATTTAGATTGTGAAGTGTTAATTCCATTAGCTGAAAAAGGATTTGAAGCAAATAAAGCTAATTTAGATTGGTTAAAAAGAATGGTAACTTTATTAAAAAGAAAAAAATGCTATGATGCTGATATTTTCTCAAAAGTAGCACAAGCCTATTTTGAACTTGAGCCTTCTGCCTCTGGAGCTGATGGAATGGGACGTATTTTCTGGAAAAACAAAGACTACAACAAAGCCATTGAGTTTTTCCAAAAAGCAGTGGACATGGCTGAAACCAATGACGAAAAAGCAGAATATACAATGAGTATTGCAGAAACATATAAGACCAAAGGAGATTATGCTCAAGCACGTAATTATGCTCAAAAAGCCATTAATTTAAAAGGCAATTGGGGAGACCCTTATCTTTTAATTGGAGATGTTTATATGCAAAGTTCAACAACTTGTGATGATGGAAAACTTGGGAAATATGGAGCTTTTTGGGCTGCGTATGATAAATACCAAAAAGCCAAAGCAGTGGATGCAAATGCCGCATCAGATGCTAATAAAGGAATGGCAAAAGTTTCAGGTTATTTTCCTATAACACAAGATGTTTTTTTTCACGGAGTAAAAAGTGGAGATGCCTATAAAGTTGAATGTTGGATTAATGAAAGTACCACAGCAAGAACTAAATAATTAACCATTGAAGTTAATTTATCATACCATTAAAATAATCCCGGTGCTATTTGCATTCGGGATTATTTGTTATAGTTGTGAGAATGATATTAAAGAAGTGGAGAGTATTACTCAAAAAGCAATTCGACCAATTAAAAACGGAACAAATGTAGAATTTCTATATTCAGAAAAAGCAGTAGTTAAACTTAAAATAACTGCACCAAAAATGGAAGAGTACGGTGGCGTTAATCATTATTTGGAAATGAAGGATGGTATAAAAGTCGTTTTTTTTGACTCGCTTAAAAATGTAAACACAACATTAACTGCAAACTACGCCATTCACAGAGTAGCAGAAAATAAAATGGAAGCAAAAAATGATGTGGTGGTGGTAAATGAGAAAGGAGAACAACTAAATACAGAACACTTAATTTGGCTGCAAGATTCTTCTAAAATCTATTCTGAAGAATTTGTGAAAATTACAACTGAAGACGAAATCTTGATGGGTGAAGGATTTGAAGCTAATGAAGATTTTACTAAATGGAAAATTAATAAGATTAAAGGAACTATTTTACTTAAAGAAAATAAAGACTCTACTGCTGTTGCTAATCCTTGATTTTTTAAATTAAGAGATTAAAGATGTAAGACATAAGTAAATAATAACTAATAACAAAATAACAAATAACAATGGCTTTGAGCGTTGGAAACTCCTCCCCTTCGGGGAGGTTGGGAGGGGCAAATAACCAATAACAATCAACAAAATGCATAAAGTAATACGATTTTTAGAATTAATGTGGCTAGTAATAGCTATTATAAGTACTTCTGTTGGTATTTATCATTTGTTTTTTACCGACATAGACGATGCACTCTTTTTTTTCTTATTAACAGCACTTGCTACTTTTCTTTATTTACTTAGAAGAAGACAGCGAAGAAGGTTGTGATATTTGAGTATATTAAACGCTAATGTGGCTAAAGCGAATAAAATGAGTTGATTGCGATTTATTACCCCGACCTTAAGGTCGGGATTATTAAAACAAAACAGCTAAAGGGCTTTAGCCACATTAATCGGTTAGTAGTGAAAAAATAAGTACTTTTATTCCATAATTTCAAACACTTTAAATGACAATTGATATCATTTTAATTCTTGTTGTAATGCTGTTTTCAGCTTTGTTCTCTGGAATGGAAATAGCTTTTGTTACAGCAAACAGATTAAAAATTGAGCTAAGTAGTAAAAAAGGTAATTTCTCTGGAAAAATTCTTTCTTTTTTCCTAAAACAACCTGCAAAATTTATTAGTGCTATGCTTATTGGAAACAATATTGCTTTAGTAATTTACAGTATCTTGATGGCAAAATTGTTAGAGCCTCAAATACTTCAATACCTGAGTTCAAACGACTTTGTGATTTTGATAATCCAAACTATAATTTCCACATTATTTATACTTTTTTTTGCTGAATTTCTGCCTAAATCATTGTTACGTATAAATCCCAATAAAACATTAGTTATTGCGGCAATTCCTTTGCAATTAATTTATTGGATGCTTTACCCATTTACAATTCTGGTGCTTGGACTTTCAAATGCAATTTTGAAATTAGCCAAGGTTGATACTTCACAAAGCGATTTAGCCTTCTCAAAAATTGATTTAGAAGATTTTGTTACAAACATCCAACAACGAAAAGAAGTAGGAGAAGAAATTGATAATGAGATACAAATATTCAAAAATGCATTAGATTTTTCAAATGTAAAAGCTCGTGATTGTATGGTTCCCAGAACTGATTTAGTGGCTATGGATATTGAAACTTTATTAGAAAATATTAGGGATAAATTTATAGAAACTGGATTGTCTAAAATATTAATATATAAAGATTCTATTGATAATATTATCGGATATATTCACTCTAAAGAATTGTTTAAAAAACCTAAAAGTTTAAAATCTATATTATTACCAATTTCTTTTATTCCTGAATCTATGCCTGCGAATCAAATTTTGCAAGAATTTATAACGCAACGAAAAAGTGTAGCTGTTGTTGTTGATGAATTTGGTGGAACTTCTGGAATTATTACTACTGAAGATATTATTGAAGAAATTTTTGGAGATATTGAAGATGAACATGATATAGAGGAACTTACTGAAATACAATTCGAAGAAAATAAATTTCAGTTTTCAGCTCGATTGGAAATTGATTATTTAAACGAAAAATATATGCTCAATTTACCCGAATCTGATGATTATGAAACACTGGCAGGTCTGATAATATCTGTTAATGAATCCATTCCTGAAAAAGATGATTTTATTTATTACAAAGATTTTGTGGTTAAAATTGATAAAGTAAGCAATAACAAAATTGATTTAGTTACCATTACTTTCAAAGACAGTAATAAATAATTTCAGATTTAAAAATCAAATTATGAAGTTGTATTTAATATTATCAGCATTTGTGTTCACTTTTCAACTCTTTGCTCAAAAAGACACTAATTATTTTCAGCAAGAAGTTATCTATGATATTCGTGTTAATCTAAATGATAAGCAACATCAAATTGATGGAAGTGAGAAAATTACTTACAAAAATAATTCTCCAAAAACACTTAATTATATTTATTTCCATTTATGGCCCAATGCCTATAAAAATTATAAATCAGCTTTAAGCAAACAAAAATTAGAAGAAGGAAATACAGATTTGTACTTTGCTCATGACAGTTTATTAGGTTTTATTGATGGTTTGGAATTTAAAATTAATGGAGAGGTTACTTCATGGAACATCACCGAAGCAAATCAAGATGTTGCAATAGTTTACTTGCCAATGCCACTACTTTCTGGAGAATCAGTCGAAATTTCAACACCCTTTAGTGTGAAACTACCAAAAGGAATTTTTTCTCGAATGGGACACATTGGTCAATCCTATCAAATAACGCAATGGTATCCAAAACCTGCCGTTTATGACGAAAATGGTTGGCACAATATGCCTTATTTAGATCAAGGCGAATTCTATTCTGAATATGGAACTTTTGATGTACATCTTACCTTGCCAAAAAACTATGTAGTTGGAGCAACTGGCGATTTAATTAATGGCGAATCAGAATTAAATTGGCTGGATAGCCTTGCTAATCATACAGCAACAATTGAAGAATTTGATACAGATATGTCTTTTCCAATGTCTTCCTCTGAACTAAAAACCTTGCATTATCATCAAGAGAAAGTACACGATTTTGCTTGGTTTGCTGATAAAAGATACCATGTGTTAAAAGGAGAAGTAGAATTACCTCATTCCAAAGAAAAAGTAACTACTTGGGCAATGTTTACCAACAACGAAGCAGATTTGTGGAAAAAAAGCATAACATACCTTAATGATGCCACCTATTATTATTCCTTATGGAATGGCGATTATCCCTATAAACACGTTACTGCCGTTGATGGAGCGTTGAGTGCTGGAGGTGGGATGGAATATCCAAATGTTACAGTTATTGGTGAGTCTGGAAATGACTTTTCATTGGAAACTGTGATTATGCACGAAGTGGGACACAATTGGTTTTATGGCATTTTAGGTTCCAATGAGCGGGAGCATCCTTGGATGGATGAAGGAATTAATTCTGCCAATGAATTGCGATATATTGAGAAAAAATATCCTGAAAGAAGGTTAGTTGGTGATGTTACTGAAGATAGTGCTTCTAGAATTGTAAAATGGCTTGATTTACTCCATTTCAAACACAAAGCTCAATATGAGTTGGCATACTTAGTAAATGCCAAAAGAAATAAAGATCAGCCGATTGAATTGCCTGCTGCGGAATATACTTCTTTAAATTATGGT
>PCUH01000210.1:0-188 GCA_002770955.1 Flavobacteriales bacterium CG18_big_fil_WC_8_21_14_2_50_32_9 | reverse complement strand
CTATAGTATTTGATTATTTAAGAGCTTATTTAGGGGATGAAATGTATGATAAATGTATGCAACGCTATTTTGAAGAATGGAAATTCAAACATCCTCAACCCAAAGATTTACGGAAAATTTTTGAAGAAGAAACGGGTAAAAACTTAGACTGGTTCTTTCATGACCTTATTAAAACCACTAAAAAAATG
>PCUH01000095.1:9050-9305 GCA_002770955.1 Flavobacteriales bacterium CG18_big_fil_WC_8_21_14_2_50_32_9 | reverse complement strand
CTTGCATCACGGCAGAGTTTTTTATAAGGATTGGACTGAAGTCCAACCTTACAAAACAATCGAACCTATGGTTCTTTGTAGTAATAAAGGAGTTCTGTAGGAACGAATACATTGTAACAACGGACTTTAGTCCGTTGCTAAGAAACAATAATAAACAGTAGTTCCGAAGGAACGAATACATTGTAACAACGGACTTTAGTCCGTTGCTAAGAAACAATAATAAACAGTAGTTCCGTAGGAACGAAACATATAAAT
>PCUH01000095.1:0-9027 GCA_002770955.1 Flavobacteriales bacterium CG18_big_fil_WC_8_21_14_2_50_32_9 | reverse complement strand
GTTCATAGTAGATAATTAATTAAATTATTGATATTAAGTAATTTAAAAATTTTATTTTTTTATAATTTATTTAAAATCAAATAAATATATCAACTACGAAAGTTCAGTAAAATAACTTTAACTCGATAATGGACAAATTAGAAAAGCATCAATTCCTAAATTCACTAGTCTATCCATTTATTTTTGTATTTACAATCGTTGTCATTTTTTTTATTGAAGTTATTTTTGAAATCAACTTAAGTAATTACGGTATTTACCCAAGAAATTTCTCTGGATTAAAAGGTGTTTTATTTGCTCCATTCCTTCATGGTGATGCCTCTCATCTTATTAACAACGCTATTCCCTTATTGATTTTAGGAACTACCCTTTTTTATTTTTATAAAGAAATTGCTTTAAAAGTATTTTTATGGATTTTTTTAATGGGAGGATTTTGGACATGGGTTTCTGCCAGGGAAGCAATGCACATTGGAGCAAGTGGTGTTATTTATGGCTTATTTTCGTTTTTATTAATAAGTGGGTTTATTCGTAGAAACATACAACTTATTGCCATTTCTTTTTTTGTGGTTTTTATTTATGGTAGTATGATTTGGGGGATTTTTCCTATAAAAAAACACATTTCATTTGAAAGTCATTTCTGGGGATTTGTTGCAGGTCTGATTTTAGCAATTTATTACCGAAAACAAGGGCCACAAAAAAAAGTACATCATTGGGAAGAAGATGATGAGGATGAGGATGAGGATGAGGATGAAGCTGATTCTAACATAGATAAAAACCCCATCGAAATTACTTATATTTTTAAAGAAAATAAGGAGTAATAAGACTTATTCGACACATATTATTTTTTTTAACTCACCTTATTTTCATAGCTTTGCATAAAAATTAAACGCCATGAGATTAGGTCAATTAGCTCGAAAAATTAACACAAAAACAAGCCAGATTGTTTCTTTTCTTGAAAAAGAGAAAAATGTTATCCTTAACATTCATCCTAATTCAAAAATTCCTGATGAATTTGTTGATGAAATTATCCTTTATTTTCAGCCTAAGCCCGAAAAAAAAGTTTTGCCTACTAAAGCTCAAGAATCTATTGAAGAAAAAATAGAAAAAGTAACTATTACTGTCAAAAACAAGGTAATAGAAAAAGAAACTTCTGTTGAAAAACCAACCACTATTACCCCCAAAATAATTGGAAAAATTGACCTTCCCGATAAATCAAAAATTGAAATCGAACTTGATGGTGTAGTTTATACAGAAGAAGCATTAGAACAAAAAAAGAAAGCTGAACGAGAGCATTTAAAAGCTCTTAAAGAAAAAGAAGCTCAAGAAAAAAAAGAACTCAAACGAATTTCAGAAGAAAAAAACAAGAAAGAACGTGAAAGAAAACTTGCTGAAGCTCTTCGTTTGAAAGATTTAGCAACAAAGGAAAAAAACATTTTATCGTCCGAAGATGAAAAAAAACAACGAGCGAAAGAAAAAGAAAAAGCCAAGCATCAAGAAAAATTAAAACAAAAAGCCAAAGAAGCAAAAAAATTACATTACGAAAAGAGGGTAACAAAACAAAAGCCTGTTGTTAAAAACATAAAGCCGACAACTAAAACTATTCAAAAAGAAGACCCAAAACCTTCTTTAAATGAAATAGAACAAAAAGAATCGCTAAACTTCCTACAGCGATTTTTAAAATGGTTGAACTCCTAATCGAGATTGACTTTTCTTTTCTTATTTTTTTAACTCATTAATAGCTAACCAACTCATTAAACCAATACTCGTTTCAATTGCATTTTCATCAATATCAAAAGTTGGTGTGTGTAACCCTGAAGCCTTTACATTTTTTTTGGCTATACCTAGTCGGTAAAAACAAGCTGGAATTACTTGAGAATAATAAGCGAAATCTTCTGCTGTCATTCTAACGTCCAAATCAATCACATTTTCTTTTCCTAAAAATTGAATGGCTGCATCTATTGCATTTTGGGTAACCTCTTCATCATTAACCAAAAAAGGATAGCCTTTTCTAATTTCAAACACACAACTTCCACCTAAATTTGTTACAATTTCTTCTGCAATATTTTTCATTTTGTAATGGGCTTCGGTTCTCCATGCCTCGTTCATGGTTCTAAAAGTGCCTTCAATTTTAACTTCATTTGGAATAACATTAGTAGCTCCATTTCCTATAATTTTTCCGAAAGCAAGAACAGTTGGAATTCGCTCATTATCAGATTCTATTAATGAATAACAAGGAACTTGTTTCATAAATGCTTTATCTAATTCCAACAGCAATGTTGAGGCAATCAACAACGGATTATTGTATTCTGATGGTAATGCAGCATGCCCTCCTTTTCCTTTAATAGTTAAATAGAGTTCATCTGTTGATGCCATATACATTCCTTTTCTAAAACCAACTTTCCCTGCTTCTAGCTGAGGATAAACATGTTGTCCGATAATAGAAACAGGTGAAGGATTTTCTAACACGCCTTCTTCTATCATTAAAGAAGCACCTCCAGGAAGTTTTTCTTCACCTGGTTGAAAAATTAATTTCACACTTCCTTCCCATTTATCTTTTAATTCATTTAAAATTTTTGCAACGCCCAACAATGATGCTGTGTGAACATCGTGTCCACAAGCGTGCATCACGCCATTGTTTAATGATTTATAGGACACCTCATTTTCTTCAATTATAGGCAAAGCATCTAGGTCTGCACGTAAAGCTATAATTTTTTTAGTAGGATTTTTGCCTTCAATAAGTGCAACTATTCCTGTTTTTACAATGTCTTTTTTATAATTAATTCCATATTCGGTAAGTTGCTTACAAACAAATTTACTTGTTTCAATTTCGTCAAAAGATAATTCGGGATGTTGATGCAAATGCCTTCTCATTGCAATAATTTCTGCTTTATACTCGGCAGCTTTTTGTTGGATAAGGTTTTTCATAAAGGATTACAGATTTGAGATTCATCACTTCATCCCGAAAGCTTTCGGGATTTCGTTCTGAATGACACTAACTACTAACTACTAACTACTAACTACTAACACCTAATCTAAATATCTAAACTCAAAGAAAGGTAGAAAATCGGACGTTTTTTTGATACTCCATCTTCTACACCCCATGCCCAGTCTGCTCTAACAAAATATCCTAAAAGCGTTGTTCTCATACCAAATCCATATCCTCCAACAATAGGTTCTACGTGTTTAAAAACAGTTACTTTAAGTGGCCCATCAACTATTATTTCTTTGTTAATTCTGTTTTGTTTGTCCCAAGGACTTGCTCCATCCCAAGCCGAACCAGCATCTGCGAAGCCAATAAGTTGGAAATTTTCAATAAATTTTGAACGTATAGGTCTGCGAATAAAATATTTGAATACAGGAACTCTTACTTCACTATTAATTACAGCAAAATTAGACCCTCTACGAATATTTTGTGCAAATCCTCTCAAATTAGCTGCTAAAGCTTGATAACGATAATTTTTAGTGAAATCAATATCTTCTTGATTAACAAACCTATCTGAACCACCAATAGGCAACCATTCATCAACACTTCCGAGGTAATAAATTAATTTTTCGTTTCCAAAAGAAGCACTAGATGCAAGCCTATTTACCCAAACAATTTCTCTACTAATTTTTAATGAATGTCTTAAATCCAACCCAACAACTTGCGTATTACCTCTAGTTCCATCGCTAGCAGAACCATTCGTAGCTTCTTGATAGTATTCACCAAAAAGTTTAAATTTAGTTCCATAGTAAATATTAGTCATTTTATGCCTGGAATTATCAAATACATAGGCTAATTTCAACACGCCTCTTAGTTCATTGATATCTTTTTGTGCTAATGCAAATTGATCAACTGATTTAGTAACAATATTATCATTTCTAGCACTTAATGTACCCCTAATACTAGCTACTTCACTAAAAGGATATTTTAACGAATAATGCAAGGTGTTTGTTGTTATACCAAAAACATCAATTCCATTAGAAGCACTAAAAGAAGTTCGAGCAAATGTATATTCTTTATCCCAACGCTTTAAATAATCTTGAAATGTCATAAAATATTCTCTCGTTCCTGATGAAATTCTAACCCCACCAAAAATCTTATAATCTTCAAACAAATCAACCGTTCCAATTTTTATTAAAGCTCCTAAACCAGGCCCATTAAATGGTCCTCCTGTAAATAATTGATATTCACCATTTACAAATGCATTACTTAATTTAACAGCCGAATTATCATTAAAAAATGATAGGTTATAGTTTCGTTGGTTAGTAAACTTAAATTCTTCTGGTAAGGAATCCGTTTTCGACTTTAAAGTTCCATTAATTACAATTGTATTTCGTTGAATAGGTGTCGATTGTTCATTTTCAAATGTATAATTCCTTATGTCTATTGCTGTTGAATTTGTATCCTTAATTTCTTTTCTTATTTCAACAGGTTTTAATAAAATAAGCGATTTAGAATGAGTTTTTTGGAATTTATTTATCTCATTTTTTGATGAATCTATAGGTAATGAATCATGCCCTAAATCAGTTTCATTTTTTGTTACATCACTTACCAATAAATGATATTTATAAGTATCAATAAGTATCTCTGTTTTTATTTTTGAGGAATTAATAAAGTGTTCCTTTATGCCTCTTGAGTAAGGTTTGCTTGCTTGGTTTGCATCATAAAAACGATGATAATGAACGGTTGTATCAATATGAGTTATAAAACTATCTTTTTTTGCTGTAAATTGAGTTTGTATTTTATCAACCTCTCCTAAATAATATAATTTTTCATCGATTCCGAAAGGTTGTTTTTCTGAAACATTTGGCGTTTCTGTAACTCGTGTTAGTGTTTTTTCCGTACTTCGATAATCGATAATCCAAACATCTTTTTTATTGTTAAATAGCTCTAAATTTTTTGGTTGATATCCAAGAGAATCATTATTTCTGTTGGATGTGAATATTATTTTATTTGATTTTTCTATGAATTTAGGGTCTAGCTCATCAAACAAATCATTGGTTATTTTTTTTTGTGAATTTGCTCCTATGTTATACAAATACAAATCTGATTGACCTTTTGAAACACCCGAAAAGACCATTTCTTGTCCTGAGTTTGAAAAATCCATAGAAGTTACTTTTTCCAACTGAAATAATGCTTTCACTTCTATTGCACCTGTGTTTATGTCGAAATAATGCATTTTTAACATTCCTTTTTCTTCTGTAACAAATGCTAATATTTCTCCTGATGGATGCCACGCCAACACTGGATAGGAATTATCATTTATTCTATCTAATTTGAATTCCTTTTTTAAAATTTTGTATGTCTTATCGCTGTCTTTGTAATAAATGTAAAGTTTATATTGTCCTAATTGATGGGTTACAAAAGCAAAATTATTTCCATCATCACTAACTTTATATTGCGAATAGGCTCTGTTTTTTCTTATTTTAAACAATTCATCTTTTAAGTATGTGTCTTTGGATGATGGAGTTATTGTTTTAAATTCTGTTTCATAATAGTTTAACCATTCCTTTGTTAAACTTTTCATTGGAATTCCTAATACATACAAAAAACCTTTTTCTACACTTTGGGTAACTCGAGTCATGTATAAAATATTAGGAATAACTGCTTCTCCATAGGTTTCCACAATATAAGCCCACAAAGAATGACCCGCTATTATTGCATCATTTTCAGATAGCCGATTAAACTTTTTATATTTTTTTGAAATAACGCCATCTCTAACGCTATTTTCAATGTCAGAATTCCAACCTTTAGAAATATAGGAAGTTAATCCCGATTGGTACCATTCGGGGAGCGTTAATAAAGTAGAGTTTTTAACTACCTGCCTCCAATTACTTCCATAAACTTGTTGATTAATCAATACCCGAGCGATGCCCTCTTTAATTTGTATATCAAAATCTTCGTGATTGCCATTGAAAAATAAAAAAACTTTTTCACCCATTATATTGGTAATTCCACCAATTTCTCCATTTTCCAGACTAATACCTATATTACTTTGTTTAAAATCTGATTGTTTGTTGTAAATTATAAATTGTATCTTATCAGATAAGTTATACTCAAACAGTTCTTCTTGTTCTGGTATGTATTTTCGAGCAACTTTTGCGGTATATTCAGCTAATTCTTTTCCTCCAGTGTAAAAATAAGTTTCATATTGTGCAAAACGATAAAATTTCCATTCAAAATATTTATATTGAACACGATTTTTTCCAAAGCCTACTTTAGTTCCATTGTAAAATTGTGCATCTACATTGGTAAACAAAAACAACAAGAATGTTGCAAAAATAAAGCTACTATATTGGGCTAGTGTTTTAATAATAATCTAATTTAGAGTCAGTCTGTAAAGTCCAACTGCTTCCCCGAAAAAACGGGGCAGGCTGTTATTCTTATTTGGACAAGGGGTCACGACCCCTTGTTTTTTAAAAGTTTCGTGTAAAAATAAGACTTTTTACAATGAATGTAATAATTTTACAAACTCAAACACAAAAATAACAATTATGCTAAATGTACACATTTTCAGTTTTAATGGATTTCAAGAAAATACGTATGTTTTATTTGACGAAACTAACGAGTGTGTTATTATTGACCCTGGTTGCTATAGTGTTTCCGAACAAAATGAATTAACAAATTTTATCGATAAAAAAAATTTAACTCCTGTAAAATTATTGAACACACATTGTCATATCGACCACATGTTGGGGAATAATTTTGTTGCTAAAAAATATAACTTAGGCTTAGAAATTCACCGTGCTGATTTACCTACACTATTGGCTACTACAGAATACGGACATTTATATGGTTTTACTGTTGATCCATCTCCTTATCCATCTAATTTTATTGATGAAACCAGCATAATTTCTTTTGGAAATACTGAATTAGAAGTACGTTTCACTCCTGGACATGCTCCCGGACACGTTGTTTTTATTAATCATCTGCAAAAATTTATTATTAATGGGGATGTGTTGTTTTTAAACAGTATTGGAAGAACTGATTTGCCAGGTGGCGATTTTGAAACGCTAATAAATAGCATCTCTACTCAGTTATTTACCTTACCTGATGATTACACTATTTATACTGGACATGGGCCGAGTACTACCATTGGAAATGAAAAAAAATTCAATCCATTTGTAAAACAATAACTTTTGAATAAAGACAAAACACCTTCTAATTTAAAAAATAGTGTGTCCTATCAACCAAAAAAAGATAGGAGTTACAACTTTATTGTGTTGATGGTGGTTATGTTTTTTCTCGGTTTTGGTTGGTGTGTTAACTATTATCCTAAAACTTTAATTCCATTTAGCACTATGAGTAAAATTTTACTTTTTTTTGCTGTAATTGGATTATTAATACCTCTGCGATATTACGCTAAATGGATTTTTTTTTCAAAATATGAAGTGATTTTAATTAATATTTTAGGACTAGCTCCTTTTTTAACAGGGTTTTTACTATTATTGAATTACAACTTCACTTCAACTAAATTCAAACATTATTATTCCGTTCATCGTACTTATGTAGATAACAAAGAACAATTGCAAATTACTGGATTAAAATTAGAAAAGAATATATTATCTCAGAATTACAAAGTAATTGATATAGCCTATTTTTCTGAAAGTGATTTTGAAAAATATCGTTTCAATGAAATAATGATTTATAATGGACTTTTAGGTTTAAAAGTTATAAAAGAAAATATTCAAGAATTAGAAAATTAAAAAAATATGGTTATTCTTTATCAATTTTCTATCTTTTTATACACACAACTTCTTCGGATTGCTTCATTATTTAACCCGAAAGCAAAACAATGGATAGAAGGCAGAAAAAACACCTTTGCGTATTTGGATAAAAACCTTTCCTCATCAGATGAATTAATTTGGTTTCACTGTGCTAGTTTAGGTGAGTTTGAACAAGGAAAACCGCTCATGGAAAGATTAAAAAAAGAACAACCTCATTATAAAATTTTAGTTACGTTCTTTTCCCCTTCAGGCTATGAGCTTAGAAAAAATACTGATTTCGCTGATTATGTTTGTTATTTACCTGTTGATACAAAAACCAATGCAATTCAATTTATTCATAAAGTTCAACCCAAAAAAGTATTTTTTATTAAATATGAATTTTGGAACTTTTATTTACAAGAATTAAAACAACAACAAATTCCAACTTATCTAATTTCTGGAGTTTTCAGACCTTCACAACTTTTTTTTAAGCCTTATGGTTGTTTTCATCGAAAAATGTTGCGTTGCTTCACACACTTTTTTCTTCAAAATACAACATCAGAAAAATTGTTACACCAAATTAATATAGAAAATACAACTGTTTCAGGAGATACTCGGATAGATAATGTTTTTAAAAACTCCTTAAATCCAAAAAAAATACCACTTATTAAAAAATTTACAGCCAATAAAAAAACTATCGTACTAGGAAGTTCATGGCAAAACGAAGAAGAAATTATTTCCAATTACATTTCATCTACAAACAAAGCGTTTAACTACATTATTGCTCCTCATGATATTAGCAAAGCACACATCAAAAAAATTGAATCCTTATTGAAAAATAATTATGTATTATATTCAAACGCTACATTAGAAAATGTGCAAAAATTCAATATCCTGATAATTGACAACATCGGAATATTGGCATCTGTTTATCAATATACAGATATTGCCTTTGTTGGTGGTGGTTTTTCTGGTTCATTGCACAATATTTTAGAACCTGCAAGTTTTGGAAATGCCATTTTGTTTGGTCCTAAACATAAAAAATTTCATGAAGCCGCAGAATTAATTAGTGCGAAAGGTGCATTTTCTATTGATTCGTTGGATGATTTTATTGCAATTGTAAATCATTTAAGTGTTGAAAATCAACTAGAAAATACTTGTAACGCATCAAAAAAATACATTGAAGATGGAATTGGAGCCACTGATAAAATATGGGAAATCATATCGAAACAAGATTAATACCAATTATATACTCAAATCACCTAGCTTTCCGAATTTTTGACTTACTCTTTTTGCCGTTATCTGCGTTAAAATTTCAAAATAATCTAATTAACCCGCTTT
>PCUH01000178.1 GCA_002770955.1 Flavobacteriales bacterium CG18_big_fil_WC_8_21_14_2_50_32_9 | reverse complement strand
TTATTATTTCTTATCTTGGAGCTGCAGTAAGCACATCCCAAACTTTAGGTTTAGGAACTGGTGTTGCTTATCCTATAGGTGTTACAACAAATACTTATGTAGCTACAAATAACTTTGGCTCTGCAACATGTTCATTTAATGTTACTGTGGTTGATGTGGAAGCTCCAATAATTTCATGCCCAAGCGATACAACCGTATGTGATACAACTGCTACAATAATAAACAATATTGCTCCTATGGCTTCTGATAATTGCTCTGGAGAAACTGTAACTTACACATTAAGTGGAGCTAC
Source organism: Flavobacteriales bacterium CG18_big_fil_WC_8_21_14_2_50_32_9 (assembly GCA_002770955.1). Classification (GTDB taxonomy): domain Bacteria; phylum Bacteroidota; class Bacteroidia; order Flavobacteriales_E; family Vicingaceae; genus BRH-c54. The sequence continues at coordinate 8,977 of PCUH01000178.1, read as the reverse complement.
TACAGGTACAGGTACAGGTGATGCAAGTGGAACAACTTTAAATAATGGTATAACTACTGTTAAATATATTGTTGCTGATGCTGTTGGAAATCTTGATAGTTGTTCTTTTAATGTAGAAATATTAACTTGTGTAGGAATAAAAGAAGTTTATCCTTTACAAGGAATTGAAGTATTTCCTAATCCAGTGAAGGATTTTATTCAGGTTTCTTTTGAAGAGAACTACACTTCTTTAAATTTAACTTTAACTTCTGTTGAGGGAAAAATCATTTATCAAAAAAACAATGTTACCAGCAAAAAAGTTACTATAGATGTAGCTGGTTTTGATAATGGAATTTACTTTTTACAAGTAACAAACGGATTAAAATCTAATAACTACAAAATAGTTAAAAAATAAACTTAAACAACATAAACCAAAAAGCCCTCTCATGTTTTTATGAGAGGGCTTTTTATTTTATTTAAATCATACCTTTTATCCAAACAACTTAGAAAAAATTGCTTCCATTTTATCTACAAAAATCACTTCAATCTTGTACATACTCACATCCAATCCTTTTCTATTATATTTGGAAATAAAAATTTTTTCAAACCCTAACTTATCGGCTTCCATAATGCGTTGATCTACCCTACTTACTGGACGAATTTCTCCAGAAAGACCAACCTCAGCAGCAAAGCAAAACAGCGAAGGAATGGCAATATTTTCGCTAGAAGATAAAACTGCACTAACTACTGCTAAATCAACTGCTGGATCGTCAATTTTCAACCCTCCAGCAACATTAATAAACACATCTTTAGCTCCTAATTTAAATCCACATCTTTTTTCCAATACTGCCAACAACATATTCAATCGTTTATTATCAAAACCTGTTGAGGATCGTTGAGGAGTTCCATAAGCAGCAGTACTTACCAATGCCTGAATTTCAATCAACAAAGGTCTGTTTCCTTCCATAGTTGCTGCTACTGCTGCCCCACTAAACTGCTCATCTTTGTTACTTAATAAAATTTCTGATGGATTTTCTACTTCTCGTAACCCAGCACCTTGCATTTCGTAAATTCCCAACTCATTGGTTGAGCCAAACCTGTTTTTAACTGAACGCAACAAACGATAGATATGATTTCTATCTCCTTCAAATTGCAACACCACATCCACCATGTGTTCCAATATTTTTGGACCTGCAATTGTACCATCTTTAGTAATATGACCTACTAAAAAAACAGGCGTATTGGTTTCTTTGGCATAACGCATTAATTCAGAAGTACATTCACGTACTTGAGAAATACTGCCTGGCGATGAATCTATGGTTGATGTATGTAGTGTTTGTATGGAATCTATCACCAATATATCGGGCAAAATTTCATTAATATGATGAAAAATATGTTGGGTAGAAGTTTCTGTAAGCACATAACAATCGGGATTTTTATTGCCTATTCTATCTGCTCGCATTTTAAGTTGCTGTCCACTTTCTTCACCAGAAACATACAGAATTTTCTTTCCTTTTAGTCGTAAAGACATTTGCAACATTAAGGTTGATTTTCCTATGCCTGGGTCTCCTCCAAAAAGCACTAATGAACCAGGGACAAGTCCACCACCAAGCACTCTATTCAACTCTGTTCCTGGAAGTTTAATTCTTGGAATTTCAGCTAACTCAATGCTGTCAACAGGGAGTGGTTTGTTGTTTTTTTTGATAGAAAATGAACCTTTCACCTCGTTGGGATGAGGTTTACTGACTACCTCTTCAACAATGGTATTCCATTCATTACAAGCATTACATTTTCCTGTCCATTTTGGATATTGAGTTCCACAACTTTGGCAGAAAAAGGCTGTTTTTACTTTTGTTTTTGCCATGATTAAGTTGATAGTCTCTAAAAAAATAATCAGTTTAAGGCGGATTGCTTTTTTAGCATTTATAAAATTATGTTACAAGTTTTTAAGATTCAAACTAATAAAATCGTAAACTGTAATTCGTAAATCGTAATTTATATCACATTAGATGACCTTCTAGCTAATTTCTTTTGTAATGATTTATTGATGTCGTCTATTTCTCCTTTTGGAATTGCATTAATCAATGTTTTCGTATAATCAGTTTTTGGGTTGGCATAAATTTCGTCAGCCAATCCCATTTCTTTAATCTGACCTTCTTGCATTACCAACATCTTATCACTCATAAATTTAACTACTGATAAATCGTGTGAAATAAAGATATAGGTAAATTTAAATTCTTCTTTTAATTCATTCAATAAGTTTAATACTTGAGCCTGAACAGAAACATCAAGAGCAGAAACAGATTCATCGCAAATAATAAATTTTGGATTTAAGGCTAATGAACGAGCAATGCAAATTCGTTGACGTTGTCCACCTGAAAATTCATGCGGATAGCGATAAAAGTGTTGTTCGGGCAAATCTACTCTTCTAAGTAACTCCATAACACGAGCTTTTCTTTCTTTATCTGAATGAAAAACTTTATGAACACGCATGGGTTCCATTATGGCTTCTCCAATAGTAATTCTAGGGTTAAGCGATGAATAAGGATCTTGAAAAATAATTTGCATTTCTTTGCGATATTCTCGCATTTCCTTTACACTCAAATGCGTAATGTCTTTTCCTTCAAAAATAATTTGTCCATCGGTTGGCTCAACCAATTTCAGAATTGTTCTTCCTAAGGTTGTTTTTCCGCAGCCCGACTCTCCAACTAATCCAAGCGTTTCTCCTGGATAAACATCAAAAGATACGTCATCTACGGCTTTCACATATTCTTTGGCATTGCCAAACACACCTTTACTTATTGGGAAATACGTTTTCAGGTTTCTGATTTGTAAAATAGGCTCTTGTTTATATAATTTATCATGTTTTTTAGCTGTTTCTTCAGCACTTATAACCAAGCTATCTGTTACTTCTGCCACTGATTTATGTGTTTCACGCATTGCTCCGTTTTCGTCAATAATCATAAAATCAGAAACAGTTGGCAACCAATGCAAACGTCTGTTTAATGGTGGACGACAGGCTAGTAATCCTTTTGTATAAGGATGTTGAGGATTCATAAAAATATCTGTTACACTTCCTTGTTCAACAATTTTTCCTTTGTACATTACCACTACTTTATCGGCTAATTCAGCTATCACACCCAAATCGTGTGTAATGAACATAATTCCCATATCGTGTTCTTGTTGCAACTGCATCATCAACTCCAATATGGTTCGCTGAACAGTAACATCTAGTGCTGTTGTTGGTTCATCGGCAATTAAAATTGAAGGATTGCACGACATAGCCATAGCAATCATTACACGTTGTTTTTGACCTCCAGAAATTTGATGCGGATAGGTATCAAACATTATATCTGGGCGAGGTAATTCTACTTTTGTAAATAATTCTATGGTTTTTAATCTTGCTTCTTTTTTACTTAGTTTTTGGTGTAAAATAATAGCTTCTGCAACTTGATCCCCACAAGTATATACTGGGTTTAAGGAAGTCATTGGTTCTTGAAATATCATGGCTATTTCGTTTCCTCTGTAGCTTCGCATTTCTTTTTCAGAAATATTTGTTAAATCTACTATTCCATTTTTTCCATGAAACAAGATTTCTCCTCTTGTTATTTCTCCTGGAGGATTAGGTATTAAACGCATTACTGAAAGTGATGTAACTGATTTTCCTGATCCAGATTCTCCAACAATTCCAATAGTTTCTCCCCTATTTAGCGTGAAAGAAACATTATTTACTGCTATGGTTTTTTCTCCATCTGATCTAAATTCTGTTACTAAATTTTTTACTTCTAAAAGCGTTCTATTTTCCATGGTTACGTAAAAATTTATACTAAAACTTAATATTGTATGTTACATACAACTCCTAAAAGGCAATAAAAATACATTTTTTTATGTGAATTATGCAAGTATTCGAATAACATCTCTTAAGATTTTAGACTACTTACACTATTTTAAAGATAAATTTATGAATATGAGTAGATTGATTTATATTTTAAAGTGGTTTTATAAATTAAAAATCTATATCTCGCACAATAATTGTTAAACAACCATATCCACATTTTTCACTATCCTCTTTAATGGCAACTTCCACCTTATGTTTATTCACATTTGATGTTGTTTCCCATGTTATGAAACCATCTTCTTCCTTTTTATTATTTCCAAGTTTGTCATTGAAATAATCCACATATTCTTGCATCAATTTTTTAGCATCATCCACTACATCAAAGTAGGCTGCTACTTCTATTTCATATAAAACTTCTTCAGTAAAATCATAGGTAACCGTATAGCTATTTCCCATGCTAATTTCATAATCATAATGCAGGTATTGAGGCATATCATCCAATAAAAAATCAGGGCTTTCTAACAACCTAACGGCATCAATTTTAGTTCCTAACTCAACGCCTCTAAAATGTCCTTTTTCTGATTTAATGATTTCATTAAAAAGTGGGCTTTTCTTTTTGGATGTACATCCAAAAATCAATAAAAGCAATGCGACTGGAATAATTTTCTTCATCTTAATTATCAGTTATAATTATATTTTCATCTTTTATGAGGTTTTCATTTCTATACCGCAAAAACAATTGTGTTAGAGCAACTACATCTTTTTGACAATAAACAGCAATACGTTTTAAATCTTTGTCTTCCCAATATACTTGATTTACCATACTTCCATCTATGTCATCTTTAGGTGTTGGAATATCAAAAATAGCGGTAAGCAACCCCAATGATGTATAATGTTTATAATCGCCAAATTTCCATAACTGAAGTGTATCTAAATGAGGTGTTTCCCATGGTTTTTTTCCTACTAAATCTAAAATAGATGGCAATTTTAATCCATTTACTAACCCTCTTCGGGCAATGTAAGGAAAGTCAAATTCTTTTCCATTGTGTGCACAAAGCAAATGATAGGGCTTGTTGAAATGTTTGTTGAGCATCTTAAAAAAAGCCTCTAAAAGCACTTTTTCATCATCATTATAAAATGACTTTAAGCGTAATTTTGTTTCTGAATTTTCGTGTGTAATTACTCCAACTGAAATACAAACAATTTTACCAAATTCAGCATAAATACCTGCTCGGTTGTATATTTCTTCTGGAGTTTCATTATTTGTAGCTAAAGATGTGGCTTTCTTTTCCCAGTGCGTTTTTAGTTTTTCATCAAGCAATTCAAATTTTGGCTGTTGAGATACAGTTTCAATATCTAAAAAAAGAATTTTTTCAAGTTTAAGGTTATCTAACATATATAGGTTGAAATACTTAACAAATGTAGAGATAAATATGCTTTTAAGTTTAGTTAATGTATAAAAAATCTAAAAAACTATAAAAATCTTGATACAAATCAATTTATAGAAACCACCTTAATAGTTAGTCAATCTTTTTTTTATTTCGGCAATTCGTTGTTCTTTATTTTTTTGACGTAATTGGATAGCTGTTTTTGTAAAATAATGATGGGATTCTAAAAATTTGATTTGTAATTCATCCCATTCTTTATCAGAATTTACTATACTTCTTTCCATTAATTCTAACTTTAGTTTGTCAGCAATTTGATAAAAACTATCACCACCAAGGTAATCTAAATCTGCATCACAAATGATTTCTTCTAAATGGTTTTCGGGTTGGTGAGGGATTTTAGTTACAGAAATTAATTGACCAATTCTATCAATCTGTTTTTGAGAATAGCCAAATTGAGGAAGTACTTCTTGGGCTAATGCAGCTCCAATATCTTCATTTTTAGCATATTGTTTGATGAATCCAGAATCGTGATATAATGCTGCTGTTTTAAGTAAAAAGATATCATCACCTTCAATTCCTTCCATTAAAGCAAGTCGTTCAACAGCGGCACAAACATCTCGTGTGTGATTTATATCGTGATAATGTAAGTTATTTGGTAATTCTTTTTCTAAGCGTTTTAAAATATATTTTTCGGCTTTTCTGTAATTAATACCACTATAAATATGTAGGTCAACATATTTTTTAAATAATTCGTTAGGAACAATTCCTTCTCCATTGATTGATAGTTCTTCACGTATTTTTGTAACAAAATACATATCAATCAGCCCTTTGTTTTTAGCTTTTATTTTTCCTCTATACTCAGAAACAAAAAACTCTTTAATGTGTTCGTAAGTAGCTCCAGAAATATTAACCTTACCAACCTCTCCAGCTTCTTCCATTCTACTACCGATGTTGACACTGTCGCCCCAAATATCATAAGCGAATCGCTTGCTACCAATAACTCCAGCTGTAATTTCTCCTGTGTGAATACCAATACGCAACCCCCAAGGCTGTTTGCCTATTGCCTCTCGTTCAGGGTTTTGATTATCAACAAAGCGTTGTATTTCTAATCCTGCTAAAACGATATCAATTGGGTTACTTTTGTTTCTTAGAGGAATACCTCCTGCACACATATATGCATCACCAATAGTTTTAATTTTCTCAATATGATATTTTTCAATAATGGCATCAAAGTTTACAAAATAGTAATCTAATTCTGCAACAAGTTCTTGGGGGGTAATCTTCTCGGCTATCTTAGTAAAACTTTTAAAATCGGTAAACATAATTGATGCAAGCCGATATTGACGGGCTGTTGCTTTCCCTTTATTTTTAAGTTCTATAGCAATTTCTTCGGGTAAAATATTATATAATAGTTGATCGGCTTTTTCCTTCTCGAGTTCTAACAGTTCTTTTTGTATTTCTATCTCTTCTTTTTGTTTTATCACTTCGTGTGTCCTTTCTCTTACTTGAAGTTCTAACAATAGTTTTTGTGTTTTCACACGATTAACTCTTGAAATTATGTAAGCATATACTAAAAGCAAAATCAATAAAATTGTAATAGTTCTAAACCACCAAGTTGCCCATAAGGGAGGCTCAACAATAACTCTAAGTTGGGAAACTTCTTTACTCCAAACGCCATCACTGTTTGCAACCTTTACTTTAAATAAGTATTCACCAGGGTTGAGGTTGGTATAGTTAGCTCTTCTATTGTTGTTTACATACACCCAATCTTCATCAAAATTTTCGAGCATATAAGCATGTTTGTTTTTTAAAGGAAAAGAATAATGCAAGGATGCAAATTCAAAAGAAATAACATTCTGTTTGTGTTTTAAAATAAGTTCGTCTAATTCTGAAATGTGTTTAGTAAGTATAGAATTTGATCCAATTTGAACAGGTTTGTTGAATAGATAGAAGTTTGTTATATAAGGAATCGGTAAGGAAGTATTTCGTTTTACATCTTCTGGAAAAAAGGAATTAAACCCATTTATTCCACCAAAAAACAGCTCTCCATATTTGTTTTTAAAAAATGCTCCAGTATTAAACTCATTACTTTGTAATCCATCGCTATCTTCAAAATTTCTAAAAAAGTTCTTTTTGGTGTCGAAGCAAGAAACACCTTTGTTTGTGCTCATCCACAGATTGTCTTTGTTATCAGATAAAATTCCATAAATAACATTATTTGATAAGCCTTCTTTTTCGGTGAAATAGTCAAATTGCTCTGTTTTTGGATTAAATTTATTTAACCCCCCTCCAAATGTTCCTATCCAAAAGATGCCTGCTTTATCTTCATAGATGGTTAAAACAGAGTTGTTATTTAAACTATTAAGAGATCTTTCATCTCGTTGATAGATTTTTAAAGAAAAACCATTTTCATTTTCAGATACTTTACATAAACCTCCTCCGTCTGTTCCAAGCCAAATAACTCCATTTTTGGATTCATGGATTACTCTAATAACATTAGAAGGAAGGTTTGTTCCTACATTTTTTTTAGTAGTAATTGATTCACAATTTTTTCTGTCTTCAGAAAAAATCAAAATACCATCTTTTGTCCCTGCCCATAATCTATTCTTGCTATCTTCAATGATGGTGTAGGTTCTAGATGTGTTTTTTTCATTACAGGATAATGGAAGAAAAACTTTATTTTTTAATTCAAAAACACCTCCATCAGTACCTGTATAGATTCTTCCTTTGGAATCTTGATAAATACTATAAACACCTTCATTTTTTAGATTATTCTCTTTAGTAAAATCAGGTTTAAGGTAAGAAACAATATTGTTGCTATTCTCAAAAATAGTAATACCTTGATTTGTTCCTATATATAAATTTTCGCTTTTGTCTTGAAAAATTGACCAGACCATATTACTGTTAATAGTATTTGGTAAATCTGGCCAATGCTGATAATGTTTAAAAAATTGTTTTTGTTTGTCAAATTTATTGATTCCAGCTTGTGTTCCTATCCAAATAATTCCAGAACGATCTTCTAAAATTATATTAATTTTATTACTACTCAGGCTTGTGGATATGGTAGCACTGTATAAATAATGATCTGCATTTGAAAGTGATTTTAATTTATACAATCCATCATTTTCTGTTCCAGCCCAAATAATACCTGATTTATCTTCATATAGTGCTTTGATGATTTTATTTCCAATAACATTGTCTAATTCTTTTACTGAAACAATTGTTTTTGTTTGGGTGTTTAATATGTTTATGCCATTGTTTGTAGCTATACCAATAAATCCTTGTGAGTCTTTATGTATGTCCCAAATAATATTACTCTTTAGTTTTGAATTTTCAGTTGTGAATTGTTCTAACACTTTTGTGGTTGGATTATATAGAAATAACCCATTGCTTTCTGTTGCAATTAATAATTCATCCGCATTGATAAAAAGAAGTTTTCTAATTAATAAGTCATTAATTTTTGTGCTTAAAGGAAGGTTGATTTTTGATATCGAATAATTTGAAGGGGTAGTTGTATTTTTTGTTAGTTTAAATAGTTTACTATCTGTTCCAACCCAAACATTCTTATTTTCATCTTCAGTAATACTCCAAACATTAAGTTTCTTAGTGTTTTTGGAAGTTGTTCCTTTTAAAAAGTGTCTAAAATTTTGTTTTGCTCTGTTAAATAAATTTAAACCGTTTTCAGTTCCTATCCATAAATTACTGTCTGAATCTTCAAAAAGAACATGTACAAAGTTATTTGAGATAGAAGTAGAATCGAGCAAATCATGAG
>PCUH01000186.1 GCA_002770955.1 Flavobacteriales bacterium CG18_big_fil_WC_8_21_14_2_50_32_9 | reverse complement strand
TATATTCTTCCATAAACTATTTTTTTGTCAAAAATACAAAATATTCTTTTTAAAACGAATATTTTGCACAAATTATACCATTTTAACTTCTTAATGCCGCAAAGGTATTTCCTTAAAGTATAATGCCGATGTAGATTTTAAGGAGCATTTATACTGATTCTTAGTGGTTTTGCAATAACAAAGCTACTTAGAACCAGTTATACCGATACTTTATTTATAAATCAAAACAGCATCGGTATATGCGACATTTAAAATCACAATCGGTAATATTTAATCCCCCGTAAGTCCACCTGAGTTGGATTGCGAGGGCAAAGAGGGCGGTTACTTAGTCCGAGCAAACACAATACGTTAAAAAATTAGTATTTTTGATTTATGAATTTTAAGAATCATAGCACTAATCCTCTGCTAAAATGCTTTCGCTTCAGCTTAGTGCTTACGAATAAAACGGACATTCTGGACAAACCCTATTCAATAACTAGCAACCATGAAAAAAACACATAAAATAGTAACCAAAATGATGAAAACAGATGCTTTTAGCCAATGGTTGGGCATCGAAGTAATTGAATCAAAAGAAGGGTATTGCCAACTAAAAATGTCGGTAAGACCAGAAATGTGTAATGGATTTGGTATTATACATGGTGGCGTAACTTTTTCACTAGCCGATAGTGCGTTGGCTTTCGCTTCTAATGCTCATGGCAGATTGAGTGTTGCTTTGGAATGTTCTATTTCTTATCCTAATCCGGTAAATGTTGGCGATACTTTATTTGCAGAAGCTACAGAAGTAAATTTATCTAACAAAATAGGCATTTATACTATTCCTGTAACCAACCAAAATGGGGTGTTGGTGGGGGCTTTTAAAGGCACTGTTTACCGCACAAGCAAAAATTGGGAAGTTTAAAAACTTCACTTCAAATTATACATATACACCAAATTCTTTTCTCCTACTACTAAGTTGAGAACATTGTCGTTATTGATGTCTTCTATCATAAACGGTGTTGAACCAGCTAATGGAAAATCTTGTTCTATCACCCCTGCATCATTAAGTAAATAAATTCCTGAATTTGTTACAACACCTATTCTTTTCGTTTTATCAGGCATTGTGAAAATTTGTGGTTTATGTGTTATTTTACTACTAAATTCTAAACTAAACAACTTATTTTGGCTGGCATCATTAGCAACTAACGTATTTTCATAACAATAAAAATAAGTTGCTCCATTTACTGTTGGAGTAATACTTATCGGACTAAAGAAATAAAAATCAGAAATTTGATTGTCTATTGGTTTAATTTGCTCCAATTTATCGTTAAAAAACAACTTAATCACATTTCCCGAAGTATCCATAGAGGTTAAAAAAGTATTAGCTAAGTCGTTTCCTACCACCAAATACTGATTATTAATAGTATTAGTAATACTGTTTTTCAATTCCAACCTGTCTTTCCCATTGCGCTGAACCACTTTTACCTTACCATTTTCGGTTGTAACAACAATGTAATCTTTGTTTCCCATGATAAAATGTTTGATTAATCCGCTGGGAGCGCTTTTGGATGGAGTATATTCCCATCCATCAACCAAGTTTCCTTCCAGTGTGTAATTATAGAGTTGATTGTTGTTACATCCTATTAAAAGCCTATAATTTCTATTTTTATCATAATCCAATGGAGCTACGCTTGTAGTTGCTTCTGCTTTTAACAGAGTTGGGAAATTACCAACATTTTTTCCATTCCTGTCCAATAAATAAATGTTGTTTTTTGTGTTAAAAAGTAGCTGTAGTTTCCCGTTTTTAAATATATCTATTTGCTGCACTTGACCTACTAATGGCTCTTGCAATTGCTTTGACCATAAAATTTTCCCATTCGTACTAATTAAATAAATTTTGTGGGCGATGTCCTGAACAAAAACCTCTTTGGTGTTGGTAATATGATTCATTACTAATTGAGGTGGAGATGCAATAAGTGTATCTAAAATTGTTTCCCAAAGCGTTCGGGTATCTTGTTTATAAACGGGATTGTATTTAAAATAAATGTTGTTGTAAAACAAACCGTTTTTGGATGGATTTACTTGAAAAGCAACAGCTTCAAACTTCCTTAAAAAAGTAGTTTTTTCATCAATATCAGCTATAAATTTTTCATCGGCATAAATTTTATATAAATTAACAGAACGAGCTATATTGTTATAAATAAAAATGGAAGCATTAGCAGATAATTGGTCGCTAAATGACTGAAAATTTTCATCATTTTTCAGTGTTCTTCCTGCAACATAATCAGTAATAAAAGTTTTTATTGCAGATTCACTTGCTCCAAACACCACATAATCGTCAATAAGGGTATAATAAGGATTTTTGCTATTTACAAAAGGTTTTCCGAATAATTTTGGAAATAAATTGTTTAGGTGAAGTTGAGAAATGGAAAATTCATTAAACAACACGTTTTCAACAACACCTGAATTTATCTTTTCTTCAATTGCTCGCAAATTAATTTTTGTTTGTTCGCTGTCTTTAGTTTGAAATATAACGTATTGGTAATTAATTACATCTTCCGAAACAGGTTCAGTAATAATAAAAGCTAGCTCATTTCCTATGGTAGATAAAAACTCCTCCTCAATGTCTAATCCATAATCTGTGGCTAACTTTTCTACAAATTGAGCATACTCAAAAAACTTATTTTGTTGTTTCAACCATGCTTTTCTATCGCTAAAAAATTGTTTAGAATTGCTAAAACTATAATAATATAAAAAGGCAGTATTTCTCGGAGTCACTTCCGTTATTTTTATTTTTTGATTGCCTAAACTTTTGGATTGATTTTTAAAAAGTGATGCAAAATATGCTGCTTGTTCAGGAGCTAACGTAAACCCATTAAGCATAATAGAGTTTGATTTCAGTGTAATATCTAATGCACTCCACGAAGCATAAGATTTTAACCCTAAAACATCCTCTTTCATAGAATTAGTAACAAGCTGAGCCAATAAAATAGGAAGTTTTTGATGATTGATAAAAATATTTCCATCAGGTATTTCTCCTGTGGTTGAAAGAATTTGAGCAAATTCAGTATTATCTAATAATGAATTATCTGCTTTCATTTGCCTTATCACATCTTCTATTAAAATGGTGCTAAAACTAAAAGCAAAAATGTTTTTTTTATAGGTAAACGAAAGTTTTTGATTAGCCAATCCAACAGTATAAATAGTTTGACCATCATAAGTTCTCGTTGTAGGATTAATTTTTAACTGGTTTTTTAAACCATTCAGTACTTCTTTTTCTGATGTGCCAAGCAAAGTAGTAAAATAAAACACGAAATCATAGCTATTTGCACCAGATAAATGAACAGATGTCAACAATGATTTGTCGGCTAAAAATGGAGCTAATTGAGGGGTTTGAACGATTGAGTCTAATGCTCTTAGTTGATTGCTAAGTGTTGAAAATGATGTTGTATTGCTTACTAACTCTTCCCAAATAAGATTTGTAGATGTTATTTTCTTAACTAATGCATTTATATTTTGTTCTCGTAATAGGATTGCTGCATTTTGCGGAACAGCTATGAGCATATTTGTATTTATGGGTTTTTTAATGTTTTTATAAAAATTATACCCAACTATTCCTACCGCTCCCATCAGTAAAATAAAAATACCTATTAAAATTTTTTTGGTCATAACTTTTTTACAAATACAAGTTGAAAACAACAAAATTAACTACATTAACACTCAAATAAACGTAGTATAAATGAAACAATTAACAATTTAGCGTTAATACTATTTCTTTTAGTATTATTTAAAAAATAAGCACTATAAATCTTAATTTTGGAGAACAAAAAGCATTAAGATGAAATTATTAAAACGAGTCCTATTAGGTGTAGTTATTATTTTGGCAACAGCTTCTTTACTTGCAGTTGTAACAGGAAATCAACATCTGTTTAAGGCAGTTTCCACAACTTATTTGGTTGGAAAAACTGGTCCAAGCATTGATGAATATGCAATTTTCGAAAATAGAACTGTTGCCGCAGGAGAATACCAACCATGGAAAATCAGTAGCAACTATAATAAAACTGAAAATAAGGAATTATTAAAACACATTGAACATTATAATCCCTCCGCTTTTTTAGTAGTAAAACAAAATGAAATTGTTTATGAAAAATATTGGGACAAGTATGATGAAAACTCCTTAACCAATTCTTTTTCCGTTGCAAAAACATTCACTGCATTGCTTATTGGAATTGCCATTGATGAAGGAAAAATTAACAGTGTTGATGATGCTGTTGGCGATTACTTGCCAGAATACAAAGACCACCCTGAACTAAAAATAAAACACTTACTCACCATGAGTTCAGGAATAAATTTTGATGAAAGTTATAAAAGTCCCTTCGGACACATGGCAAAAGCCTATTATGGAACAGACCTAAAAAAATTAAATGAAAATTATGAGGTTACTGAAGCACCTGGCAAAACTTGGCGATACTTAGGAGGAAATACGTTAATACTATCTTTTATTTTGGAAAAAGCAACAGGCACAACCATTTCAGATTATATGAGTGAAAAGGTTTGGAAGCCAATAGGTGCTAAAAACAATGCATTATGGAACTTAGACCACAAAGACGGAAGAGAAAAAGCCTACTGTTGTTTTTATTCCAATGCTCAGGATTTTGCCCGAATTGGTCAGTTGTTTCTAAACAAAGGCAAATGGAACGGACAAACCATTGTTACCGAAAAATATATTAATGATGCTACAACACTTACCTATCAATTAAAAGATGATAATGGAAAAATAGTTGATTTTTATGGCTATCATCTTTGGGCAGCCTATTACAAAAGTATGAATGTATTTTATGCTCGTGGCATAAAAGGACAATATATTATTTTCATTCCCCAAAAACAATTGGTAATTGTTCGTTTGGGACACGAAAGAGGAAAAAATTTACCCAATTATCATCCTCAAGAATTTTTTACGTATATCGATTTTGCCTTAGAGCAGTAAGTTAAAAATTATGCAACAAATAAAAGTTAAAGATTTAGGATTAATCGACTACAAAGAAGCGTGGGATTTTCAAGAACAACTTTTTAAGGAAACCATAGATATTAAAATTCAAAATAGAAAAGACGATACCAACATTCCCACTCAGCACCATTTACTTTTTTGCGAACATCCACACGTTTATACACTTGGAAAAAGTGGAAAAGAAGCTCACCTGTTGCTTTCGGAAGCCATGCTAAAACAAAAAGGTGCAACTTATTACAAAATTAATCGTGGTGGCGATATTACCTACCATGGTCCGGGACAAATTGTTGGCTACCCCATTTTAGATTTAGACAACTTTTTTACAGACATTCACAAATACCTGCGTTTTTTGGAAGAAATAATTATCAGAACTTTAGCCGAATTTGGTATAGCAGCAGGAAGATATGAAGGCTACACAGGTGTTTGGTTAGATGCTGACGACCCAAGAAAAGCACGAAAAATTTGTGCTATGGGCGTTCGTTGCAGCAGATGGGTTACCATGCACGGTTTTGCTTTTAATGTTAATGCTGATTTGTCTTATTTCGGTAATATTATTCCTTGTGGAATTGATGATAAACAAGTTACTTCCTTACAAAAAGAATTAGGCAGAGAAGTAAACATGGAAGAAGTAAAAGAAAAACTAAAAAAACACTTCGCAGCACTTTTTGAAGCAGAAGTTATTTGTTAAAAATCACTCCTTTAATAGTTTATCTACAAAATTAGTTATGCTTTCTGCATAGCGTTTATAATAATTTCCTGTTCCTGGTCCATAAAATCCTGTTCTTATTTTACGAACATTTCCTTTTTTATCTATAAAAATAGTAGTTGGATAGGACATAATATGATTGAGCATAGGCAATGCTTTTCCTGCTTCAATTTTGCTTGCTTTTCCAGCCAATAAAAATTCATATTCGATGTTAAAATGATTTTTGAGCTTTTCAATATTCTTTTTAGCTATATCAACATCATCGGTTCTATCAAAAGATAAAGCAATAATTTCTAGCCCATCTTTCTTTTTTTTGGAATACAAATCAGATAAAAATGCTGTTTCGTCTTTGCAATTTGGACACCAAGGGCCCATAATATTAACAATAACTACTTTTCCTTTAAATTTTTCATCGTTGAGAGATACCAACTCATCATCTGTATTTTTAAAAGCAAAGTCAATTTTACTATATCCGTCATTTAAAAACGTGAGCGAATCAGGATTGGTCAACTCAAATTTATCATCACGAATAGCCACCCATGGTTCTTCCCAATGAGAACCAGACCAAAAAGAACCAATCAAAGAATCATTTTTTAAAATAGCTTTAAACAAAAATGCATGAGAACCATCAAAACAAGAAAGAAAAAATTCATTTCCATAAGCATTACCTTCCAAAAAACGATAATCTCCTGTTTCGGTTAAAAAAGTCCCTGATAAATATTCTCCTTGTTGCTCAAAAAGTCCAATGGCAGGATAATAATTTTCTTGATTTTTTGGGCTAAATTCTACTTTCCATTTCCCTGTAACATCAATTTGCTCATTGGCAACTATTTTTTTAGGCTTTTTAAATCGATTTTGTTCTCCGTGTTCTGCTTCAAAACTGATTTTATATTCTTGGTTGTCTTTAAACCAAAATCCTTTCATTTTTGAGGAGCTAATTATTTCAAATTCATACCACGAATTAAAAACAGGATCATCAAATTTTAAACGATTATTTTCAATAGCTATGTTTTCTATTTTAATTTTTTCAGACGCATTAGCAAATTCAATAGTATATAAACTATCTTTTTTAGTTACTAAAAACCTAACAGGTAGGGTTTCCTCAGCAGTAAGTTGAAAGGTCATTAACCAATCTCCTTCAACTATATTTATTGTTTTTTGATTGATTTCAGAGCTTTTCTCATTGTCTGTACACCCATAAATTCCAATCAAAATAATAGTCATCCATTTTAATTTCATAAAAACGAAATTAAATAAAAAACATACTCTATTTTATTTTTATAGTTAATTAATAACCCAATTATTTCATTCCTGAAGTTAGTTATATAATTTCCAACATAAACCGTAACTTTGCTGAAAATAGCATCTTTACACTTACACACCAACAATGTCAAAAAAACAAAAAAAAAGCAAAACTGCTGGAGGTTTTAAAAATGATTTACTTCAACAAATCATCACTATTTTTGATAAAAATCCTACACAATCGTTTAATTATAAAAAAATCAGCAATGCACTCGGACTGAAAGATTTTTCTAACCGAAAATTGGTTGGAATTATTTTAGAAGAACTTGCCGATCAAGGAAAACTTTTTGAGCATCAAAGAGGTTCTTACAAACGAAAATCATCCTCAAATTTTATTGAAGGAAAAGTTGATATGACTCAGCGTGGTGCAGCTTATGTTATAGTTGAAGATGCGGATACTGATATTTATATTCATCCTAAAAACACTAAAAATGCGTTGCATGGTGATATTGTAAAAGTGAATGTTATTTCAAACAAAGGCAGCAATAAAATTGAAGGAGAAATTGTTGAGGTGCTAAAAAGAGCCAAAACTAATTTTGTGGGTATCATACAAAAATCTCAAAATTTTGCTTTTTTAGCTGTGGATGATTTGCGAATGCCTGTAGATATTTTTATTGCCAATGAAAACCTAAAAGGAGCAAAAGATGGCGACAAAGCAGTTGCTCGAATTACTGAATGGCCCGATAATAAAAAAAATCCTTACGGTGTTGTGGTTGATGTGTTGGGAAGACCTGGCGAAAACAACACCGAAATGCATGCTATTTTAGCAGAATATGGTTTGCCTTATGTTTTTCCTCCAAAAGTTGAAAGCGAAGCCAAAAACTTACCCATTGAAATTTCTGCTCAAGAAATTAAAAAACGTAGAGATTTTAGAGCCATTACCACATTTACCATTGACCCAGCCGATGCAAAAGACTTTGACGATGCACTCTCAATAAAAAAATTAGAAAATGGAAATTGGGAAATCGGAATACACATTGCCGATGTTTCGCATTACATTCAAAAAGACAGTATTTTAGACAAAGAAGCCTATCAACGAGCCACCTCTATTTATTTGGTTGACAGGGTAGTTCCCATGCTTCCCGAAATGCTTTCCAATGGTGTTTGTTCACTCCGACCTCAAGAAACAAAATTGTGTTTTTCTGCTGTTTTTGAACTCAATGAAGAGGCAAAAGTATTGAATGAATGGTTTGGACGAACCGTAATTTTTTCGGATAGAAGATTTTCTTACGAAGAAGCCCAAGAACGTATAGAAAGCAAACAAGGTGATTTTGCTAATGAATTATTAATACTTGATGGATTGGCAAAAAAACTCCGCAAAGAACGCTTTAAACAAGGAGCGATTTCTTTTGATAGGCTCGAAGTGAAATTTAATATTGATGAAAACGGTAAGCCTTTAGGTGTTTTCTTTAAAGAAAGTAAAGATGCCAATAAATTAATAGAAGAATTTATGTTGCTTGCCAACAAAAAGGTGGCTGAGTTTGTAGGAAAACCTGAAAACAAAAAAGAAACCCCAAAAACATTTGTCTATCGAATTCATGATGAACCTAACCAAGAAAAACTGTTAACACTTTCTTCTTTTGTGAAAAAGTTTGGCTATAGCCTAGCAACTGGAGGCAAAGAAGTCGCTTCTTCCATCAATAATTTATTAGAGGAAGTGAAAGGGAAAGCCGAAGAAAATATGATAGAACAATTAACCATAAGAACCATGGCAAAAGCCATTTATTCTACCAAAAACATTGGGCATTATGGATTGAGTTTTTCACACTATTCGCATTTTACCTCTCCTATTCGTAGGTATCCTGATGTGATGGTACACCGGTTATTGCAACATTATTTGGATGGGGGAAGTTCTGTAAGTCAAACCGAATTGGAAGCACAATGCAAACATTCATCCGACATGGAGCAACTTGCTAGTGAAGCAGAACGAAAATCTATTAAATACAAACAAGTAGAATTTTTAGAAGATAAAATAGGTCAAATTTTCGCAGGTATAATTTCTGGTGTGAGCGAATGGGGTATTTATGTAGAAATTATTGAAAATATGTGCGAAGGCATGGTTCGGTTGCAAGATATTGATGGAGATTTTTATACCTTCGACAAAGAAAATTATTGTGCAAGAGGACGCAAAACAGGGCAAGAATACAAAATGGGCGATGAAGTGATGATAAAAGTGAAACGTGCCGATCTTATTAAGAAACAATTGGATTTTGAGTTGGTGGAATAGAGTACTTAGGAGTATTAGGAGTGCCCTGAGTACTTAGGAGTTAAGCATCTCTGTGTCCTCCTGTGGTAGGGAAAAGGAGTTATACCATTTTAACCCAGAAAATTAACTTCGTTGAACTCGCAAGCTCGGTTCACAAATTTTCTACGATATAAGTAATACCAATGTAGATTTCAAAAATTTTTAAAAATTCCATTAGGAAAGTTACTTATCTAGATTCTATTCCTAATTTAGTAAAAAAAACACATGAAAAAAACGATAATACTTGGAGCATCTTCTAATCCCGAAAGATATTCCTACAAAGCAAC
>PCUH01000115.1:3140-9336 GCA_002770955.1 Flavobacteriales bacterium CG18_big_fil_WC_8_21_14_2_50_32_9 | reverse complement strand
CTCAACAACTCCACCTTCAACCGAAAAAGTGGTTGGTGTGTTGTTTTTATCTATGATATTTATATCTCCTTTTTTTAAGGTTGAAATAATAGGGGCATGCTGATTTAATATACCAAAAGAACCATCTGTTCCTGGGAATATAGCTGAAATTATTTCGCCTTTATAAAGACTTTTTTCTGGTGTAATTATTTCTATTTCCATTTTTATGTTGAAAGTTCATAAAGTTTGTAAAGTCAGAAGTTAATCGTTGGAAGAAAGATTATTAATGCTACTTCGTGGTCATCACTTCATCCCGAAAGCTTTCGGCATTTCGTTCAGAATAACATTAACACCTAACTACTAACACCTAACTACCAACTACTATTTTTAAACGTCTGCCATCATTTTTTTACCTTTTTCAATGGCTTCTTCAATAGAGCCAACAAGGTTGAACGCTGCTTCTGGATATTCATCTACTTCTCCAGCCAAAATCATGTTAAACCCTTTAATGGTATCTTCTAAAGAAACTAACACGCCTTTTAAACCTGTAAATTGCTCAGCTACATGAAAAGGTTGAGATAAAAATCGTTGAACCCTTCTTGCTCTGTGTACTACTAATTTGTCTTCTTCAGAAAGTTCATCCATGCCTAAAATGGCAATAATATCTTGCAATTCTTTGTAGCGTTGTAAAGTTTCTTTTACACGTTGAGCACAATCGTAATGAGCTTTTCCTACAATATCTTGCGTAAGAATTCTTGAAGTAGAATCCAATGGATCTACCGCAGGATAAATACCTAACTCAGCAATTTTTCTAGAAAGTACAGTAGTTGCATCTAAGTGAGAGAAAGTAGTTGCAGGAGCAGGGTCAGTTAAATCATCCGCAGGAACATACACCGCCTGAACAGAAGTAATAGAACCTGATTTTGTAGAAGTAATTCGTTCTTGCATCGCACCCATTTCAGATGCTAATGTTGGTTGGTAACCTACTGCTGAAGGCATACGACCTAACAAAGCGGAAACTTCAGAACCTGCTTGTGTAAATCTAAAGATGTTATCAATAAAGAATAAAATATCTTTTCCTTTTCCATCACCTTCACCATCTCTAAAATATTCAGCTAATGTTAATCCTGAAAGAGCAACTCTTGCTCTCGCTCCAGGAGGTTCGTTCATTTGCCCGAAAACTAATGTTGCCATAGATTCAGAAAGACCTTCTTTATCTACTTTAGATAAATCCCATCCGCCTTCTTCCATGGATTTTTTAAATTCTTCACCATATTTAATAACACCAGATTCTATCATCTCTCTCAACAAATCGTTTCCTTCTCTTGTTCTTTCTCCAACACCAGCAAAAACAGACAAACCTGAGTGTCCTTTGGCAATGTTGTTGATTAATTCCATAATCAATACAGTTTTACCAACTCCAGCACCACCAAACAAACCAATTTTACCTCCTTTAGAATAAGGTTCAATTAAATCAATTACTTTAATTCCAGTCAATAAAATCTCTGTGGATGTAGATAAATCTTCAAATTTTGGTGGTTTTCTATGGATAGAATTTCCATCTTGTTTAGGAACAACGCCAATACCATCAATAGCATCACCAACAACATTAAAAAGTCGTCCTCTAATTTGTTCGCCTTTAGGCATTAAAATAGGAGAGCCAGTAGCAACTACTTCCATTCCTCTGCTTAATCCATCAGTTGCATCCATAGAAATTGCTCTAACAGCATCTTCTCCAATGTGTTGTTGACATTCTAAAATTACCTTTTGTCCATTGCTTTTTGTGATTATTAATGAATCTAAAATGCTAGGAAGTTTGTCTGCATCAGCAAAGCTAACATCGATTACTGGACCTACAATTTGTGAAATTTTACCTATGTTTTTTGACATAATTTGTGAGATTTATTTTGTTTTAAAATCAAGTCTTTTTTTAGTGGCTGCAAAACTAATATAAAATATCATTTTTGTCAATGTATTTATAGCTTTTTTTTGATTTAATTTAGTGATATTTGCATGCAATAAATTTTATTCATATTTGGTTAATTAGTTAGGTGAAGATTTATTCTAATATTCAGGAGTTTACAGCTGTTAATAATGCTGTGATAACAATAGGAACTTTTGATGGAGTTCATTGTGGACATAAAGTAATAGTTGAACAACTTAAAAAAGCAGCTCATCAAATTGGGGGAGAAACCGTAGTACTTACTTTTTTTCCTCATCCTCGAATGATTGTTTTTCCTGATGACAATGATTTAAAACTTTTAAATACCATTGAAGAAAGAACATTGTTGCTCAAAAAAGCTGGAATAGACCACCTAATCATACATCCTTTTTCCAAAAAATTTTCAAGATTATCAGCACTTGATTTTGTTAGAGATATACTTGTAAATAAAATCAATGCAAAAAAAATAATTATAGGTTATGACCATCGTTTCGGAAAAAATAGAGCAGGCGATTTTGAGGATTTAAAAGATTTTGGTGAAACGTATGATTTTGAAGTGGAGGAAATTCCTGCTCAAGATGTTCAACAAATTAATATTAGTTCCACTAAAATCAGAACATCGTTACTTTCTGGAGAGATTAATGCCGCAAATCAATTTTTAGGGTACAATTACTTTTTAAGTGGAAAAGTAGTGGAGGGAGAAAAAATTGGTCGTAAAATTGGGTTTCCTACTGCAAATATTTTTGTTGACAATAAATATAAACTTATCCCAAAAAACGGTGTGTATGCTGTTAAAGTGGAAGTAAAAGGAATAACCTATAATGGAATGTTAAATATTGGGAATCGCCCAACACTCAACGGAAAAAATCAAACCATTGAAGTGAATATTTTTGATTTTGACGAATTTATTTATGGTGAGCATATAACAATTTACTTTGTTGAACGTATTCGTAATGAGCATCATTTTGAAGAATTAAATCAACTTAAAAACCAACTAACTCTTGACAAGGTCAATTCCATACAAATACTTGCCTAATTTTTTTGCTACGCTAATTTCATTTGTGTTTTTAACGAATATCAATGCTCAATCGCTAGATAAAAAAGCTATGAAAAAGCTACCCATTTACACATTAGAACAAGCTATGAAATTACCTTCCGATGAGGTTATTAGGTTGACCTTAAAAAAAAGCAACTTAACAGAACTCCCCCAAGAAGTCTACAAATTTAAAAACCTTCGTTACCTCGATGTTAGTAGCAACCAATTGAAAGAAATTCCTCTTGAGCTTGCTAATTTACCACAACTTCAATATTTAGATTTTTCTGATAATTTATTAACAGAAGTGCCTAAAGAAATCGGAAAATTTGATTCCTTAACAGTTCTTATGTTGAATCACAATGACATTGTAACTCTCCCAACTGAAATAGGTGCATTAAAAACATTAACTGAACTTCACCTCTGGGGAACTGCTATTGTGTCATTTCCTAGTAGCATTGTTTTGCTTAAAGAAACACTTAAAGAAATTGATTTACGGTATGTTCCTTTGACAAGAAGTGAACATAAAAAACTAAAAAAAATATTGCCCTTAACCAAAATTGGATACTCTTTAAAGTGTAATTGTGATTTTTAATAAATTTAAGTAATTAACTTTTTGGTTTAATAAGTTTATTTCAAGGCTCTATTTTAGCAGCTATTATTTTGTATTTTTGCTTTTTTATTAATTTAATTTTTTGAGAACTATTCTAACCATATTATTGTCTGTTTTATTCGTGCATTTACTTGTTGCACAGTCATCAGACACGCTTTTGTTTTTAAATGGAAAACAGCTAGAAGGCAACGTGTTGGAATTTAATAAGTATCAACTAACTTTTAAAACATTAAAAAATAAAGAAATAGATATTGAAAATTACCGATTGTTTTCAATGAAGTGGAATGGAATAGATACTACAATTTATAAATATGATTCATTAGAAGGTAATTTTTTAAGTCAAAAAGACATGAAATTATTTGTTTATGGAGAGCGAGACGCACATTTAACCTATTCTTCAAAATTTTCTAACGTGTTGGGTTTTGCTGTTGGCAGTGGTGCTGGTTATTTTATGCATTATGATCAAAGTTTTATTTATATATCAACTCCTTTAGTTTATACATTAGGAACACTTATTTTTCCTACAAGAGTAAAACAAAGAAAAATTAAAGATTTACAATACATCAAAGAAGATGAGTACTTGCGTGGACACGAACGTGTTGCTAGGGCAAAAAGAACTCAAAGTGCTTTAATCTCAACTTTAATAGGATTGGGAGTTGGTTTTACTGCTAGTTTAATTGCCAATTAGAGTCTGTCTATAAAGTCCGATTTTTTCGTTATTCTCGTTTTAAAAATTAGTCATCCCGATAGTTATCGGGGCTCCTACATTTTCAAAACTTCGAAAGCCTCGAACTCGAACTTTATAGTTCAGCCTCTTTATTCTTTGGACAAACTAATTTAGAGTAGGTCGAGTAAATATAAAATAGCTAGCAATCGCCAACTGACAACTGTAGACTGATAACTGACGACTGATAAAAAATGCCATTTATACGCTTAATAGTATTCAGTAATTTTTTTGTTTCACTTTGTGTTGCAGCACTTACTTACAGAACATTCTTGTATTTCAATTTAACGCCATCCAATGCATTATTGATATTGGTTTTTTCTGCTACTTATATTATTTATAATTTTCAGCGTTTGGTAAGAATGAACCAAAAAGAGATTGATGAAGCCAATATTGGCTTTAGAATGAAGTGGGTTTACAACAACAAACATCCTATTATTTTTACTATTGTTTTAGCTGCCATCATCCTTGTTGTTTCTTTGTCTTATCTAAACATTAAAACCATTATAGTGTTGGCAATTATGGGTGTTTTTTCTGTGGTTTATGTAGTAAGAATTATTCCTTACCACCAGAAGTGGTTGGCATTTAGAGACATTCCTTTTCTTAAAATATTTGTAATAGCATTTGTTTGGACGCTGGTAACAGGGTTGTTACCTTTAATAAGTAAAGATGTAAGTCAAATAAATTTACAGCACATATTGTTTCTTACTAAACAATTTTTATTTGTTGTTGCCATTACCATTCCTTTTGATATTAGAGATATGAAATATGATGTGGAAAAAGGTATAAAAACATTTCCTTTAGTTGTTGGCGTAAGAATTACACTTGTATTAGGAGTGTTGCTGTTGTTGGGTTTTGTTGCAATTTCGAGTTATGAGTTTTTGATACTCCATACAATAAATATAAAGTTATGGATAGCCGAAATCATTGCTATATTGGTAGTAATGCTTCTATTGCTTCTTTCTAAGAAACAACAACCCGAACTTTTTTATTCCTTTATTATTGAGGGAACTTCGTTGTTACTAGCAATTACCGTCATTGCGAACGTAGTGAAGCAATCTGTATAATAAAACTTGTAATTATAAAGATTAGCTACGCTGAACTTACGTTTCATCACTTCATTTTTCTATCCGCCTAAGGCGGATGTAAAATATCGTTCAGAATGACAGTTTTGATTTGGCTTTGAGCGGTTGGAAAAGTCTCTCGGAGTTTATGCTGAGCGTAGTCGAAGTAGGGGATTAGGGGGCTTTTAATTCCTTCTCAACTTCCATTTAGAAACAACATTTTTATTAGCACCAACAGTAAGTTTCTGCTCATTTTCTTCAAATACTTTTGCAGCAAACAAAGCAGCTACTTCTTCTAACGCTGGAAAAGAGTTTAATAATTTTTCTGGAGTAAAGTGCGTACCGACAAAGTGCGTATCAAAATTTCCGCTTTTAAAAGCATCGTGCTGTAAAGCAAACTTACAAAAAGGCAAGGTAGTTTCTACGCCACTGATAATGTAGTCGTCTATAGCTCTTACCATTCTGTTAATAGCTTCTTCACGGTCTTTTCCATGAGTAATTAACTTGGAAATCATTGGGTCATAATAAATCGGAATTTGCATGCCTTCTTCAAAACCATCATCTACTCTAATCCCCATTCCTTCCGGACGTTGGTAAGTATTTAATCTTCCTATATCCGGTAAAAAGTTGTTCATCGGATCTTCCGCATAAACCCTAACTTCAATGGAATGTCCGTTGATGGTTAGTTCCTCTTGTGTAAAGCTTAACTTTTCGCCTCTTGCTACATTTATTTGTTCTTTTACCAAGTCTTTTCCGGTAATCATTTCCGTTACGGGATGTTCCACTTGCAAACGGGTATTCATTTCCAAAAAGTAGAAATCTTTGTTGTTTTCCAATAAAA
>PCUH01000115.1:2938-3080 GCA_002770955.1 Flavobacteriales bacterium CG18_big_fil_WC_8_21_14_2_50_32_9 | reverse complement strand
CCATGGCTTTTCTAATTTCAGGAGTAAGCACCGATGAAGGAGCTTCTTCAATTACCTTTTGGTGTCTTCGCTGTATAGAGCATTCTCTTTCAAATAAATAAACGATATTTCCATGACTATCCGCCATCACTTGTATTTCGAT
>PCUH01000115.1:2710-2917 GCA_002770955.1 Flavobacteriales bacterium CG18_big_fil_WC_8_21_14_2_50_32_9 | reverse complement strand
TTTTTCAATAAAAACCGCTCCATCACCAAAAGAAGAAACGGCTTCACTAACTGCACGATTCATTTGTTCTTCAAATTCTTCAGCATTTTCAACCACACGCATTCCTTTACCACCACCACCAGCAGATGCTTTAATTAAAATAGGAAAACCAATTTCTAAGGCAATTTTTTTAGCTTCATTAATATCATCAATGGCTTCATCTGTTCC
>PCUH01000115.1:1170-2620 GCA_002770955.1 Flavobacteriales bacterium CG18_big_fil_WC_8_21_14_2_50_32_9 | reverse complement strand
AAAAGTAATGCCTGCTTCCGTAATTTTTCGGGTAGCTTCGGCATTTTCAGATAAAAATCCATAGCCTGGATGTAGTCCATCAACATTCAATTCCTTACAGATTTCAATAATTTTATCTACTTTTAAATAAGACTGATTAGAAGGAGGAGGCCCAACACAAACTGCTTCATCGGCATATTTTACAAAAGGAGCATTTCTATCTGCTTCAGAAAAAATAGCAACGGTTTTAATGTTCATTTCTCTGCAAGTACGCATTATTCTTAATGCAATTTCTCCTCTATTGGCTACTAATATCTTGTTCATAAGGCTATCTTTTATGGGGCATAAAAATAAGGAATTGTAATGAAATAAATTGAATAGAATTTATTTTTTCACCCATTTATCAGGTGATTGAGAAGTGCTAATAATGGCTTCAACTTTAACAGTGTTATTTTTCTCGTTAACGCTGTAATGTGCTCTGAAAGGAAATTTAGGAATGGGTAAGCAACGAATATCATCGTATTTCACCTCATATTGTAGGGCATATTTTTTAAGTCTGAGAACTTCTTTCTTTACAGTTTTAGCAAATCGTTTGCCAAGCACATGAGATTTAGTCTCCTTTTTGTAATAATCAACTTGGTGTTGTATGTCAGTATGAATTTGAGGATTGAACTCAAGTTTAAAATTATATTTCATTCATCAAACTTAAATTGTTTTTCAACATCTTCCCAAGCAAGATAATCTTCTGGTTTAGTATTTTTTATTCTATCTCTAACTATATTTTTTTGCCATTCAGGAACAGTAAAATCAGCAGTATCATTTTTCACACGTAATTTTTTTAACTTTTCAATAAGAGAAATATCTTGTAACTGAGTTATCCAAGTAATGAGGTCAAGTTTTTCTGTTTGTATATCTTGTGTATTCATATTAATTGAATTTTAATAACAAAGCAAATTTACTACAAACACACGATTTAAGCAATTATTTTAATGCTTTAATTCGCTTTAACAATTTAAAAAACTTATTTTTATTCTACGGAAGAACGAATTACAAGTGACCTAAAAGTAGATTTTTGGATATTTTTAAAATCTCTTTTAGCGTATTCTTATTAAGGAGCTATGTGATAATCAACTAACCTACGTTCATAATAAGAACATTCGTTTTTTAGCATATTAAGAAAACCCATTTGAGAACTTATTTCAAAGCCATTATTTTTATCGTAATAGTTATGAGTAATCGTAATAGAATCGCAGACAGAAAACCATGAAGAATCTGGCATGTAGTAAGATTTTTGAGTTTCAATTACATCAAAATTTCCAGCAGGAACACTTTTTTTAGTTGTACTATTATAAGATGTTTCGTAACTACAATATAGGTTACCAACTTCACAATAAAAATTATAGTTTGTACTAAAATCACTATACGTAAAGATTTTATAGCCATTATTAATAATATATCCTGAGGAATCAAC
>PCUH01000115.1:238-1047 GCA_002770955.1 Flavobacteriales bacterium CG18_big_fil_WC_8_21_14_2_50_32_9 | reverse complement strand
CCCGAACCTTCCTGCCGAGGGGGCAGGTCTCAAATCCATGAAAACATGTTAATAAATTTGATTGATGATATGTCAGTTACGATATCGCCTAAAGAAATTGTAAGGAGAGCTAAAGAAACTGGTGCAAAAGGTATAGCTTATACTTATAATGAACCTGCAATATTTGTGGAATTCACACATGATACAGCAATACTGGCAAAAAAGGAGGGACTTAAGAATATCTATGTATCCAACGGTTTCGAATCAGACGAGACATTTAAATATATCAGAGACTATATTGATGCTATAAACATAGATTTGAAAAGTTTCAGTAAAGATTATTACATCAAAGTATGTAAAGCTAAAATCGAGCCGGTATTAAATAATATAAAGAAGTTTTTCCAAATAGGAGTTGAAACTGAGGTAACCACTTTGATTGTTCCTGGACTGAATGATAGCAAAAAGGAGCTGAAGAGCATCGCGGAATTTTTAGTCTCAGTTTCTTCGGATATCCCTTGGCATGTCTCCGCTTTCTACCCGACTTATAAGATGACAGATATATTCCCCACACCTCATAGTACGCTTGTAAATGCATATAATATAGGGAAAAAAGCCGGTCTGAAATATATTTATATAGGAAACATTAGAGATACCGTGAGGTCGTCCACTTTTTGTCCTAAATGTGGACAATGTCTTATAAAGAGAGACGGATATGATGTTAAGATTGATATGGATTTGGGAAAAGGAAAATGCAGTAAATGCGCTGAAAAAATCTATGGAGTTTGGAAATAAACTCGCCGCAAGACACGACTGGATAACCTGTTTAATCC
>PCUH01000115.1:0-224 GCA_002770955.1 Flavobacteriales bacterium CG18_big_fil_WC_8_21_14_2_50_32_9 | reverse complement strand
TAGTAGGACTTCGGACTGATTCCTATCGTCGTGTAGGCAGGTCCGTGGATAAAGTTAATAGATTGTTATGGTTTCCCAAGATTTTATGCCGGATACTTTGATTAATTTCTAAAAATTATATTCCCTTCCTTATCTATAAATTCTGTACTGATTAGATTCTTGGTAATTACCAGACTCAGAAAACCATTTCCTTCGAAATAGAACTGATCTTTATTCTCAGGATT
>PCUH01000042.1:9266-9536 GCA_002770955.1 Flavobacteriales bacterium CG18_big_fil_WC_8_21_14_2_50_32_9 | reverse complement strand
GATATATCGGAAGGAGAAAAAACAAGGGAGCATGCTCCCTTGTTAAAACAAATCACACCTCTGTCTTTTTATAAACAATACCTCTTTCTTCCAGATAGCTCATAAAATAGTTGAAACATTGTTCGTGTTTGCCCACCAACTCTGGAGGAAAAACACCTTTTTCGGAAAACAAGCCTTCTAAAAACATATTGGCAGCAGCAGTTGCAGTATAACCTGTAGTTCTCGCCATAGAAGAAGTATTGGTTTCAGCACAATATTCATCATGTAAAT
>PCUH01000042.1:9114-9256 GCA_002770955.1 Flavobacteriales bacterium CG18_big_fil_WC_8_21_14_2_50_32_9 | reverse complement strand
AGTCGTTGCTTTACCATTTTTATCCGTACCTTTTACGGTAACGCGCATTACTGTAATTTCTTCTTCCGTTTCACCTAATTTCCATTCGTTGAATAAAATATTACAAGTAAAATCCAATGGAATTATGTCTGTACCTTTTACA
>PCUH01000042.1:8323-9047 GCA_002770955.1 Flavobacteriales bacterium CG18_big_fil_WC_8_21_14_2_50_32_9 | reverse complement strand
AACGCAAGGTTTTTTCTTTCATGTTGTTGATGTGTGGCATCGTAAAAATAATTGATCGTAATCCATCACTATTAAAAGATTCTAGTGTGCCAACACCATCAAACTCTACATATTCGCAATCGGTAAGGGCTTCTTTGGTAATCATTTCTCTGTTTTCTACATAACGGGCAGGACGAGTATATTCTTCTATCACATCAATTGGTGAAAATGGAGCTTTGTAGCAGAAAGGCCACTTTTTTACTTTGGGTAAACCGCCTACCAAGCATTCAAAATCGGTTAATTGCAATTGTTCGTTATAGTAACCCAAAATAATATTGTCCATTCCGGGAGCAACACCACAATCAACTATTGCGGTAACATTTTTTTGTTTGGCAAGTTCATGTAATTCTAATGCATTTTCAGGGAAGAAAGAAATGTCGATCACATTTTTTTCTGCTTCAATGATGTTTTTTAAGGTGTTTAAACCTAAGAAACCAGGTACAGCACAAATTACCAAATCATAAGGTTGTAGTGTTGTTTTTAATGTTGCTGTTTGCGTAACATCTAGTTGCAATGTGTTTAATTGATTACATTTATTTTTTACATGTTGTAACGTGGAGGTGTTTACATCGGTAAGGGTTACTTCATGTTTTTTAGCTAGGTCAATAGCCATAGCACTGCCTACCATTCCGGCACCTAATACAATAATTTTGCTCATAGTATAAATTTTTAAGAAGTTGAATAA
>PCUH01000042.1:2163-8244 GCA_002770955.1 Flavobacteriales bacterium CG18_big_fil_WC_8_21_14_2_50_32_9 | reverse complement strand
CCCGGGAATAAATACCCAAGGCATATTATCAAGTGTTATTTTTAGATGAAATTGCATGGTGTAAACCTAAGCAATTTTTTTTAAATCAAAAATGAAAAAATTGTTATAAGTTAAAAAACGGTATCTCAAAATTGTGTTACAAATGTGTTATAAAATAAAAAACCTCAGCAAAAATGCTGAGGTTTTAAGCTCCCCCTCTTGGGCTCGAACCAAGGACCCTCTGATTAACAGTCAGATGCTCTAACCAACTGAGCTAAGGAGGAATCTCCGTAAAACGGGATGCAATATTAGTAGAAACTTTTTAATTACACAACTCTTTTGTTAAAAAAATTATTCTTTTTTATGTTGTTGTTAATGAAAAGGTAAAAGATGAAAAACGCAATAATCCCGATACTCGGGACAAGTTGTAAAAATAAAAAAGCGAATTTTAAAACTTGTCTTATCTCATATCAAATTCTTTTGTACCTTTGTAAGCTAACAATTATTCTAAGTGATTTAGAATGTAAAATTTTAAAAATGAATGCTGTATTAGGTTTTTTAGGAACGCAAGAAATTATTATCATTGCTATTGTACTTGTTTTAATGTTTGGAGCAAAAAAAATTCCACAGTTAATGCGTGGAGTTGGTTCTGGAATTAAAGAATTTAAAGACGGAATGAAAGAAGGGGAAGATGATGCAAAGAAAGAAAAAGAGATAGATTCTTCAAAGTAATTAATCCTTGAGTTTATATACGTAAATCCATTATCGGATGAATGAACCCGAATAAGTTATCTATGGAAAAAATATACACCTCTTTTGAGGAAATTCAACAAGAATTAAAAAATAAAACTTCATCCTGCCAAACAATTGTTGCAAGTTATCTTCAACGCATTGAACAAAATAAACATCTTAACGCTTTTTTAGAAGTTTTTGCTGATGAAGCCTTAGAAAAAGCGAAAGAAATTGATGCGAAAATAGCTCAAAACAATGCTGGTAAATTGGCAGGTATGGTTATCGCTTTAAAAGATAACATTTGCTATAAAAATCATAAAATTTCAGCATCCTCTAAAATTTTAGGCGATTTCGAATCCCTTTTTAGTGCTACAGTTGTAGAAAGATTATTGGCTGAGGATGCCATTATTATTGGACGAACCAATTGCGATGAATTTGCTATGGGAAGTTCCAATGAAAACTCGGCTTTTGGAAATGTGCTAAATCCAATTGATAATTCAAAAGTTCCTGGCGGTTCATCAGGAGGTTCTGCTGTGGCAGTAAAAGCAAATTTATGTTTGGTGGCTTTGGGTTCTGATACTGGGGGTTCTATTCGCCAACCAGCTTCTTTTTGTGATATTGTTGGGCTAAAACCAACGTATGGAAGAGTTTCTAGAAACGGATTAATTGCCTATGCTTCTTCGTTTGATCAAATAGGACCTTTTACAAACAATATACAAGACGCTGCTTTAGTGATGGAAATTATTGCTGGAGCTGATGAAATGGACAGCACTTGCTCAAAAAAAGAAGTCCCTAAGTATTCAGAAAGTTTAAAAACCCACACTAAATCAAAAATTACTTATTTTAAAAGTTATATTGAAAACGAAGGGCTAGATACTGAAATAAAAACAAAATTTTTGGCGTTTATTGAACAATTGAAAGCAGCTGGACACACTGTTGAAGCTATCGATTTTCCGTATTTAGATTTTTTAGTTCCTACCTATTATGTGCTGACCACAGCAGAAGCTTCTGCAAATTTAGCTCGATATGATGGAATTCATTTTGGATATAGAAGTCCGCAAGCTTTTGATTTAGAGTCAACGTACTTAAAATCTCGCTCCGAAGGATTTGGAACTGAAGTAAAAAGAAGAATAATGCTAGGAACCTATGTGTTGAGCTCAGGATTTTATGATGCTTATTACACCAAAGCTCAAAAAGTGAGGCGATTATTAAAAATTAAAACAGATGAAATTTTATCTGAATATGATTTTATTATTTCTCCAACTTCGCCCAACACACCTTTTGAAATAGGAAAACAAGTTGAAGATCCTATAAAAATGTATTTAGAAGATATTTATACTGTCCATGCAAATTTAACAGGCGTTCCTTCCATTTCATTACCGTTGGGAAAGCACAGCAATGGATTGCCATTTGGAATACAATTTACCACTAAAAGCTTTAATGAACAAAGGTTATTAGCATTTTCTAATACCTTATTACAAAACAAAAATTAATTAATTTCGTTTACTACTCTATTATGCATAAAATTATTTTTATTATCGCTTTATTACTATCAGGTTCATTGTTATCTCAACAGAACAAGAAGGATAGTGCCTATGTTGTTTTGGAAGACGACCCCATTTTGGCAATGATAGATAGTATGATGGCTTCTGGTTATTATGAAAGCTTGGGTTTTAATGATAATGTCCACAAGAAAAAAAAATATAATTATGCTATCGACTCAATTCCTGTTTTTGATAGTATTACTTACGCAAAACGCTTTCAGAAACTAAATGCACATTCTCCATTTTCTTTGGTTTATAACAATTATGTAAGAGGATATGTTGATTTGTATGCCAAGAGAAGAAAGAAAACAACTGCACGTATGTTGGGTTTGGCTCCTGTTTATTTTCCAACATTTGAAGAAGCTCTCGATAGATATAATTTACCGTTAGAACTAAAATACTTACCTGTTGTTGAGTCTGCATTAAATCCTAAAGCAAAATCGAGAGTTGGGGCAACAGGTTTGTGGCAGTTTATGTATCCCACAGGCAAAATGTTTGGTTTAGAAGTAACTTCCTATTATGATGAGCGAAGTGATATATATAAATCAACAGATGCAGCATGTAGATACTTGAAATATTTACACAATATGTATAATGATTGGGACTTGGTTTTAGCGGCTTATAATGCAGGGCCAGGTAATGTTAATAAAGCCATTAGAAGATCAGGAGGAGGAAAAACGTATTGGGAAATTCGTCCATTTTTACCGAGAGAAACACAAGGTTATGTTCCTGCTTTCATAGCAGTAAATTATGTTATGAGTTATGCTGCTGAACATAATATTTATCCTATTCAGCCTGACATTTCTTGTTTTAAAGTAGATACCGTTGGTGTAACTCAACACCTTTCTTTCGAACAATTAGCTACTTTTTTAGAAATGCCTATTGAATACATAGCTTATCTAAATCCTGCCTACAAACAAAACTTTATTCCGAATACACAAAATGCAAACACACTTTGCTTGCCAGCAGAAAAAATTGGTGTTTTTTTAATGAATGAAAAAACAATTTATGCAATTAAAACTGATAAAGATATTAAAGATAGTATTGCCGTAGCTCAGAATAATACAACTCATTTGGCTGAAGCTAGAGGAGGTTCTGAAGTTATTTATTCCGTTAGAAGTGGTGATGTGCTTGGGAAAATTGCAACAAAATACCACTGTAGGGTTAGTCAAATAAAAGATTGGAATAATTTACATAGTGATAGGTTAAGTGTCGGACAGAAACTTAAAATTTATCCAAAAGCAAGTTATTTGGCACAGAACAAAACAATTGACCAAGTAAAACAAGAAAAATTAAAAACTACAAATGAAAACGGATATGTGTATTATACAATTAAAAAAGGAGATAATTTGTGGAACATTGCAAATAGATATGAGGGTGTGTCTTTGGAGCAATTACAAGAATTAAATAAAAACATTAATGACAAAAACCTTAAGACTGGAACGAGAATTAAGATTAAACCAGTTGGGTAATTAATGTCGATTATGCAAATTTTAAACTTACCATTCAATAAGCTTATACGCACAATGAACGTAAACCATTTCTTTCTTCTACTCATTATTTTTAGTTCTTTGTTCTATTCTTGCGATGAAACCAACGAACGTATTTTACCAAGAATTTCAGGAAAATCAGGAGAGCTGTTGGTAGTTGTAGATTCCTCTTATTGGAATAATAAAACGGGTGAAGCAATTCAAGAAGCATTTTCAACAACACAAGTAGGACTTCCGCAAGCAGAAGCTATTTTTGATATTATTCATGTTCCTCATAGGGCTTTTGCTAGTATTTTACAAACCAATAGAAATATTATTCTTATAGAAATAAATTCAGAGGATGAGCCAGCTATTTCTATTAGAAAAGATGTGTGGTCTGATGGGCAATTGGTCGTTACTATTTTAGCTAAAAATGATAAAAATGCGGCTGAAATCATTGAAAAAAATGCTGCTAATTTGTTGGATTATTTTAATGAAAAAGAAAACGAACGGCTGCAAAAAAAATACAAAGTCAATAAAAACAGCAAACTAGCCAAGCAATTAGAAGAAAAATTAAAACTCTCAATGCACATAGATGATTTGTTTTATATTGCGAAAGAAGATACTAATTTTATTTGGCTTAGAAAAGAATATTCTATGGGTGAACATCCTATCAGTCAGGGATTTATTATTTATACGTATCCTTATGATAATGATAGCATTTTTAATGTACACCAACTCACTGCCAAAAGAAATGCAATAACCAAACAACATATTCCAGGCGGAGCAGAAGGTTCTTATATGGAAACCTATCAAGAGTACATTCCTAGAGAAAGAGAAATCAATTTAAAAGGTATTTATACCAAAGAATTGCGTGGCTTATGGCAAATGAATGGCGATTTTATGGGAGGTCCTTTTGTGAGCTATTCCATGGTGGACGAACAACGCAATCGAGTAATTACGATTGATGGTTATGTTTATGCTCCTAAATTTGACAAAAGAGAATACCTCCGAGAATTACAAGCGTTGGCTTTGACGGTGAGTTTTTAGGGATTAATTTACAATTTCTCAAAAATCAACTGATAGCAAGTACCTTTTTCTACCAACTTTCGAGTAATCTTACCATTTAGTTGTTCCACTAAGCTTATTATTAGCTGAAAACCTAATCCTTGTGTGTTTTCAAAAGTTATTTTAGGGGAGTAACCCGCACCATCATCTTTGTAAATCAGTTCGAATTGGTTGTTTTTTAAATGAGTTATTTGTATTAAAATCAAGCCAATGGGTTTTTCTACGAATGCATATTTAAGTGAGTTGGTTACCAACTCATTGATAATTAACCCTAATGGAATTGCTGTATTTAAATTAAGTATTAAATTTTTAATTTTCAACTCTAAATTAATCTGCTTTGTAGAGATAGAAGCGTTTTGAAAGAGTGCTTGAATCAAGTCATTCAAATAATTTTTGTAATTAATACTAGAAAGATTTTTGGAGCTATATAACATTTCATGCACCTTACACATCGATTCAATTCTAGATTTACTTTGATAAAGCACAGACTTTGTGTTTTCATCATGAAGCATATTCGCTTGTAGATTAAGTAAACTACTGATAATTTGAAGGTTGTTTTTCACACGATGATGAATTTCTTTTAATAAAATCTCTTTTTCTTCAATATTTTTTAAAACGAGTTGCTCTGCTTTCTTTTTTTCAGTTAAGTCTCTCCAAATGGTATTGAGTATTATTCTTCCATCACATTCAACTTTTGACAACCAAACTTCAACAGGAAAGTTTTCTCCATTAGCTCGTGTATGCATCCATTCAAAATGATGACTACCTTTTTTTAAAGCTAGATCCATCATTTCTTGAGCTTTTATAAATGAAAGTTTTCCATCAGGTTGTTTCTTAGGAGATAATTCTGCAGGATGAGTGTTTAATAATTCATCTTTTGATTTATATCCTAACATTTTCACTACAGATTGATTGCAATCAATAAAAGAAAAATTTTCGATAACTAACAAAGCATCATCCGACATTTCAAATAACGATTTGTATTTAGAATGGCTTTCAGATGTAGTTTGATTTATTTTTTCAAAATGATTTATTTTCTCTTCCAAATGAGTAATTATTTCTAACCATTCACTTGTTTTGAATTGTGATGCAGCCTTTGTTTTCTTTAGCTTTTGATATAATGAATTGTTGTTTGAAAGCAAGGGTCTTAGTTTAGAATCATTTCAAAACTAATTATTTTTATTATAACTAATTACTATCAAGTAGATTAATTTACTTTTTACACATTTAAATTATACATAAACTTTAGTTCGGTTTAACCCAAAAAATTAACTTCGTTGAACTCGCAA
>PCUH01000042.1:0-2129 GCA_002770955.1 Flavobacteriales bacterium CG18_big_fil_WC_8_21_14_2_50_32_9 | reverse complement strand
TATGATTGTCCGCAACAGCACCTAATTATTTTTAATATTTTAAAAATGAACAACTTACTATAGGATGTAAAAGGACAAACGTATTAATCGCCATTATTCATCAATATTTGCAGATGGTCTTCTTTTGGCGGTTAACCGCTTTGCATCTCACTTCCCTTCGCACATTCATACAATTCGCTTCGCTTTTGCATGAATAAAGCGGGTTAAGCAAAATACTGTCAGTTTGAGCAACCAGATAAAAATTTAACCAACGTAGAAAATGAAGTTTAATAAGAATAACTATGGATAAAAACAATCGCTACTCCCCAACTCAGATTATAAGGTTTTAATTCCCTTATTATACCTAATTTTGTAAAAAAATATTAAAATGAAAGCAAAAAAACCATCCGATACCTTTACCATGATGACCGAAATAGTGTTGCCTAATGACACCAACACGTTGGGAAACTTAATGGGAGGTAGATTATTACACTTAATGGACATTTGCTCTGCAATTTCGGCTCATCGGTGTTGCAATAGAGTAGTAGTTACTGCTTCTGTAAACAATGTTTCTTTTGCTCATCCAATAAAGCTTGGAGATATTATTACTCTAGAAGGCAAAGTATCACGTACGTTCACTTCTTCTATGGAAGTGTTTATTGATGTTTTTGTAGAAGACCATCGTACTGGAGAAAAAAAACACTGCAACAATGCCATTTATACATTTGTTGCAGTTGATCAAATAGGAAATCCAATAGCAGTTCCTGAAATTATTCCTGAAACGGAAGATGAAAAAGAACGCTATGAAGGTGCCTTAAGAAGAAGACAACTTAGTCTTATCCTTGCTGGTAAAATGAAACCTTCTGATGCAACAGAACTAAAAAAATTGTTTGCTTAAAAAATGCTATAAAAACAACAATTAAAAAAGTGGAAATAATAGGTTACATAGCTGCCATTTTGGTTGGAATTACGTTGGGACTTATAGGCTCTGGTGGTTTTTTAGCATTACCAATTTTAGTTTATCTTTTTCATATTGAAGATGTTGAAACGGCAACTGGTTATTCCCTTTTTCTTATTGGCGTGGTTAGTTTGATGGGCGTTTTTCTAAAACATAGACAAGGGCTTGTTAACTATAAAATGGCTTTGTTTTTTGGAATACCAACAATTTTGGCTATATTCATAACTCGTAAATACATTATACCTATTATTCCTGAAACATTATTTTCAGTTGGCTTTTTTATTATTACTAAACGTATGGTAATTATGTTTTTATTAGCCATAACCATGCTGTTGTCAGCTATTGTGATGATACGGAAGAAACTATCGGTTGATGAATTAAAAATTCATAAAAAAAATTATTTATTAAACTTTTTTGCAGGAATGATGACTGGTACTATTTCTGGATTTGCAGGTATTGGTGGAGGTTTTATTATTGTCCCAGCATTGCTTAAAATAGGTGATTTATCTATGAAAATGGCTACAGGAACTACATTACTCATCGTTACCCTAAATTCTACTTTTGGATTTTATGGAAGTGTTTTTCACATAGAAATTGATTGGAAATTGTTGTTTTTCTTCTCACTATTTTCATTAGCAGGAATGTTAATTGGCAACATCATATCAAAAAAAATAGATGGGGACAAACTAAAAAAGGGTTTCGGATGGTTTGTTTTGATTGCAGGAGTGCTTATATTAATTAAGGAAATAATTTTAGCATAACCTCTATTTAGGTTCTGTAATGAAATAACCCATACATTTTGACTTGTTCTTTTTTTTGAATCAGTCATTTATTTTCAACAGCTCCACTATTATACTCAAATCACTTAGCTTTTCAGGTAATTTGAGTATAGGTATTACTATTCCGATAATTATCGGAAGGGATTAATCGCTTTGAGTATAACAAAAAGATAAATAAATCGTACCATACTGTTATTGAGATAAGAATGTTCATATAACTCTAAACTTGATTTTCTTCACACCCTTTAGGGATGGGGTAAATGAAGAAAATCAATGACTAAAATAAGTAAACAAACGGATAGTCATTTTAACCCGCTTTATTCATGCAAAAGCGAAGCGAATTGTATGAATGTGCGAAGGGCTGTGGGATGTAAAGCGGTTAATCCCGATTTAGTAATACCCAAATTTGGGTT
>PCUH01000303.1 GCA_002770955.1 Flavobacteriales bacterium CG18_big_fil_WC_8_21_14_2_50_32_9 | reverse complement strand
CCTCAATAAATTAACCCAAACAACCACAAGGGAATAGTGTTATTAACCCCTATTTCTATGTCATCTTTAACCAAAAAGGCATTGTTAATTCCGATTAGTTGTTTTTGAGGTTTATTTTTTCCTCCTATTTCAAATGTATAGGTGTCGTCAACTAAAAAATCTCCTTTTGAAGGTAAAGAAATTTGATGTAAATTGTTGAGATGTTGGATAAAAAATGTTTCTCGAATGTTTCCTACATTAACATTTTCGGAAGAAATAGCATAATTGAGATTGGTGTTTCTCAACCAAATTTTATTAGGTTTAGTTAAGGAACTTATACTTGTGTTTTTGTTGTACAAGGTGTGTATCAATTCGGCTTTATCTAACAATTGTAAGGTTTGAACTAATACATTTCTATGAATACCAATGCGTTCACTCAATTTGCTAATATTAGGTATAAAAGGAACATTAGTAGCGATAACATATAACAATCGCTTTAGTTTCGATATGGTATCATAATTTAAGTTGGTTATCCCTTGTAAATCTACATCTAAAATTAAATTTAGCGTGTTTAAAATTTGTTGGTAATATTCAGCAGCATTATTGTTGTAATAAGGGTATGCACCAGTTTCTATATACTGTTTAAAATATTGAAAGGGTTTAAATTGTTGGGTAATATCCAAACTTAAACAAGCATGATTTTCAATGATTTGTTTTAAATCCAGTTTTGGCAGTTCTATTTTTTCGTAATAAAGTAAATATTCACGAAATGATAGTGCATTGAGATGATAACTAATAGCTCTTCGGCTCAAATCTGACTCGCCTCTATAAATATCTAAAATAGAAGAAGATGTGAAAACAACCTGCAAGTTGGCAAAATCATCATAAATCAATTTAATTTCTCTCGACCAATTCGGATATTTATGCACTTCATCCAAAAGTAATAGTTCACCTCCTGTTTTCTGAAAATCTTCTGCTAAGGTATAAAGTGTATTGCCTGAAAAAAACAAATCATCTAATGCAACATATAAAACTTGCTTTGAACTCTTTTTTGCAAGCTGAAGCAATAGGGTAGTTTTTCCAACTCCTCTAGCTCCTAAAATGGCAATCAATCGGTTGTTTAAGTTGATTTGACTAATTAAATAGCGTTCAAACTCGATTGAAACACTACTAATTTTTTTAGTTGATTTAGTAAGAATTTTTTCCATTCTGCTATATGTTTTAGCAAAAATACTAAATAATTGCTATTTATTTTAGCAAAAATACAATTATTTTGCTAAAATAATTAGCAAAAAATAAGTTTAAAAGTGTTTTTAAGAAAAAAAATCAAATTTCAAATAAAGGGAGAGAGAAATCTAATAATTTAAGACATGACAACTAAATGGCAATGAGTGTTGGACTCCCTTCTGTCAGCTGACGGATTGGGGTAGAACAAGCCTCACACCTTCACATACCAAACTTTCAACGAATTTCCTATTCCAAGAAAGTTTAACATCCCATTTATAAACGATTTAATATGTCGTTTATATCCTGTTTCTAATTGTTCTCGTAAGGTTTCATCTGAAGCAACAAGTTCGGTACTTTCATTATTCTTACGTTTTAAACTTTTTTTAATTCGAGCAATACTAACACCCGTTGTAGTAATTTTTAATTTTTCAAACCCATTGTTGGTTAGTAATAAATTGATGGTTGTTGGAGTGTAATAACTTAAATGCTCTGGATATTCAATAATTTCATAATCACCTTTTAATAGATATCTTTCTAAGGCATTAAAATTAGGCGTTGTAATGTAAACCACCCCCCCTTTTCTAAGCAAACGATGAAATTGTTGCATTTCTTCTACCGGATTATTAATGTGTTCAATTACTTCACTAGAAATAATTACATCAAAAAGCCCATCTTCAAAAGAGTTATTGGTTAATTTTCCTTTTAATGTATTTATCCCTTTATCTTTTAAATAGACCAATTGCTTATCTGTAAACTCTGTTCCGTAAACTTCCCATCCTCTTTTTTTGGCTTCAATTAAAAACAACCCTGGACCACAACCCACATCCAACATCTTATTGTTTTTTCTGAATTTTTCAAAACCGTCTAAAACTTCATTAATCCGAATGGTGGTAATTGTCGAATCAGCACCATAGCCAATAGGGTAGTTGTTATAATGATTTAAAATTTCTTCCTCAGTAGGTATTTTAGAACAAAATACAAAACCACTTGATTTACTTTTAACTAAGTAATTTTTCTCATATCCTTTTAGTGGATATAAATCTTGAGCATTGGTGATTAAACACTTGGTATGAAAACTTGAATTTGTCATGAATGACAATATTACTTAAAAATATACTTTCGGTAATATTTTATACTTTTACAACTCTAAAAAGTAACAGAAAATGAAAATTTTAACCATACTTGGTGCCCGACCACAATTTATTAAAGCTGCTGCTTTAAGTAGGGAATTTAGAAATTATATAGAGATTAAGGAAGTGATTATTCATACTGGTCAACATTTTGACCAAAACATGTCCGACATCTTTTTCGAAGAAATGGAAATTTCAAAACCAGATTATTTTTTAGACATCAACTCCCTTAATCATGGAGCAATGACAGGCAGAATGATGGAGAAAATTGAAGTTATTATTGAAAATGAAAACCCTGACTATGTGTTGGTTTATGGAGATACCAATTCAACATTAGCTGGAGCAATAACAGCAAAAAAAAGACACGTAAAACTAATTCATGTTGAAGCTGGATTAAGAAGTTTTAACATGAATATGCCTGAAGAAATAAATCGAATATTAACTGATAGAATTTCTGATTATCTGTTCTGCCCAACTCCTCAAGCACAAAAAAACTTAATAAAAGAGGGTTTTGAAAACTTCGATTGTAAAATTGAAGTAGTTGGCGATGTAATGGAAGATGCTGTTCGTTTTTATAGCAAAAAAGCAAATAAGGTCTCTAAAATTTTGACTGAAAATAAGTTGGAAGAATATGTTTTATGCACCATCCACCGACAAGAAAACACTGATGATTTAGATAGATTAACTCAAATTATTAATGCTGTCAACGAAATCAGTTCTACCATTCAAGTTGTTCTTCCCTTACATCCAAGAACAAAAGCAATTATTTCAAAAAACAACCTGCAATTAAATGCAAAAATAATTGATCCTGTAGGTTATTTAGACATGCTAAACCTAACAAAAAATGCTAAATTGGTATTAACTGATAGCGGAGGATTACAAAAAGAAGCTTTTATGTTAAAGAAATTCTGCATTACCTTACGTGATGAAACTGAATGGGTAGAATTAATTGAAAATGAGGTAAATTTTCTTGCTGGAGCTGATACTAAGAAGATTGTATCTCTAGCCTTAAATAAATTAAAAACAACTTTTACTTGTGATAAAAACCTTTATGGTGGAGGAAAAGCATCAGAAAAAATAGTAGAATATTTATTAAAAACCACTTAATTTTTTAACCATAAATAGGATTTCAATAGTTGTAATAATATATAATTGCATAAAGTAGATAGAAGATGTAATTTTAGTTTTTTAAACTAATATTATGAAAATAACACACATTATTGCTCCTTTTTTATTTTTAGGAATTCTTGCTAATGGTATAGCTCAAACAAACTCATCACTTTGGAATTCTTCAATAAAAAGTGAATTAACAGCTCAAGTTGAAGAGTTGGATTTACCTCAAAATTTAAACACATATCAAATGCAACCAGCATTGTTGCAAAATTTGCTTCAACAAACTCCTAAAAGGGAAATAGCAGCATCATCAACCGTTATTGTTCCTTTTCCTGTAGGGAATGGTTTAACTGAAGATTTTGCTATTTTTGAGGCATCAAATTTTCATCCGTTATTAGCAGTAAAATATCCAACTATTAAATCGTATGTTGGTAAAAGCACTTCATCTTCAAAAATTATTCGGTTTAGTCTTTCTTCTCAAAAAGGATTGAGTGCAACGATAATATCAGCAGATAGAAAAACCATTTTTATTGAGTCTATTTCAACCGATTTCTTAACCTATGCAGTTTATAGCAGAAATGCTGATGAAGCTAAAAAATATGCTTTTGCATGTTTAACAGATGACATTCCACTTGACATGAAAACTTTGAAGCAATCCAATAATAAAGATGCAAATGATCAATTACTAAGAACTTTTAGAATAGCTATATCTGCAACTGGAGAATATACAACCTATCATGGAGGAACAAAAGCGTTGGCAATGGCTGCAATTAATGCAACCATCACAAGAGTGAATAGTGTCTATGAAACAGATTTTGGAATTACACTGCAATTAATTCCAAATAATGATGATGTCGTTTATACAAATGCTGCAACAGACCCTTATACAAATAATTTAAATACGCAATTACAAAACACACTTAACTCTGTGATTCAAAGTGCTAATTATGATGT
The DNA here is from genome assembly GCA_002770955.1 of Flavobacteriales bacterium CG18_big_fil_WC_8_21_14_2_50_32_9. Lineage (GTDB taxonomy): Bacteria > Bacteroidota > Bacteroidia > Flavobacteriales_E > Vicingaceae > BRH-c54. Next base: position 5,302 of record PCUH01000303.1, on the reverse strand, counting down.
TGGACATTTGTTTCAACAAGGAGGAAATAACGGAAATGCAGGTTGTATAGGTTGTATTTGTGGAACGAGTAAAGGTAGTGGCTTCAGTTCTCACACAACACCTCAAGGAGATTTTTTTGATATTGATTACGTTGCTCACGAAATTGGGCATCAGTTTGGTGCTAACCACTCATGGACACATGGTGGTAGTGAAGGATCAGGAGCCCAGATGGAACCTGGTAGTGGTTCAACAATAATGGGTTATGCAGGAATAACAGGAGCATCAGATGTTCAGGCTCATAGCGATGATTATTTTCATTTTTTCAATATTCAACAAGTTACTTCAAATGTTGCTTCAAAAAATTGTTACATATCAACACCTATAGTTAATACACCTCCAACAGCAAATGCAGGGGCTGATTATACCATCCCAAAAGGAACAGCCTTTATTTTAGAAGGAAGTGGTACCGACCCTGATGCAGATTCTTTATCATTTTGTTGGGAACAAGCCAATGTGGGATTTAATTCTCAAACAAGTGTGAGTGCTACAAGTACTGGAAGTCCTGCTTTTCGTTCTTTCGCTCCCACAATTACACCAAACAGGTATATGCCTAAATTAGCAAATGTTGTTGCTGGAAATTTAACTACCCAATGGGAAACTGTTGCTAATGTAGGAAGAACTATGAATTTTTCATTAACTGTGAGAGATAACCTTTCAGGAGGCGGACAAAATAAAATTGATCAAATGGTTGTTATTGTTGATGCCAATTCTGGACCTTTTTCAGTTACTTCACAAAATACCGCTGTTACATGGAATGAAGGTAGTACAGAAACCATTACATGGAATGTGGCAGGAACAAATGCTGGAGTAGTAAACACCCCAAATGTTGATATTTTCCTATCCCAAGATGGAGGTTTTACCTATCCTATTACCATAGCAACAGGAGTTCCAAACAATGGAATAGCTAATATAACTGTTCCTTTGGGATCGGCAACTACTATGGCAAGAGTGATGGTAAGAGGTGCTGGAAATATCTTCTATGCTCTAAATTCAAGTAATTTTACAATTCAAGCATCTGAATTTGTAATGAATTTTGCTCCAGGAGCTGCAACCAATGCTGTTTGTGCTCCAGGAACAGCAACGTATAATTTTACTTACAATACTTTCTTAGGTTTTAATGATGTAACTACCTTTTCTGCTTCTGGAAATCCAGCAGGAACAACAGTTAGTTTTACACCAACAACTGCTCAAGCCAATGGAACAAATGTTGCTATGGTAATTTCTGGAATAACACCTGCCATGGTTGGGAACTATACCATAACTATTACAGGAACAGCAGCTTCTACTACTAAATCTACCAATGTAATTTTAAATGTATTTTCAAACACATTTAATGCAATAACACTTTTGTCGCCTGTTAATGGAGCAACAAATATTTCTGGGCCACATACTTTTACTTGGCAAGCTGATGTTAATGCAACTTCTTATGATATAGAAATTGCAACTGACAACGCTTTTACTAATATTATAGAAAATGTTACTGGAATAACTAATACAAGCTATACTTCTTCTAGTTTATTGTCTGATACCGAATATTTTTGGAGAATAAAACCTGTAAATCAATGTGGTAGTGGTGGTTTTTCTTCAGTGTTTTCAGTAACAACAGCCAATTGCTTTACCATTATGAGCACGAACGTACCAGTTACTATTCCAACAACAGTTTCAACGGTTACATCTACAATTAATGTTACAAACACAGGTACAATTAATGACGTAAATGTAGTTGACTTAATTGGTAATCACTCTTGGATAAATGATTTAATTGTTGAACTAGAAAGTCCTCAAGGCACAAAAATTACACTTTGGGATCAGATATGTGGAAATGAAGATAATTTTGATGTAAATTTTGATGATGCAGCTACTCCAGGAGCATTACCTTGTCCACCTGTTGGTGGTGGAACGTATCAGCCTCAAGGCTCTTTAGCAGCATTTAATGGACAAAATCCTCAAGGAACATGGATACTTTCTATACAAGATGTTTTTAATCAAGATGGCGGTGCATTAACAAGTTGGGGATTAAATATTTGTTTAAATTCTACAGTTAGTTCTCTAAATGATTTAGACAATTTAAGCACAATTAAAGCTTTTCCTAATCCTGCTACGCATGCCTTAACGCTTATTGGGTTGAATATTGAGAAAACAACCAGTTTTACTATTACAGATATTACAGGTAAGGTTGTTTTAACTCCTAGAAATCAAGCATCAATTCAGCAAAAAATTGATATTAGTAGTTTAGCAAACGGAATATACTTTTTGAAAGTCAATTCAAATAACGCTGAGAAAACAATCAAATTTGTGAAACAATAAAAATTATCTCAAATCAATTACATCATACTTAGGATATTTTGCTTTACTGTAAACAAAAGTATCGTCTGTAATTGCAATATTTGGAGTAAAAGTTTTTATGATATAACTCATGTCAGTTCCATCTTTTCCAAAAACAGTTACCTTATAAATTTCACCTTTGGTTTTATTAATTTGAACTTCAACTCTGTGAAATGATTTGTCTTGCGGATTATTTGGGTATAAATTAATTATGTCGTTTCCATTTTCTTCTTTCACATATTTATACTTAAATCCTTTTTCATACAAAGTGAAAATAGTGTTAGGAGAAATAACATCTTCTTCATTTTCATCGGGAATACTATTAATTTGAACTTCTTCTGCATCTTTCAGCAACGTGTAAATACTTTTTCCATCAGAAAAAACATCTTGTCCTTTAATAGATAAATAATATTTTTCACCTTTAATTTGGAGTGAGCCTGCTTGTTTTTCATTTAATCCTTCAGCTTTATTTACAATTTGATAGTCGAAGGTAGTTTTGATTGATGTGTATTTTTTTGTCTTTGCACTTAATTTATCAAGTATCGCTTTTGCTTTAACATCGTCTTGAGCAACACTTGAAAGAGCAATTAGTGAGCTTATAAATAGGAAAATTAGATTTTTCATTTTTTTTAATTTAGTAAGATAATTTAGTTTCAGGTTGTAAAATTAGTTTTTTAAATGGAATCCCCTCCTTTCAAAAACTGTTCCAAAGCGTTGAGGTCTGTTATTAATACTTGTCTGGCTTTACTTCCTTCAAAAGGACCAATGATTCCAGCTTCTTCTAATTGGTCTATAAGTCTTCCAGCACGGTTGTAGCCAATTTTCATTTTTCGTTGCAACAGAGAAGCGGAGCCTTGTTGGTGTTGAACTATCATTCTGGCAGCATCATCAAACAAATCATCTTTATCTTCATTATCAAATGTGCCTGAACCACCAGAAGATGATTCTCCAACATATTCTGGTAAGGTAAATACTTCGGGATAACCTCTTTGTTCGCCAATAAAATCGCAAATTCGCTCTACTTCTGGGGTATCAACAAAAGCACATTGCACACGAATTAAATCATTTCCTTGCGAAATAAGCATATCTCCTCGTCCTATCAGTTGATCTGCTCCACTAGAATCTAAAATAGTTCTTGAATCAATTCCTGAAGTTACCCTAAAAGCAATTCTACCAGGAAAATTTGCTTTTATTATACCAGTAATTATATTTGCAGAAGGTCGTTGTGTAGCAATAATTAGGTGAATCCCAATAGCACGAGCTAATTGAGCCAAACGAGCAATGGGAGTTTCTACTTCCTTGCCGGCAGTCATAATTAAATCTGCAAACTCATCAATAACCAATACTATGTAAGGTAAAAACTTGTGTCCATCATTTGGATTTAATTTTCGAGCGACAAACTTACTGTTGTATTCTACAATATTTCTAACTTGAGCATCTTTTAAAAGACCATAACGTGTATCCATTTCAATACACAATGAATTTAAAGTATTTATTACTTTTTGGTTATCAGTAATTATAGCTTCTTCCGTATCAGGAAGTTTTGCTAAATAATGGCGTTCAATTTTATTATATAGCGTTAATTCTACTTTTTTAGGGTCAACCAACACAAATTTTAGTTGCGAAGGATGTTTTTTGTATAAAAGAGAAGTGATTACAGCATTTAAACCAACCGATTTTCCTTGTCCTGTTGCTCCAGCCATTAGTAAGTGAGGCATTTTAGCTAAATCAAAAACATAGTTTTCATTTGTTATGGTTTTTCCCATCACAATAGGCAATTCCATTTTTGCATTTTGAAATTTATCGGAAGCAATAGCTAATCGCATAGAAACAATTTCAGGATCTTGGTTAGGAACTTCAATTCCGATTGTTCCTTTTCCTGGTATTGGAGCAATAATACGAATCCCTAAGGCTGCTAAACTCAATGCGATATCATCTTCTAAGTTCTTAATTTTTGATATTCGTATCCCAGGAGCTGGGACAATTTCATAAAGCGTTACTGTTGGTCCTATGGTTGCTTTTATGCTGTCTATTTTAATGTTGTAATTGGAAAGTGTTTCAAGAATTTTATTTTTATTCGCTTCCAATTCTTCTTTGGTTACTGTTTTTTGAGTGTTGCCAAAATCCTTTAGTAAATCAATGGGAGGCATTTTGTAGGAAGACAAATCTAAGGTTGGGTCATATTCTCCAAAATCTTTTGCTTTTTGATTTAATTCATCTAAGCTGAGTGTAACTTCTTCTTGCTTGATTTCTTCAATAGAAAATTCTACTTCATCCGATTTTTTTTCTTCATTTTCAGGAGGCACTTCTGTTGATAATTCAATGGGATGTTGAGGTTCTTCTAAAGGTTCTGTTTGGACTTCATCAATTTCTTCCTCATCATACTTAAATTCATTGAAAATTTCGGCTTCTTCTTCAGCTTCTATGTTACTTTCCATTTCTGTCTTTTTGTCTTCCACTACTTTTGAAAGCACTGGTAATTTGAAGGAAAGATTAAAATTGAGTATTAGAAATAAGAGTAGTGAAAACACTAAAACTAACCCAATACCAATGTTTCCTGCAAAACTATTTAACCAAAGTGCTGATTGAAATCCAAATGTTCCGCCCAAAATAGGAATACTTTTAAATAAATAGGCAAAAGCAATTGAAAGCCATACTAAAGCAAAAATGGAATATACAAAAGTCTTTTTTAATGGTAATAAGGAAACTTTGAATAAAGCTCTAAATCCTGTGATAAAAAATAATAAAGAAAATAAAAAAGAAGCGACTCCAAAACCATTAAAGATAAACTGATGAGCAAAATACGCCCCTAATTTTCCCATCCAGTTTTCTGCTTGTATTTCTGGATTATCCCAATAATTATTAATAAGATTTTGATCGATTTTCCAAGTGAATAAAGAGGATGTAAAAGCCAAAAGTAAAAAAACAGAAAAGACA
>PCUH01000056.1:2039-3189 GCA_002770955.1 Flavobacteriales bacterium CG18_big_fil_WC_8_21_14_2_50_32_9 | reverse complement strand
TGCAATAAACTGCTGCTTTTTTTAAATATTCATCAAATTGAATGTCGTTGTTGTTTTTTAACAACAATGCCATCATTAAGTATGTAGTTTGGCAATAAGGAAATTCCTTCGTTACCAAAAGCAATTCATCAACTTTCCCAACTAATAAAGCTGGATTTTTAATGCTTTCTATGAAATGTGATTGCTGCATAAAGCAAAACTAAAAATTCTAACGATTAAATTAAGGATAAAAATACACAATCTTTTTTGAAGGAAACAAGTACCCACAAAATGCTAAAAAAAGAGCAGTCCTAAAAATTTAAGACTGCTCTTTTACTTACAAAGTAAGCGATAAATTATTCTACCACTAATTTACCACTTTGCACTACGTTATCATTTTGTGAAATAGTATAAAAATACAAACCTGATGATAATACAGTAATGTCTATTTGGTTATTAGTGTTATTAATCGTTTTATTGATTAAAATTCTACCCATAATATCCATTATTTCAAGAGATATAGTACCCTCTTTTACTAATAAATTATGGTTAATAGTCAACTCATTATTAACAGGATTTGGATAAACCTGAACTTTTGAATTTAACGCATCAGCATTTTGTGTTATTCCTGCAAAAATATCTTTCGCCATCAAATTTTCACGAGCATTGGTATTGGTAATACTTGCTTTAATGGCTTTTGCTACTTGAATGTGGTGCACACTTTTGTTGGTTAGCTCAAAAACCTGATTGCTTATAGATGTTCCAAACCAAGTGTTGGTAAGGGTATCTTTTGCGAGATCTATGGCTGAAAGGTTAATAAAGTCATTTCGTGTAGCCGTATTATCTTCAACTAAGAACTCAGTATTTGCCTCTGTAAAAGCAGCCTCCACAATTGCTTCGGTAGATTGCAAGGTGCTACCACCCGACAAAGCACCTAATGTACCTCCACCGCCACCGCTTGCACAATTCATGCACGATGTAGCTGAAAAGCAGGTGGAATGATTAGTGGTAACCAATGCTATGTTTTGAAGGGTTCCAACATCGCCAGGACAACCATTTCCCACTATGGAATATTCGCTTGGAGTGATTACCGAAGCTCCCCAATAGTTGCCTTTGGCATTTATTTGTAAAGGATATCTTGAACCAGAACTATAGCAAACATTAAACATTA
>PCUH01000056.1:964-2025 GCA_002770955.1 Flavobacteriales bacterium CG18_big_fil_WC_8_21_14_2_50_32_9 | reverse complement strand
TAAAACTGGTTGGGTATCACATTGGCATCTCCTCTGTTGATAGAATGTTGGATAGCATCTATGTTTAAAATTGTATTGCTTGCGTAAACACCATTGCTGCCATTGTTATAGATAGAACCACAACCCAAATCGCCAACGGTTAGCATAGAAGTAAAACTTCGGGTAACCGAATTATAAACGCCATACAATTCTAATCCGTTGCTGTTATTATCATAAACTTTGCTCCCGTTTCTTAAAAACACAAGCGATGTATTTGCTAAAATTCCAATATAATTATTATGAATTTTAGCATTATTAAAGTAAGCACCCGCTACTTCGTTTAGATTAACACCATTGGTCATATACTTTATTTCGGTATTTGTAATGGTTAATATATCTGCACCACCAGAAACACCCATATTGGCATTTTGCCAAACACCTCCCGTAATGGTTAAGGCGTGTACATTAGCTAATTGCACACACTCATCCATTATCGTGTTAAATTTGGTTGATTGTATTACATAAGGTGTGAGCGATATGCCGTTTGAAACCGTAATGCCATTTTGGAGTTGGTTAAAATCGCACCCATTTATGAAAAAACTTACCGGATTTTCTATGATTAACCCTATGCTGCTGGTATTTGGATTTGTTAATGGATTGTAGGTAGCAGCAACAGAAGTGAGGGCAACATTATCTAAATAAATATGCGAATTGAAGTTGTAAAAAATCATACCTAAATTGAGCGTAACCGCTATGTTTGCCAACATAAGGGTTGTGTTTGGTGCTAATTCTATGAATTTAAGCGTTTTGCCTTTTCCTGTAAAATTCATCACCACCGTTGAAGGGATAATTAACTGATGTGCACCAAAAAAATGGTAATACCCATCTCTGTTGTGTACCCAAGTGGCATTGGCATCAAAAATTATTTTACCTTTTACTTCTACTTTGGCAGGATTGCCAGAAACGCTAGTTGCACCTACCAACAGCCCTTTGTTTGCTTGGTTGTTGTTGTACAGCACAGTTGCATTTTGGTCTATTTCTAACACGGCACCGGGTTTTAGGTTAAGCTCAGCTCCATCATC
>PCUH01000056.1:0-945 GCA_002770955.1 Flavobacteriales bacterium CG18_big_fil_WC_8_21_14_2_50_32_9 | reverse complement strand
TTATAAGTGTTGTGCCGGCAAACAAATGCAATCTTGCTCCACTTTCTAATTCCATTTTTGAACCACTTTTTAAATGCAACGTGCTGTTGTTTTGTACATTTACGGTAGCATTTTGTTCTAGGTGGAAATAGGAGCCTGATTCACAAGTTAATCGGGTTGGGTTGATAAAATCGTTGTTTATAGTTTGTGTATGTCTATTTGGTGTACCGCTTTTATCAATTAATAATGTAACATTACTTTTAATATTTAGTGAATATGTGGAATACAAAGGTTCGTGTAATTCTAAATTTCCTGTCCAGCGTTTATCATTTCTCATTTCCGTATCATCAAATATAACCTGAACAGTAATATCCCCACTAATACTATTTTGAGAAAGTACTTTTACAGTTAATCCATTGATAATATAAGGTTCTTTTTTTGCGTTTGTTTTATCATAAATAGGATAATTAAAAAGGGGTACTATACCTGAAATACCTACCTCATCGTTGGGAATGAATACATCTGTTCTTCTGTTTAGCAAATTTGCTGCTTCATTATTCAAACCACCTGTTGACGCAAAAGTAGAAACATCATTTATTCCATCATTCTCCCTAATAACAAAATATGATTCTGATGCCCCATTGTTATAATTGCCAGTATAAGTTATAGCTCCATCAGTTGTTCCATTGGTTACAGGATTAGGAAAATCATCAATATAAAGCTGATAAGTGTTATAACCATCTATAGGATTATCTGCCTTTCTTTTAAAATTGAATATAGCGTTATTCCAAAACCAATTCCAATCTTGTATGGCAAATTCTGAGCGTTCATAATCATAATTTCCCTGTGCATTTAACAAGTAAATACCATTTACTTTTGATTCATTAAATACCATACCTGTTGATGCATTATCCCTATCATCATGGATATTTTCTTTATACATATATAGCCCATACGACATTTCAG
>PCUH01000133.1 GCA_002770955.1 Flavobacteriales bacterium CG18_big_fil_WC_8_21_14_2_50_32_9 | reverse complement strand
TTAGTAGTGAAAATAGTTTATAAATATATGATAAACAACATTTTAAAAAATACGTCAATGGTAGTAGGTTTAATGGAGTGCTAACGGAATTAAACTGTATCGAGAACAAAAAAAAACATCAACTTCTCGATACGCCCTCATACTTCGGGCTACTCGAAGTGACAGTTTTCATTAAATAATGAAGTGAAAAATGATTTCTTGTTTACTGTTATAACTAAAGCTTAGCCCAAAATCTCTACTTAATAACTCCTTTGTTTTTCACAATAATATCTTTAGTCATTGCTTTTAAAACTTCTCCTGCCTGAATGATTAATGCTTCGGAAGGAGGGAAGGGCATTGGTCGGTTTGCATTTAATTGTTTTTGGGTCTCTGGCGATAGAGCTGCCAAATCGCCAAAAGCAAGACCATAAAAATTTTCAAAAAATGCTTCTGAAACAATAGGGTCTGTTTTTATTAAATTGGATGATAGATTATCATAGTAATTTAAAGTTCCTGCTATTTTAGCTGCTTTTCTTTGTTGGTATCTTTTCACCGTACAACTAATTGTTTTGTATTTGGTTATTTTAATATCGTTTCCTAAACTGTCTTTTTTAACATTTCCGTTGGCATCCAACACATAATCAAAACCATCAGGAATTTCTTTACTTTCACTAGAAACAGTTTCTTTTAATTCTTCAGGAGAAACAGCTATTAACTCCATATTTAAAATGATAGAGTAGTGATATAGCAACGTGGTGTCAATGTAGCTATCGTAGTTTAGCCAATTGGCATCTAAATCATCTATATTGATACTTTGCACATTGTCCATCATAGTTTGAGGGGCAACAATGTTGGCATTATTTTCTATTCTGAAAAAAACATTGGTAGTGCCGAAGTATTTAGCTTCAGCTATTTTTTCATCAACTAATGGATAATTTGGCGTAAAATTTTTCGCTTCTATAAAAAGATTGAAGGCTTTACGGGCATCAAATCGATTGTTGGTTAATAAGAGTTCATTCCCTTTTTCAAAAGCATAAACAGTAGCTTGATTTCTTGCGTTTTCAATGTCTTTAGAATAGTCAGTTTTGTCATAATTAATTCCAACAGGTGGTAATTTTGCAGCTAACTCTTGTCTTCTTATTAAGTTTGAATATAAAAAGAAAATTTTACTCCAATTAGCTGGGTCTCCAATTTGTTTTAACTGGTTAATTTCAGTAATGTCCTTAGCGTTTGCCAATCGATAGGCATCATTAAAAACATCTACTTCTTCAAATTTACCAGGGTCTTTCATGATTTTTTTTGCAGAAATATTCATAGCAGAATCATAATCTCCTTTTTCAAGTTTTTTAGAAGAAGATTTACAAGCAATAATTGATGCTATAAGAATAAAGACAGTTATATATTTTTTCATGGTTAAGTTTTTATTTTCAAAGGTAAAAAAATGATGGCATAAATACTAATTGTAAATTAAAGTTCCTTGTTGTTTTAGAATGGATAACCAATTCCTAAATTAAGGTTTGGTGTTTTCCATTGCAAGTTAAATTCGTTAGGATTTAATGAAGCAGGGTCTTTAAGTTTGGCTGCTAAGTCAAATCGGAAAAGAAAAAAGCCAAAATCTAATCGTAATCCAATACCTGTTCCAACAGCAACATCTTGCCAAAATTTATCCAATCTAATTTCTGCATTAGGTCGCTGTTCATCGGGTCTAGTAATCCAAATGTTTCCAGCATCAACAAAAACAGCCCCTTTAAAAAGTTTAGTAATATCAAAACGATATTCTAAATTACCTTCAATTTTTATTTCACCAATTTGGTTTACAAATTGTGTTGAAATTAAGGAATCTGGTAAGGAACCTGGTCCTAGTGTTCTTGCTTGCCATGCTCTAATTCCGTTTGCTCCACCTCCAAAGTAACTTTTTTCAAAAGGCAACACATTCAAGTTTCCATAAGGTCGTCCAATACCAAAAGCAATTCTACTTACCAAGGCAGAAAATGGTGCTTGGTTGTAGTAGCGATAATCAAAATCAAATTTCATGTATTGTGCGTATTGTATATGAAAATATTCAAATCCACCTTTTTCATTTTTTGGGGTGTTGAGCATCACATCGCTTAACCACAAAGTGTTTCCTGCAAATTCAGTACTAAATCGAAAAAACTTAAAATCCCTGGTTTTATTTGATGTTTGATTGTTATAAACGTAGGTGTAGTTAGATGCACTAATAAGATGATCGGTAAAACTACTTATAATAAAAGGATTGTTTTCTTGCTCAATACGTGTTTTAAATTGTTCTGTAAGATGAATTTTAATTAAACTAATCGTAAAAGGATTTAGAAAATGTTTTTTATACTTATTCTTCGCATTCCAAAAATAACCAAATGAAAATTGTGTTAAGTTTCTTTCATATTCAGGTCTGTTTTGATAGTTTAAAATGTAATTAAAAGATGTTTTCGGGTTTAAGTTTTTAGAAAACTTTTCAAAACTTATCGGTAGCAGGAATCTAGGAATTTCTAGATTTACTTCAGGTCCAAATTCAAATGTGTTGAAAACTCCAAAAATAAGTTGCTCTTTTTGGGGCTGATTAATTAATTGTTGCACCTCTAAACCACCATTTAATCTAACTGTTAGCCTTTCTCCACTGTGAAATAAATTTTTATGTAAATAAACAACACCCCCTTTTATACCTAGATTTCCACCACTGTTTGTTCCTGTTGCTTCAATAGATGATGATTTAATTTTTTGAGGCGTTAGAAATATGTTTGTGATTAAAATTGGTGGTTGTATGGAGTCGCTGGAACTAGATACATTTTGTTTGTCATATTGAATGTTAACCGTTCTAAAAAGACCTAATTCAGAAAAATGTTTATAGGTAGCTTGTTGGTCTTCCAACGAATAGAATTCATTTGGTTTTATATTTACAGCATGGTTGATTATTTTTGGTTTATAAATTAACTTATAATCATGAGCTATTATTAATCCATTATATGAAGTGGTGTCAAAATTATAGATGTTTTTATTGATAAAATCATGGCTTAAATAAACATTTACTTCAGAAACTTTAGATTTTCGATGCAATAAGTCATTGGTTATGGAATCATTATTTTTATTTTTGTTTTCTATTTGAACATAAACATTTACTTCTTTGTTGCCAATAGTGGTATCTATTTTAAATTTCACGTAATCTTTGGTGAAATAAAAATAACCTTCATCACGTAACACATCTCTAATTCGTTGTCTTTCATTTTCCAATACATCCATATCCAACGGTTTGTTTTTTTTGATGAAAGAACGGTAGTGCTTCATTACAACAATTGGACGAAGAGCGGGGTCTTCAATTTTATAATCTATCCATTTAACAATATAAGGTTCACCAGTTTTAATAGTATATTTAACTTTCACTTTGTTTTTATGAATTTTAGTAGTGTAAGTTACGTTGTTATCGAAATAACTCTTGCTTTTCAGGTATAATCCCAATTGTGTTGCCGATTTAGCAGTAACTAAAGAATCATAAACAACAGGAGCTTCACCTATTTGTCTGAAATCTGACACTCCCTTTTTATTGAAAGCGTTAAAAACACCCAAGTGGTATCTAAAAACACCCAAAATTTTCCGATTAGGTTTTTGCTTTAAATAGCTTTTTAACTCATCTTTATCCACTTTTCGAGTATCAATTTTTATAGTTGAGTTCTGCAAAAACAATTCATCAGGTTTTAAATGTTTAGTGGGGTTACAGGCAAATATAAAAGCTACAAAACAGCTTGTTAACAAGGCTTTGATGAAGTATTGTATTTTATTATTAAAACTCAAAATAAAATTTGTTTTACTATCTGTTTGAATTGCTTATGTTTGCATTTTATTAATTTAACCACAAATAAACAATTTATAAACTGATGAAATCAAAAGCAAGATTACAATTATTAACCATATTGTTGTTATTAACTTTTAGTTTTAATGCACAAGCACAAGAAAACGAAACGCTATCCAAAAAAGACGCCAAACAACTACTCGAAATTGCTGAGCAAGAATTTGAGGAAAATAAGTTTTTAGATGCACTCGACAAATTTACACAGTTATATAATTATAAGCCAAGTGATGTTTATTATAAGTTGATGATGGGGATTTGTTTAACTTATGACCCCAACCAAAAAGACAGAGCCATTGAAATTATTGAGCAAGTTAAAATTACCAATCCAGAATATAATTTAGTTAATTTTTATTTAGGTAAAGCCTATGCCGTAAATTATGAGTTTGATAAAGCCATTGATTTTTTTAGTATGTATATCAATGCTGCTCAATCGGATGAAGCTGATCAAGTTCGATTGGCTAATCAAATGATGGTTAACGCTCGAAATGCTAAAGAAATTTTAGCCGATACCATCAAATCCAATATTGTTGAAAATGTTAAATATCCTATTAATTCTCAATATTCCGAATATGTTCCTGTTATTTCAGCCGATGAATCGGTAATGATTTTTACCTACAGAGGTATTAAAAGTAAAGGAGCTGAAGAAATACCTCAATCCATGAGTTCAGAACCTTATTTTGAAGATGTTTATATTTCTTACAAAGAAAGAGGAGATTGGTCAGAACCTGTAAGCATAGGTGATAATATCAATACAAAAGGACACGATGCTGCAATTGGACTTTCTGTGGATGGACAAACTTTGTTTATCTACAAAAGTGAAAACAACAATATGGGCGATATTTATGTGAGCCAACTGGAAGGAAAAAATTGGTCAAAACCAGCTCCATTGAAAGGAGATGTTAACAAAAAAAACAGTTGGGAGGGAAGTGCTAGTTTATCTGCTAATGGAAAAATACTTTATTTTTCTAGTGATAGAGAAGGAGGGTTTGGAGGAAGAGACCTTTATAAAGCAGAATTATTTCCTGATGGTTCATGGGGAAAGGTTATTAATTTAGGAACAACCATAAACACCATATACAATGATGATGCTCCTTTTATTCATCCTGACGGAAAAACCTTGTTTTTTAGTTCTGAAGGACACACAAGTATAGGTGGATATGACATTTTTTCAACTGTTGTTGATGAATTTGGCATTTTTACTCAGCCAGAGAATTTAGGCTACCCCATTAATACGGTTGAAGATAATCGCTATTTTGTATTGGCTGCTGATGGTAAAACAGGTTACTATTCTGGAGGAGGAACTGAAAGTATTGGAGAGCAAGATATTTTTAAAATCATTACAGGAAAAATTGAAAAACCTGTTTTAGCTTTGTTGAAAGGTAAAGTTTATTTTAATGACGTTCCAACAGGGTCGATGATGCACCTTTATAAACAAATAGATGGAGAACTAGAAGGGAGCTTTAAATCCAATATCGAAACAGGAAAATATGTTATGGCACTTTCGCCAGGCATTTATGAAATAGAAGTAGAACTAGAAAGCGGAGAAATTGTTAGAGATTCTATACGATTAAATGAAATTATTGAATACATTGAAATTTATAAAGATTTTAGAATTTATAGCGATTCTTCATTAATAGCAACAAACAATAAAGGATTGCAAGAAGCATTGGCAGAAGCATTGAAAAAAGAAAACAAATCCATTGATACATTGTTTACAGAAAACATCAACAAACCCAAAGATGTTAAACAATTAGATGCAGGAAGATCTTTTAAATTAAATAATATTTTATATGATTTTGACAAAGCTACCTTACGACCTGAATCAAAAATTGAATTGGATAGGTTAGTTGTTATACTAAATGAAAATCCAACCATACGAGTAGAAATTTCAAGTCATACCGATACTAGAGGAAATGATGCTTACAATAAAAATCTTTCTCAGAAAAGAGCTCAATCGGTGGTTGATTATTTAATTGGTAAAGGAATTAAAAAAGCTCGTTTTGTAGCTGCTGGTAAAGGAGAAACAGTTCCATTGGATGATTGCAGTAAATACAGTGAATGTGGAGAAACGAGAAATGATGATTGTCCTTGCCACCAAAACAACAGAAGGACCGAGTTTAAAGTGTTAGATTAGTTGTTAGTAGTTAGTAGTTAACGTCATTCCGAACGATATCTTACATCCCGAGTAATCGGGATAGTAAAATGAAGTGAAGGAATCTCCAATCTGAAATATAAATGAGTCTATCTATCCAACAAAAGAAGTTCGTAAAAGCATTGCATCTAAAAAAAAACAGAACAAAACTGGGTTTTTTTATTGCTGAAGGAGAAAAAATAGTGGAAGAACTTCTTAATTCCGATTATGAAGTGCTTGGATTGTTTGCTACAGCTAATTGGAAAGGAGATTTTGATGGAAGTGTAACTCAAGTATCGGAACAAGAACTAAGTGCTATTTCAACGCTTAAAACACCCAATTGTGTGTTGGCTGTTGCCAAACAAAAACACCAACAACTTGGAAACAATTTCTCAATGCCTATTATAGCTTTAGACACAATTCAAGACCCAGGTAATTTAGGAACGATTATTCGTACTGCCGATTGGTTTGGAATACAAAACATTGTTTGCTCCGAAAGTTGTGTCGATATTTATAATCCAAAAGTGGTTCAAGCTACGATGGGTTCAATTTTTAGATTAAATGTTTTGGTTACTTCCTTAGCTGATTTTTTTAAAGAAAACAATCAATTTTGTGTTTATGGAGCCTTGTTAGAAGGCGAAAATTGTTTTGCAACAAGGTTTCAACAATCGCACACAGTTCTCTTAATGGGGAATGAAGGAGCTGGTATTTCTTCAAAACTATTTCCTTTTATTTCAAAAAAAATTACGATACCTAAACTAGGTCATGCCGAATCATTAAATGTTGGAATTGCTACTGGAATTTTGTGTGCAGAAATGACAAAATATAATTAAAAAAATTGAGTTCTTTAAACAACTTAATAATCAACAACCAATGAAATTAGTTCTGAAAATTCTTTTTTTATCTCTTGTTATAACATCGTTGTTAGCATGTTCAAGCCAACGTAAGTGTAATGGAAAGAAAGGAATTAAAACACCTATGGGAAGAATGTGAAATTATTTTTAAACATTTTGTTGTATATATAACATTTTATTTTTTACATTTGCCAAGAATTTTACAAAACATGAACAATAAATTACATCATCATCATTTACATTCTTGCACACAGGCGAGCTGTTAATGATATAGGTAAAACATAAATAAAAAAATATCAAAAACCCGTCTGAGTATATCTGACGGGTTTTTTGTTTCCTTAAAGTTTGCTCAGACACATTTATAAACAACATGAGTAAATTAAAAATTGCAATTCAAAAATCAGGGCGATTAAATGAAGATTCACTGAAATTACTGAAAGAGTGCGGAATTACTATCGATAATGGGTTTGACCAACTAAAAGTAACCGCAACCAACTTTCCGTTGGAAGTATTTTTTTTAAGAAACTCAGATATTCCTCAATATTTGGAAGATGGAGTAGTGGATATCGCTATTTTAGGCGAAAATCTATTAATTGAAGAAGAAAAAACACTGAAAATTGAAGCGTATTTAGGGTTTTCAAAATGTAAACTTTCTATTGCTACGCCAAAGGGAATAAACTACAAAAGCATTAATGATTTAGAAGGGAAAAAAATAGCTACTTCTTATCCAAACACGCTAAAATCGTATTTAGCAAAAAATAAGATAAATGCAGAGTTGCACATTATATCTGGTTCGGTAGAAATTGCTCCAAACATTGGTTTGGCAGATGCCATTTGTGATTTAGTAAGTTCGGGAAATACCTTGTTTAAAAATGGGTTGGAAGAAAAAGAAATCATTTTAAAGTCGGAAGCTTGTTTGGTGGTTTCGCCATTAATTTCTGATGAAAATCAATTGATTTTAAACAAATTAAATTTTAGAATTCAGTCGGTACTGAAAGCCCGAAAATCGAAATACATTTTAATGAATGTTCCCAACAATAAAATTGAAGCAGTAAGCAAAATTTTACCTGTTTTAAAAAGCCCTACCATTTTACCATTGGCTGAAGAAGGTTGGAGTTCGCTACACTCGGTAATTGATGAAGATAAATTTTGGGAAGTTATTGATGAATTAAAACAAAATGGAGCCGAAGGTATTTTGGTTGTTCCTATAGAGAAAATGGTGTTGTAGCCCACCCTAACCCTCCCGAAGGGAGGGAGTAAAACAGACAGCGTTAAAAAATAAAGATTAAAAAAAATGAAAGAAAAAAATAATTTTGAGATGAATGAATTTTCCCCCTTCGGGGGAATTAAAGGGGGCTACATTAATCCAATAAAATCAGAGTGGTTAGCATTAACAACTCGTCCAACTATAAAAACCGAAGACTTATCAAAATTGGTAAACCAAGTTTTTAAAGAGGTAAAAGAATTGGGTGATGTTGCTCTCAAAAACTATACGCAGCAATTCGATAGTGTTGATATAGATGAATTTAAAGTAACAGAAGAGGAATTTCAATTGGCTGAAAAGTTGGTGAGCAATGAATTAAAACAAGCCATGCAATTGGCAGTCAACAACATTGAAAAGTTTCATAGCATACAAAAGCAAGAAAAACAAGTGGTAGAAACTACTTCAGGTGTATTTTGTTGGCAAGAATCTCGACCAATTGAAAAAGTAGGATTGTATATTCCTGGAGGCACAGCTCCATTGTTTTCAACGGTGTTGATGTTGGGTATTCCTGCAAAAATTGCTGGTTGTAAAGAAATAGTGTTGTGTACGCCACCCAACAAAGCGGGTAAAATAGCCAACGAAATTTTAGTTGCTGCAAAGTTGGTTGGTGCTACTGCTGTTTATAAAGTTGGTGGAATACAAGCTATAGCAGCATTAACCTTTGGAACAGAAACTATTCCACAAGTATATAAAATATTCGGACCAGGAAACCAATTCGTAACAGCAGCAAAACAAGAAGCTTTTCAGCGTGGTGTAGCTATTGATATGCCAGCCGGACCTTCGGAATTATTGGTAGTTGCTGATGAAAGTTCAAACGCTGCTTTTGTTGCTTCCGATTTGCTTTCACAAGCCGAACACGGAATTGATAGTCAGGTAATTTGTATTGCCAATAAGGAAGAGTTGTTGGATAAAATAGTTAACGAACTAGAGCAACAACTAGCAGTATTACCAAGAAAAGCAATTGCTCAACAAGCACTAGAAAATTCAAAAATGATAGTGATTAACAATATAAGTGATACACTAGATTTTGTTAATGCTTATGCTCCAGAACATTTAATTTTAGCTGTAAAAAACGAAGATGAATATGTATCAAAAATCAGCAATGCAGGCTCGGTGTTTATAGGAAATTATACGCCAGAAAGTGCAGGTGATTATGCTTCTGGCACCAATCACACCTTACCAACTAATGGTTTTTCAAAAGCTTTTAGCGGTGTAAATTTAGATGCTTTTGTGAAGAAAATTACATTTCAAAAAATATCAAAAGAGGGAATCATGAATATTGGTAAATCAATAGAACTAATGGCAGAAGCAGAACAATTACAAGCTCACAAAAATGCGGTAAGTATTAGAATTAGAGATTAGAAATTAAAAATTAGAGATTTTGTCAGTTCGAGTAGAGAGGAACGAAGCGTATCGAGAACCGAAAATGATTGACGAATTACGATATAAGATTTACGATTTACGAAGTGTGAAGTACGATTTGTTTCATTTAGAACAAATTATAAATTAAAAAATGAATTAAAAATATAATAGTAATCAAAATTCCTCCCCTTTGGGGAGGTTAGGAGGGGCTTATAATGAACATCAATAAATTAATTAGAAAAAATATCGCAGCAATGAAATCCTATTCATCTGCTCGTGATGAGTTTAGCGGAATGCAAGGTGTGTTTTTAGATGCAAACGAAAATCCCTACGATTTCTCCCTTCCCTTAGGGGAGGGAAAAAGGGAGGGGATTAATCGTTATCCTGATCCTTATCAAAGTGAGTTAAAAAAAGTGTTGGCAGAACTTAAAGGTGTGTCAACTAA
>PCUH01000033.1:2258-3418 GCA_002770955.1 Flavobacteriales bacterium CG18_big_fil_WC_8_21_14_2_50_32_9 | reverse complement strand
TAACTATTAGTGCAACAGGAACTATTATTTTAGCAACTAGTACTGCAGGAGTTTATACTGTTTACAATAATGTGCCTGCTGCTAATGGCTGTGCTGCTACTGTTGATTCTACTACGATTGAAATTTTACAAATAGATGATGCGTCTTTTTCATATTTACTTGGAAATACCTATTGCACGAATGACCCTAATCCCCTAGCTACACTGACTGGAACTACAGGAGGCTCATTCACTATTGTTCCAAGTGGAACTATTAATGCCACTACTGGAGAAATTGATATTTCTGCTACTGGTGTTGGAACTTTTACCATTTTCTACAATACTACAACTGCTGGCAATCCTTGTCCTGTAATTGATTCTGTGCAAATTACTATAACGAATCAAAACACCATTAGTATCAATCCTGCAGATTCTTCTATTTGTTTGAACGATTCTTTAAGTCTATCTGTTTCAACTACTGGAAATGGAATTGTTACTTGGTATAGCGATGCCGCTGGAACAAATGTTATTGGCACAGGAAATCCTTTTACACCTTTGTTATCTTCTACTGGCAATTTCACTTTTTATGCTGCTTTTGTTGGTGCTTGTTCTAGTGAAATGGATACGGTTAGTGTTACTGTTCAACAGGTAATTGCTCAAGCAAGCGGAAATCCATTTTCAGGTTCATCTCCATTAAATGTTCAATTCAATAATGGAAGCACAGGTGCAACAAGCTATTTATGGGATTTTGCAAATGGGAATATCGATTCTATATTAAATCCAACACAAATCTACACCCTGCCTGGTTCTTATCAAGTAATGTTAATTGCTACTGATGGGCTGTGTTGGGATACAGCTTTTGTTATTATTGAAGTATTTAACGAATCAAATATTTTAATTCCAACTGTATTCACGCCTAACGGTGATGGAAATAATGACTTTTTTAGAGTAGATGGTGAAAACCTAAAATCTGTTGATGGAGAAATTTATAACCGTTGGGGTCAAAAAATGTTTGCTTGGGGCAATGTTAATGGATATTGGGATGGCAGAACGCTTTCGGGTAGTGAAGCTCCTGACGGAACTTATTTCTACATTATTAATGCGGAAGGAATTGATGGTAAAAAATATTTCCAAAAAGGTACGCTTAGCCTTTTTAGGTAATACATCTTCGTCAACCCTTTT
>PCUH01000033.1:0-2196 GCA_002770955.1 Flavobacteriales bacterium CG18_big_fil_WC_8_21_14_2_50_32_9 | reverse complement strand
TAAGTTTGGTTTATTGGATTTAGTTATCTTTGCTGACTTATAAGAAAAGATAATGAAGCCTAAACAAAAAAAGTTTCAAAAACTCAAACACAAGTATCGGTTAGTGATACTTAATGATGATACTTTTGAGGAGAAATTATCCTTTCGTCTTTCACGTCTGAATGTTTTTGCTGTAGCAGGACTTTCTTCAATTTTATTAATAATTTTAGTAACGCTATTAATCGCTTTTACCCCACTTCGTGAATTTATTCCTGGCTATGCAAATGTAACAATTAGAAAAATTGGTTTGCAAAATGCACTCAAAGTAGATTCATTAGAAATAGCTTTATCCCAAAAGCAACTTTACATTGATAATATCAAAAATATTATTCAAGGAAATCCAATTAATTTCAGTCAAGAAGTACACATAGATTCCACAATTGATTATAAAAATATTATTAATCAACCTATTAAAGAAGATTCCTTATTAAGAAACATGGTAGAAACAGAGGAAAAATATACCCTTTTTAAAAGTGCAGCTAAAACACCTTCAACCATAAGTAGTTTTATTTTCTTTAGTCCTATTAAAGGAACAATAATACAAAAATTTAACATTAAAGGCACAGAAAAACATAGAGGAATTGATATTGTTGCCCCAAAAAACGAAGTAATAAAATCCACATTAAATGGCACAGTAATTTTTGCTGAATTTACCAATGAATCAGGTTATGTGATACAAATTCAACACGAGAGTAATTTATTATCTGTTTACAAACACAATTCCGTTTTATACAAAAAAGTAGGCGATAGAGTAAATGCAGGTGAAGTAATTTCCATTATAGGAAACACTGGTGAATTTTCATCAGGTCCTCACCTTCATTTTGAATTATGGTACAACGGTATTCCACTAAACCCTGAGGAGTATATTACTTTTTAAAGTGAAGATATCGCAATCCCGATAGCTATCTGAAGTTAAGTTTTATTTTTTTTCTAAACGGATGCTTGAAAGAGATAGGAATTTTATCAATTAATCTTGCACAGTAAGATACCAAAACTGATTCCAAAATCATATCTACCATTGTTATTTACTATTTGCTATAGTTAGAAAATTTGCCTAAGGAAAAACCTAATGTTATCCCAAAATCATATCTACCATTATTATTTATTACAAAATAATGTTCAACACTTAATCCTGCGTATCCTTTTTTTAATTTTGCTTGAAATGTCAGACTAATCTTAGAGCCAATAAAATTAGTATTATTATAGTGATATTCATAATGATTTCTTTTTTCGTCAGAGAAACAAAACCAACCACTGCAACCATAGTTGCCTAAAAAATCAACTTCATCTGTTCTGTAAAATTCACTTCCTCCAATTATACCAATAGATGGTAGAAAATTAAATATGTTTTTTTTTGAAAAAGAATATCCATACATTGCCGAATATACTTTTACTTTTAATATGGCATTTAAGGACTCGTTTTCTCTATCTGTAGAGAAATTTTCATTTTTGGTTTCTAAAAATTGAAGTTGAATAATGTGTTTGTTTTTACCAACCGATAATGTAAATTGGTGTCCTTCTTTATTGTGTGCAGCTACATTAATTCCCGCATTTAGGTAAAAACTGTAGTTAGCTGCCAAATTTTTTGTTTCTTGTGCATTCAAGTAAAAGGAAATCGGAATAATTAGGGTAGTTAATAGAAGTGTTTTCATAGCTTATGTTTAGGCTTCAATAACGAAAATAAATCCTCCTTCTCCTCCAAGTATAGCTTATAATCTGTTTCAAGCAGATGCTTGAAACAGATAAGTTCTCAGTCTTCCGACTTTTAAAACTGAGTACCATCATTCTTAAAAGCACTAATCCCAGTAACATCCATACCAGTAATCAACAAGTGAATATCATGCGTTCCTTCATAAGTAATTACTGACTCTAAATTCGCCATGTGTCGCATAATAGAATACTCACTGGTAATACCCATCGCCCCATGCATTTGTCGAGCTTCACGAGCAATTTTTAATGCCATATCCACATTATTTCTTTTTGCCATAGAAATTTGTGCGGAAGTTGCTTTTCCTTCGTTTCTTAATACGCCCAAACGCCAAGTTAATAACTGTGCTTTGGTAATTTCAGTAATCATTTCAGCTAATTTTTTTTGTGTCAATTGAAAAGAAGCAATAGGCACTCCAAATTGAATTCTTTCTTTGGTGTATCTCAATG
>PCUH01000284.1:12458-22068 GCA_002770955.1 Flavobacteriales bacterium CG18_big_fil_WC_8_21_14_2_50_32_9 | reverse complement strand
TATTATAGTATGCTGTATCTGTTAGGTTACCTTTTTTATCATAAAATAAGATTTTACCATGCCTCTGCTTGCCAATATAACCTGTCTGAGACCTAATGTTTCCATTCTTATAATAACTATACATTAAAACTTCATAGTTATCCCAATTCAAATATTTTGTAATTAATTTGATATTTCCATTATAATAATAGTCAATTCTCTTGGTTAAGCGTGAGGCAGAATAAAAATGGATTACTTTAATCTTACCCATCTTATAATAATATTTTATATGTGGGCTAATTGTGTCTTTATCATCAAAAAATCCTTCAAAAACAAGACTGCCTTTGTTAAAACACTTACTATATGGGATATTGTTTTTGTTAAGTTTTTTGTAATTATTTAGACACTCTATTCCTCCTTTTTCACTATAAACAATTTCAGTCTGTTTATTACCTAAGTTATCAAATAAAACCTCTCCTTCTTTATATCCATTTTCATAATAATAAGCACTTGAAAAAATAATTCCATTTTTATAAAATGATTCACTACTTATTATCTTATTTTCATAAAAACTAATCCAAATTCCATCTTTCTTACCGTTTTTGAAATTACCATACTGATGTAAAGCACTATCTTTATCTAAGTTGTAGTAATAATACCAAGTCCCTTCTTTTTCGCCATTGTTGTTTATTTCCCCTTTTTTTTCATGAATTACTCTACTAGAATCTATTTTTTCAAAAGGTATTTGTGAATAACAACTTAAAATTAAGTTTAAGAACAAAAAAAATAAAAATATCTTACTTACAATTGACATTGATTTCTTTTTTTATAATACTTTTCTAGTATTTTTAAATAATAGCATAAATTTACTAAACCTTTTTAATTACAAAATTTTTTACACTACTATATTTTTAACTTTTATTTACTACAAGCGCGATATTGTAATTGGGGAATAAAAAAATACTAACAGGTTTTCAAAACCTGTTAGGATTAGTATTTTTACTTTTTAATAACGCAATAAGATATAATATGAAATTTATATACTTTATAACTTTATTTTACTTTTTGAATAGTTGCGTCAGTCATAAAAGGCATTATGAATTATCCACTTTTTCACTTAACGGTAAAGAACATAATCAACTTATTTTTGATCGAGTTCCAGATTATGGTTATAGTGGTAAAGATGGATGTATAATTGAAAGACAATTTTCACTCTTTATGTCTTTAGATAGTACTTTTTTATCAGGAGAAATAGTTGATACAGAAACTAAAAAACCAGTTGGATTTTCAATGGTGAGATGTTTTTCAAATGGGAAAAATTTTACCTATATCATTTCTGATGAAAATGGCTTTTTTGAATGTGATTTAATAGAACAACCTGACATTATTGAGGTTAAGACTGTTGGTTATAGAACATTGATAATTGATTTAAACTTAAAGTTAAGTGCAAAAAAACAAAAATGCGACTTATTGTATGAAGTTATCTCATCTAATGAGTTTAAAGAACAATTTAGGTTTGTAGAATCTGCGGTAGAAGATTTAATAATAATTGATACATCAAAAACTTTTGTTTGTGATACATCACAATTATTTAATCAGAAATATTACACCAGTAGTTTTCTTCCTGAAGATATTAGTTTGGAAAAGAAAACTAACAAGAAGCACCAAAACAAAATAGTTGTTTATAAATTTTACAAAGAGAAAGGTAAATACTTTATTAGCTTTTGGCATCCTTTTACAAATGGAAATGCTGTTTTTAGTTACAAAAAACTGAAAAAAAGAAATGAAATTAAAACTGAACTTTTTGGGGTATTCTAAAAAAAATACTAACAGGTTTCTAAAACCTGTCAGGATTAAAAGTAGTTTTTTTAAAGAATATGGATTACAACCTAATATTAATAAGATTTAATTCTTCCCAAAACGGTATTTAGTGCGGCTATTAATTTATCTGAAGCAGCATCAACAGCTTGATCAATACTACCTGCGTCAGATGTAACAGCAATAGGTTTAAGTTTTTCAACACGAGCTTCCAACATACATCTTTTGTCTTTCTTTCCACTTTTTTGTCCGTTTTCATCAGAAAGATGTACTTCTAATCGGGTAATTTTATCGTTAAATTTACTCAGAGCATTAGTTAGCTTTTCACTAATGGTTTCTTTAAGTTTATCTGTTCCAGCAATATTGTTGTCTGTGTTGAATTGAATTTGCATACTGATTTTTTAAGTGGTTAAATATAACTACAAAGTAACGAAATTTTCAATTAGGAAATACAGTTTAATTTAACTTGAAATTTCAAGATTTATAGGAGTTTTTTTTATAGTTTTTCTAAAAAAGTTTTGGTAATAAATTTAATATATATACATTTAGCTCCTAATTAAATTTTCATTTAGATAAAAGCAATATGTAAGTTGCTTAAAAAATTATTATATAAATATGAAAAAAATAATCTCATTCGTTTGCCTGTTTACATCTCTTAGTTTATTTGCTCAAGAAAAGTTAAATTACATTGATTTTGATGATGTTAAAACAGAATTTAATAATCAATTAAAAGAAAAAAACTACGAAAAAGTGTTAGAAGCGTTGAATAAAATCAACAAAAATGACTCTGCTTATTACGCTGGTTTAGTTTCAAAAGTGTATTATTTAATAGAGTTAGAAAAGTACGAAGAGGCAATAAAAGTAGCCGATGAAGGATTAGCTCACGAAAATGTTGACTCTAAAAGCACTTTTTTAAATCAACAAGCACTTTCCTACATTGCCTTAAAAGATTATAAAAATGCAATGAAAGTTTTAGATGATGGACTGAAAGAATTTCCGATGTATTATCTTTTTTATGTAAATAAAGGAGTTGCTTATGAAGGACTTAAAGAATATGCCAAGGCAGCATCAATGTATCAACAGGCAATAATAATCAATCCTTATTATGCAAATGCTCATTTTAGATTAGGATATATTTGTTATCAATATCAAAAAACAACACTCGCATTGATGTGTTTTAATACTTATATGTTGTTAAACCCAGATGGAAGCAACTCTCTTACTATGCTCGAAGCATTTAACAAAACAGTTTCAGCAAAATATACGGAAGAAAAACTGCCTGGCAAAAATGTGTTGGGAGATAACGATGCTTTTGAAGAAATTGATTTAATAATTAACAATCAAGCTGCATTAAACAAAAAATATAAAACAGGTAATAAAATTGATTATTCATTAGCCAAACAAAACCATGCTTTGTTAGCACTTTTAAAAGATTATACTCCTGAAAATGATAACTTTTGGGATACGAGATATGTCCCTTTATATAAGTGGATACAAGAGAATAATCAGTATGACAATTTTATTTATACGATTTCTTTTTCGGTAGAAAATGCAAGTTATAAGGCAATTGTTGCTAAAAAAACTCAAAATATTAAATCCTTTTTAATCGAATTTTATACGAAATGGATAGACATTATTAGTAAAAACAAAGAAGAATTTGAAGGTAAAAATCAAATCGTAAAATATGCATATTATAACTCTCTATTAGATGCTAAAGGGCTAACGAAAAACGATAAGAAAATAGGAAATTGGTATGTCTATGATAAAAATGGTAAGCTATCATCAAAAGTTAAATTTAATGATGAAGGAGAAAAAGATGGTTTATGGATTTATTATGATAATAAGGGAAATGTAACTTCCGAAGAAAATTATAAAAATGGTAAATTAGATGGTGTTTTTACTTCCTATCATGAAAATAATAAAAAGCAATTAATAGCTAATTATTCAGAAGGAAAAGTAACTGGTACCTATAAAAAATTTAATAAACCAGGTGCGTTGATTGAACAAGGAACTTTAAATGATGGTAAATTGGATGGCGACTATTTAACATTCTATAGATTAGGAGAAAATTTCCCTGACTACAACAAAGTGCCTTATAAAATGGGTGTTGTTGAAGGTTTATTAAGTGAGTTTTGGGAAAATGGACAGTTATACACTAGCATAATGTTTAAGGATGATAAAAGACAAGGAGAGCAAATAAAATATTATGATGATGGAAAAATTATGTCAAAAACAAACTATGTAAATAATTTAGAAACAGGAGCTTTTGTTTCTTATCATCGAAATGGGACTATAAAAGAAGAAGGTAAAATTGAAAATGGTTTAAATGAAGGTGAATGGAAAACCTATTATGATAATGGAAAAATGGAAACTGTTTTTAATTATATAAAAGGAAAATTTGATGGTGCTTATAAAAAGTTTGATAGAGAAGATAAGTTAATTTCCGAATTTATTTATAAAAAAGGAGATATCATTGCATACAAGTATTATAATCAAGACGGTAGTGTGCTGAAAGAAGCCAAAAAACAAAAAGGAGAATTTTATTATGAAGGATATAACCGACTTGGATACAAGATAGCAGAAGGTTTGTATGATGTGAATGGTGGAAAAAAAGGAGAATGGAAATTTTATAACGAAAATGGTAACTTAAGCAGTAAATCAACTTACGAGGATGGAAAAGTGATTGGCGAAGCTGTTGATTATTTTGGAAATGGTAATTTAAAAAAGAAGTCATTTTATGAAAATGATACCATAAAAGGTTACTATGTTTCATATTATGTTACTGGAAATATATACCAACAAGGAACTTACAAAAATGGAGAACTTAATGGAGTTTGGTTAAGTTATTATAAAGATACAACCATTAGTGTGAAAAACTTTTACCATAAAGGAAAGCTTCATGGAGAACAAGAATACTATGCTGCTAACGGAAAGTTAAGTTACATTTCCACTTATGAGTATGATGTTTTGAAATCACAACGGTTTTTTAACAGTAAAGGTGAAGAAAAATATAAAATTGATTATACAGTATTCGATGATGAACCCTATCAACTGGTTTCTTATAACTACAACAAAACAGTAGAAAATTCAGTTACCTATTTGTATAATGTTAAACATGGAAAATTTACTTCTCATAATTACGAAGGAAAACTAGTAATAACAGGAAACTATTTTAATGGAGATGAAGATGGTGAATGGATTTACTATCACGACAATGGAAAAATAAAAAAGAAAGGCTCTTATGCGAAAGGAAAAAAACATGGGCTTTGGGAAGAGTTTCATGAAAATGGAAAATTGAGTGATAAAGAAATTTACTATTACGGAAAATTGAATGGAATTTCTGAAGATTATAATGATAAAGGAATTCTTACAAACACTTACAATTACGTTGATGGAATGTTACAAGGACCAAGAACATTTTATAGTGAAGATGGAAAAATTCAACTTTTCCGATATTATAAAGATGATATTTTAATTGGCTACAGCTATTTAGGGAAAGATGGAAAAGAAATTCCTATGATAGAAATTAAAAATGAAACAGGAAAAATAGTAACCTATTTCGATAATGGTAAAGTATCAAGAGAAATGGAATATATAAATGGAAATCTTATAAATGCATATAAAGAATATTATTACACTGGGCAGTTGGCTGAAGAACAATCTTTTGTAGATGGATTTAAAAATGGAAAATACACTATTTATTATCCAAATGGAAAAGTTAAAGCAATTCATAACTACAATATGGGAGATTTACATGGCGTGTCAAAATTGTTTTATGAAGACGGTACTTTAAAAGAAGAAATTACCTACATTAACAACGACCAAAATGGCGAAAACAAATATTATAATAAATTAGGAAAATTAACTTCCATAGAAGTTTATTTTGATGATGAAATTGAAACCAAAACTATTTACTAAAAAACCAAACTTTGTGAAAAAAACGATAGCTTTATTACTGTTTTCAGTGTCAATTAGCATTAATTTAATAGCTCAATTCTCTCCAGAATATGAGCTGTTTAAAGAAAAGTACCCTAATTCGCAGGCTGTTATGCTAAACAAAGAAACTACCTATTACATTCAGTTAATAAAAGATGAAATAGACATTAAAGTAGAATCAGTTGAAGAGTTACTATACATTGGTCCTACAGCTAAATTTTCATCCAAGGAATCAGTTCAACATTCTACTTTTTTTAATTTATTAAGTATAAACGCATCAACTTTTGTTTACAACAATGGGAAATATATAGAAAACAAGGTTAAAGAGTTTAAAGAATCGGATGAACTCTCAGGTAGTATTTTTCATGATGATACCAAAACAACTAGTTTTATTTATCCCTACATGAAAGAAGGTGTTAAAACCAAACTAGCAAAAGTTGAAAAAATAACCAATCCACGTTTTTTAATGTCGCACTTTTTAGGAGATTATTCGCCCGTAATACATAATAAACTTACAATTGTTGTGGATAAGGCTATAAAATTAAATTTTAAAACATTTAATTTTAATGATTTACCTATTACCTATTCTGAAACAGAAAAAAAAGGAACTACTATTTATTCATGGGAAGTAAACAATCTCGATAAATTTGAGTCAGAAAAAAAATCAACTAGCGTAAGATCTCGCTTGCCTCATATAATACCTTATATTACTGAATATACAACCAAAAAAGGAGAAACTATAAAGCTTCTCAACGATGTTTCTGGATTGTATAATTGGTACTATTCTTTAGTGAGTGGTTTAAATACAGATAACAATAATTCTGAACTAAAATTAATTGTTGATTCACTCACTAAAGATAAAATTTCTGAAACAGAAAAAGTGAAAGCTATCTATTATTGGACACAACAAAACATAAAATATGTTGCTTTTGAATATGCATTAGGAGGTTTTATCCCAAGAGAAGCAACCGATATTTTTAATAAAAAATATGGCGATTGTAAAGATAATTCTAATATTTTATTTGAGATGCTTAAAATAGCTAACATCAGTGGACATTTAACATGGATAGGAACAAGGAGTCTTCCCTATAAATATACGGAAGTTCCCACCCCATTATCAGACAATCACATGATACTTACTTACATAAATGAAAAAGACACGTTGTTTTTAGATGCTACAGGAAGGTATTATAAATTGGGAATACCTTCATCTTTCATTCAAGGAAAAGAAGCATTAGTGGGCATAGGTGAAAATAATTTTAAAATCATTACTGTGCCAATTATGCCACCAGAAGCAACTATCGCAAAAGATTCGGTTTATCTTTATTTAGATAATAAAACTGTAAAAGGAAAAGGGAATCTCTATCTCACTGGATACAATAAAATAGATTTATATAATTATTTTGAACGTATAAAAACACCTAAAGAAATAACCGAATTTTTTAATACGAATCTCCGAAAAGGCAGCAATAAGTTCTTAGTAGAAAACTATGTAGAAAAAAACAAATACGATTATGATGAACCCTATGAAGTTGATTATGATTTTAGTATCGATGATTATATAACTTCATCGGAAAAAGAAATATACATCAATATGAACCTGAGCAAAAAAATTCTTGAATACAAACTAAAAGAAGATAGAAAAAATGATTTTGAAGTAGAATTTAAAAACATAAACCAATCTATCAATGTACTTGAAATTCCTAACGGTTATGAAATAAGTTATTTGCCCGAAAATTTTGAACAAAAAAATGAATTTTACTCCGCCACGATTAACTACGAGCAGAAAGATAATCAAATCATTTATAACAATCAAATTGTTTTAAATTTCATTGTTTTAAAACAAGAAAATCACGCTTCTTTTAATGAATTTTTAAAACAATTATCAAAAGCGTTCAAAGAAAGTGTAGTCTTAAAAAAAATTTCTAATTAATATATATAGTTATGCAAAAAATTATTTCCACCTTATTTTTAACACTGTTAACAGTATTTGTTTTTGCTCAAGAACCTTTTTACAAATCATATACTTGGGATGAAAATCCAATAAAAGATATAACAACAAACAGCGATGAAGAAATTATTTGTTTTAAGGACAAAATTGTAACAGAATTTATTTATGATAGTGAAAATAAGCTCACCGAATATTTTTTAATACATAAAATATATTGGCTTAATTCAGATGATATCATTGAAAGCTACAACAAAGTGTATTTGCCCTATTCCTCTCAATCTAAATTAGTAGTAAATAAAGCACGAGTAATTTCAAAAGATGGAAAAATAATTGAGTTAGACGATTCTAAAATTCTCACAGCCAAAGATGAGGAAACAAAAAGAGAATATAAATACTATGCTTTTGAAGGGCTCGAAAAAGGTAGCTTTATTGAATATTATTACGTGCTAAATCGTAGTCCAGATTTTGACGGTAAACGATTGAACTTTCAAACCAATCACAACAAATACAACATCGATTTTGAGTTATTCGCTCCAAAAAATTTATGGTTTAAGTTTAAAAGTTATAATCAACTTAACGAAGTAATTTATGATTCTACATTTACTGAAAAAATTAGGTGGAATCTACATATGGACAGTTTGCCTTTGTTAGAAAATGAATCACAATCTCCTTATGATGCTTTGGTTGGATATTTAGTTTATAATTTGTATTACAATTCAACAACTAAAACCTACGATATTTCTTCTTATAAAAATATATCTCAAAATATGTATGATTTTTATTATGCATCCATAGAGAGTAAATCTGCCAAAAACATTAATAAAATTATTGGTGAGTTAAAACTTAAAAATGAAAAAGATGAAACAAATAAAATCAGAAAAATAGAAGATTTTATTAAAGAAAATTACCATGTTGTTAATGGTGGTGGACCTGAATTTAGAGAGTTAAGTTTCGTTTTAGATAAAAAGATTGGTTCAAATCAAGGTATTATGCGTTTATATATTGCCATTTTTGAAGCGTTAGAAATTCAACATGAAATTGTAATTACTTGTGATAGAAGTGATAATAAATTCGATAAAGATTTTGAATCCTATAATTTTTTAGACGAATATTTACTCTATTTTCCTAAAATCAAAAAATATATTTCTCCATTTGAAATAACTTCTCGTTTAGGATTTCCAGAACCTTTGTTAACGAATAACTATGGACTTTTTATCAAACAAATTCAAATGGGCGAATTTAAAACAGGAGTTGGAAAAATTAAATTTATCGAACCAGTAAGTCATACAGAAACATACAGTAAAATATTTACCACAGTTACCTTTGATAAAGATGATTTAACAAAAACAACTTTAGATATGGTATTAGAAACAGGTGGTTATTATTCAATGAATTACCAAACAATAATCCACTTATTAAAAGAGCAAGACAAGGAAGACTTGATAAATGAACAAATTAAATTTATAAGCCAAGAAATGACCATTGTTTCTAAAAAACTAGAAAATGACAACCCTAAGAGTTTTGGATACAAACCTTATAAAATAACAGCACAAGTTACTTCAGAAGATTTTGTTGAAAAAGCAGGTGATAAATATCTTTTTAAAGTTGGAGAACTTATTGGTCCACAACAAGAAATGTATCAGGATAATGATAGGAAATTGGTTCTTGAGAATGACTTTAAGAGAAGTTATCATAGAGAACTAACTGTTTCAATTCCTGATGGATATACCATTACTAATTTAGAAAAAATAAACATTCAAAATGTGTATAAAGAAGATGGTGAAATATTTTTTGAGTTTCATTCACATTATAAAATGGATGGAAATACACTTACTATTATATGCGATGAATATTATACTGTAGTGGAAATACCATCAACTATTTTTGAAGAATACAGAAAGGTAATTAATAGTGCAGCCGACTTTA
>PCUH01000284.1:2604-12397 GCA_002770955.1 Flavobacteriales bacterium CG18_big_fil_WC_8_21_14_2_50_32_9 | reverse complement strand
AGAGTAGGTCAAAAATTCTGAAAGCTAAGTAATTTGAGTATAGTGTTAATAGAAAATGTAATTATCTCAAAATAGTAAGTTTCACTCTTTTTACCCTTCTTTTATCAGAAGCTTCAACAGTGAAATGAATGTTTTTATAGGCTATTTTTTCATTTTTTTGAGGGATTTTTTCGGCTATTTCAATTACTAATCCAGCTAATGTTTCAGCGTCAATTTTTTCATTGCTAAAGAAAGTATCATTATCAATGTTAATTATTTTAAACACATCATTTAAAGGAGTTTTACCATCAAAAATAAAGTTGTTTTCATCTAATTTTGAGTATGTAATGTCTTCATCATCAAACTCATCGCTAATTTCACCAACAATTTCTTCTAAAATATCTTCTAAAGAAACAATTCCAGATGTGCCACCATATTCATCAACCACAATAGCAAGGTGCATTTTCATTTCTTGAAATTCACCTAACAAGTCATCTAATTTTTTATTTTCAGGAACAAAAAATGGAGGTCTTACTAGCTTTATCCATTCAAAATTGTCATTTTCTTTGATGTGAGCCAATAAATCTTTAATATAAATAATACCAATTATGGTGTCAAATGAGTTTTCATATACCGGTATTCGGGAATATCCAGAATCTATAATGGCATTAATTACAGTACTGTAAGGAAGGTTTTTATCTAGTGCAACAACATCAACTCTTGCAGTCATAATTTGCTTAACACTTGTTTCCCCAAATTTCACTATCCCTTTTAAAATACGATGTTCATCTTGGTTTTCTGGAATGTCGGAAGTTAAGTCTAACGCATGAGAAAGATCTTCAACCGTAACATTTAAACCTCTTTGTTTGATATGTTTATCTATTATGCCAGAAAATTTAATTAACAAGTAACTTAATGGAAAAACAAAAAAAGAAAAAATATTTAGAGGAAAGCTCATTATTTTAGCTAGCTTGTGTGCATTTTTAGTAGCATAAATTTTTGGAATCACTTCTCCAAACAAGAGAATAATAAAGGTTATTCCTATTACTTGAGTAATGAAGGTTAGTAATGGATGAAGCAAAGAAAAATTAATAAGATTGCTTGCAAAATGAGTTGTAATAATAATTAGAGCTATATTAATTAAGTTATTTGAAATTAATATAGTTGCTAATAGTTGCTTTTGATTTCCCAATAGCTTACTAACCAATTGATTGGTTTTTGAATTGGAGTGATTAATTTTGTTTAATTCTGATGGAGTTAGCGAAAAGAAAGCAATTTCAGAACCTGATATAAGTCCAGAAAATACAAGAAGAATAAGAATAACTAACAACTCAATTAAAATTGTTGCATTAATTGAATTGAATAAATTTAATAAGATACTACCCATTTGCAGGGCCGGTAGAGGATCGTCCAAGGTGTAAGTAAAATTTAAAAGTTAAAATGGTAAATCATCAGCTTGCGTATCTTCTTTTTCAATTTCAGGAGAAGAAGATGCTGAAGGTTGATTTTGTTGGGAAGAAGAAGTACTTGATGCATTGTCATCTTTTCTCCCGAGCATTTGCATTGTTTCGCCCACAATATCAGTTGTATATCGGTCAACACCATCTTTATCTTGCCATTTTCGGGTTCTTAATTTCCCTTCAATATAAACCTGATTACCTTTTTTGAGGTATTTTTCAGCAACTTCGGCCAAACCTCTCCAAAAAACTACATTGTGCCATTCGGTAATTGTTTTTCTTTCATTGGTGTTTTTATCTGTATAACTTTCTGAAGTAGCCAGCGAGAAATTAGCTACGGCAGTTCCTCCTTCTAAATACCTAATTTCTGGGTCTTTACCTAAATTACCTATCAAAATAACTTTATTAATTCCAGCCATAATTTCTTTTTTTTAAAATTTATTCAAATGTAAGAATTTTTTTAATTTATTTTTTTTCTAATTCCTTAAATGACGTTATATAATTTTCAATAAGCACAGGAACAGGATAATTTTCTATATCATCTAAGTTAATTTCGGTATAATCGTTTTTGATTTTTGAAATAGCTGATGTATGAACTAACCAAAAAATAGCTATAATTTTTTGATGACTTAAAACGTGTTTAATAGGAGAAGAAATTTTTATAAAAGAGAGGGTTTGAAGTTGATTTTTGAATTTATAAAAATCAGTATGAAGTATAAGTGTTTCAATGTTTTCAATAGGCTCATCTGTTTCTACAAGAGGAAAGTCATACAAGTTTTTCCAAATATCATTTTCAATTCGTTTATGTAAAAGTGTTGAGTTTCTTTCTGAAATAAAAACTAAATAATTAAAATATCGAATACGTTGCTTGATTTTATTTTGCTTAATTGGAAAGAGAGTAACCATATTATTTATAGAAGCATAGCAGCTTTGATTAAAAATACAGCTTTTGCAAGATGGATTTTTAGGAATACATTGCAAAGCACCAAATTCCATAATTGCCTGATTGAAAAGCAAAGCACGTTTTCTATCTATTAATTCATGAGCTAATGAGTAAATGGCTTTTTTTCCTTCATTGCTATCAATTGGAGTTTCAATACCAAAAATTCGAGTGAGTACTCTGAATACGTTTCCATCCACAACAGGAAAAGGTTGATTATAGGCAAAAGAAGAAATTGCCGCAGCAGTGTATTCGCCAACACCTTTTAATTTTAAAATTTCGTTATAATCTGTTGGAAAAAATCCATTCAAATTATAAGCAATATGTTTGGCAGTAAAATGTAAGTTTCTAGCTCTAGAGTAATAGCCTAATCCTTGCCAAAGCTTCAACACTTCTTCTTCAGATGCATTAGCCAAATCAATTAGAGTTGGGAATTGATTAATGAATTTAGTATAATAACTCCAACCTTGATTAACTCTAGTTTGTTGAAGTATTATTTCTGAAAGCCAAATTTTATAAGGGTTTTTTGTATTTCTCCATGGTAAATCTCGTTTGTTTTGCTTGTACCATTCAATTAATTGCTTGGAAAAATTCATTATTTTTAAATTTGGTCTATATTTTAGCCAAAATTAGGGAAAAGAAATGAAGATTAAAGTGCACTAACTTAGTGATGCAACTAATTATGAAAGGTTAAATTGTTCATTAGTCGATAGTTTCACTCAATTTAGCTAAAATCTTTTAACTCCTTGTTTTAAATTGAGTTAAACTCCTATATTTGCAATCGAAATCAAATTATTTATAAATAAGTTAAAATATTCAAAAAAATGACAAAAGCAGATATCGTATCAAAAATTTCCGAAAAAACAGGAATCGAAAAATTAACAGTTCAAACTACAGTTGAAGAATTTATGAAAACTGTCAGAAAATCTTTAGAAGAAGGTGATAATGTTTATTTAAGAGGTTTTGGAAGCTTCGTAGTAAAAAGAAGAGCTGAAAAAACAGGTAGAAATATTTCTAAAAATACAACTATTATTATTCCTGCTCATAACATACCATCTTTTAAACCTGCTAAATCTTTTGTAGAGAAAGTGAAAAAAAATGTGAAATAATCTTTTTTTAGTATATCTTTGCCACAGAATTAAAATATATCAACATATAAATATAAGAGATTATGCCAAGCGGTAAAAAAAGAAAAAGACATAAAATGGCTACGCACAAGCGTAAGAAAAGACTAAGAAAAAATAGACACAAGAAAAAATAGGTAACATTATTTATTTCTCAACTTGTGTGTTCTCACCTTTATTTTATTCTGAATAGAAAACAACAAAACTAGTATCCAAATGGTTACTAGTTTTGTTGTTATTTTAATTTATTATAATAAGGGTTAGATTGTTTTTTATTAAACATTTTTTCACAAGCAGTTACTTCAGTAAAAAAAATTAAATGAGTGTAGAATTAGTTATCAATTCTTTACCTAATGAGGTTGTTATAGCCATTCTTCAAGATAGTAAATTAGTAGAATTACACAGGGAGAAAACCAATAATAATTTTTCAGTAGGAGATATTTATCTTGGCAGAGTTAAAAAAATTATGCCAGGATTAAATGCAACTTTCGTTGACGTAGGCTACGAAAAGGATGCCTTTTTGCACTATTTAGATCTTGGAGCAAAGTTTAATTCGTTTGCAAAATTCACCAAAGGAGTATTAAACAAACAAATAAATTCCTCACAACTTGATTTTCAATTTGAACCTGAAATTGAAAAAACAGGTAAAATTGAAAAAACGCTTAAATCAACAGATCAAATATTGGTTCAAATAGCAAAAGAACCTATTTCTACCAAAGGTCCTCGATTAAGCTCCGAAATTTCATTAGCTGGACGATACATAGTATTGGTTCCTTTTTCGCACAAAGTTTCCGTTTCTCAAAAAATAAAAGACGAAGAAGAAAGAGAGCGACTCATTCGTTTGATTAAAAGCATTAAACCTAAAGGTTTTGGTGTAATAATAAGAACTGTTGCAAAAAACAAAAAAGTTGCTGATTTGCATGCGGATATGAATGAGTTAGAGCAACGATGGGAAAATTGCTACAATGCTCTTAAGGATGCGAAAGCACCCAAAAAGATTTTAGGCGAAATTGATAGAACGTCTTCTTTATTAAGAGATTTGTTAAGTAAGGATTTTAGCAATATTCATATTAATGACGAAACACTTTATAATGAAATTAAATCCTATTTGATAACCATTGCTCCCGACAAAGAAAAAATCATTAAACATTATACTGGGAAAACACACATTTTTGAGCATTTCGGAATAGAACGTCAAATAAAATCGCTTTTCGGAAAAAATGTTACTTTAAAAACAGGTGTTTACTTAATTATTGAACATACCGAAGCATTACATGTAATTGATGTAAATAGCGGACAACGAGGTAAGAAAAAAGATAAAACACAAGAAGAAAATGCCTTAGAGGTAAACATTGAAGCAGCTGAAGAAATTGCACGCCAATTGCGTTTGAGAGATATGGGAGGAATTGTTGTTGTTGATTTTATTGATATGAGAGAGGCTGCAAACAGAAAATTACTTTTTGAAAAAATGCAAGAATTTATGATGCACGATAGAGCAAAACATAACATCTTGCCTCCTAGTAAATTCGGGCTTATTCAAATTACTCGTCAGCGAGTTCGTCCAGAAATGGAAATTAAAACTGCCGAAAAATGTCCTTGTTGTGGTGGAAATGGAGAAGTCCACTCTACTGTTTTATTAGTTGATGAAGTAGAAAATAATTTAAGATACATTGCACAACAATTAAACATAAAAAAAATTACCATAAACACACATCCCTTTGTTGAATCTTTTATCAATAAACGAGTTGGATTACTTTCTTCTTTGAGAAAACAATGGCAAACTAAATATAAAGCAACTATTGATGTATCTCCATCTTCTGCTTATAGTTTTTTAGAATATCACTTTTTTGATGAGAAGGGAGAAGAAATTCACAAATAATTTCTAAGATAAAATTTTGCTTTATTCATTAAAATGCAAATGCGTAAAATCTTTAATAATAGTTTCTAAAAAAGCAATACTTTTTAAATCAGTTTTAATGTTTAAAGTAGTTTTGGTTTTATCAGCCAATTGATTGATAACATCAAATTTTCCCTCTTTTAGTGCATAGTTAAAAATTTCGGAAATAATAGTAATATCTTTTTCTGAGAGGTTTTCTGCTTCTCGAAAAACTACATTGTAATCGGTAGCTACTTTTTTATAAATAGTGTCTTGTAACACAATTTTATTTCCAATTTTAATTACAGCTGTTTTTGCAGCAATATCTCCCAAACGCTGCCCCTTTCCATTGATTAAAATGGTGAATAAACCAACTAAACCCCAAAAGAAAACAACCCCTTCAATTAATCTGAAAATCCATCGAAGTAAATAACTACCTAAGTTGGGTTGTGAACCATCTATTTTAACTACTTTAATTTTTAGGATGTATTTTCCAAAACTTTGACCATTAAAAAAAAGTTCGCAATACAAATCATAAAAAAAAATAGGTAAAAATAACAGCATAGATAGGTATGCATTATTTTCTAATCCACCTATTTCGCTAATTATATAACCTATAATTATAAAATAAACAAGAAACAATAAATAATCTAAAAGAGCAGCCAATATTCTATCACCAATGCTTGCAATGGTATAATCAATAGTAACATTTTGTGTGGTTGAAATTCTTATTTTATCCATCGTTGGTAAAAATACGATAGAAATTTTAATCTATTATAATGAATTAGGATTTTGTAACTTTGACGAAAAAAAATATGGCAAATTTCAAAGAGCTTCTTCCCAGTATCAACACTTTTATTTTTGATGTAGATGGTGTTTTAACGGATGGGTCTGTGTTGTTGCTATCTAATGGAGAGCAAGCACGAATAATGAATAATAAAGATGGTTTTGCCTTGCAACACGCTGTTAAAAAAGGATATACAATTTGTGTTATTTCAGGTGGTAGTTCGGAAGCTGTTCGAATTAAATTAAATGGATTGGGAATAACCGATGTTTTCTTAAAAGCACAAGATAAGGTGGCTATTTTTAATGCTTATATTACTCAAAAAAATATTAAAAAAGAACAAATCTTATACATGGGAGATGATATTCCTGATTATGAAGTTATGAAATTGTGCGGTGTTGCAACTTGCCCTAAAAATGCAGCAATTGAAATAAAAGGAATTGCTCATTATATTTCAGATAAAAATGGGGGAGAAGGCTGCGTTAGAGATATTGTTGAACAAGTATTACGATGTAATGGTGATTGGATATAAAAAGTAGAAAATGCAACACAACCAACTTTCCGATACCATTTGTGCCATTGCAACTCCACCCGGAATTGGAGCAATTGCTGTTATTCGTTTGTCTGGAAAAGATGCAATTACTATTGCTAATAAAATTTTTTATGGTACGGATTTATTACAACAATCTTCTCATACCATACATTTTGGAACAATTAGAAATAATAATAAAATTATTGACGAAGTGTTGGTTAGTATTTTTAAAGAAAAAAAATCATACACAGGCGAAAATACAGTTGAAATCTCAACACATGGTTCACCTTACATTCAACAACAAGTGTTGCAATTAGTATTAAAAAATGGAGCAAAACAAGCTGGTCCAGGTGAATTTACCTTTAGAGCATTTATGAATGGTAAAATGGATTTGTCGCAAGCAGAAGCTGTTGCAGATGTTATTGCTTCAACTTCAGAAGCTTCTCACCAGTTAGCTATTCAGCAAATGCGGGGAGGATTTAGTTTAGAGATTAATCAATTAAGAGAAGAGTTAATTCATTTTGCATCTTTAATTGAGTTGGAGTTAGATTTTGGTGAAGAAGATATAGAATTTGCCAATAGAACTGATTTAAAAACATTGGTGATGAACTTACAAAATAAATTACATCGTTTGATTGCTTCTTTTAATTATGGAAATGTAGTGAAAACGGGTGTTCCTGTAGCTATTATAGGAGAACCAAATGTAGGAAAATCTACTTTACTTAATGTGCTGTTAAATGAAGAAAGGGCGATTGTTTCTTCTATTGCTGGAACTACGCGCGATACCATTGAAGATGAAATTAGTATTAAAGGTATTAATTTTCGATTTGTTGATACGGCAGGAATTCGTGATACTAAAGATGAAATTGAAAGTATAGGAATTAAAAAATCGTATGAAAAAATTGATCAAGCATCAGTTGTATTGCTTTTGGTTGATGCTGTTGCTATTTCAGAAGAACAGCTCCAACAACAAGTCAAAATGATTGAACAGCGGATACACCAAAAAAATAAATTGTTGTTGATTATTGCCAATAAGGTGGATAAAGGAAATGAAAAAGAAATAAAACAAAAATTTAATTCCTTTAATAATGTACTATTTATCTCGGCTAAAGACCATCACAATATAGAACAGGTAACTGAAAAGCTTTTTGAACACGTTCATTCAGGATTGATAGCAAGTAATGATACAGTAGTTACCAACGCTCGTCATTTTGAGGCACTAACACAAGCCAATGCTGCATTAATCAATGTGCTCGAAGGTTTAGACAATAACATCACTGGAGATTTCCTTGCAATGGATATCCGACAAGCACTGTATCACTTAGGACTGATATCTGGAATAATTTCCAATGAAGATCTTTTAGATAACATTTTTAGTAAATTCTGTATTGGCAAATAAAATTAACTTTGATTCCATGCAAACGAAAGTATTGTTAATTACCCCACCGTTTACTCAGCTCAATACTTCGTATCCTGCAACTACTTACTTAAAAGGATTTTTAGATAGTAAAAATATTGCAACGAATCAATGTGATTTAAGCATAGAGCTTTTTACTAAAATTTTTACGAAAGACTTCATTGCTCTTGTTTTTAAAGAAGCAAAAAAAAATTGTGAAAAAATTGAGTATCCATTAGTCTATAAGCTACAAGAAGATTACATATTAAAAGTAGATAGAGTTATTCAATTTCTTCAACAACATGAAGTAACAGCTGCTTATCAAATGTTACAGCATGGATTTTTACCAAAAGCCCACCGAAGCATAAATTTAAATGAAGAAGAATTTGAGTATGGCTTCGGAAATTTAGGAATTATTGATAAAGCCAAGCATTTGGCAACGCTTTTTATTGAAGAATTAGGAGATTTTATTAGAGCCAATGTAGATGAATTTTTTTCTTTTACACGCTATGCCGAGCAAATAGCTACTGCAGCTAGTAGTTTTGACGAGATTGACAACTATCTTTCTTTCGAAACTACCATCATAGAAGATCAATTGTTGCTTTTAATGGCAAGTAAACTAGAACAATATCAGCCAGATTTGGTTTGTTTCACTATTCCTTTTCCAGGAAATTTGTTTGCAGCTTTGCGTTGTGCAAAGTTTATAAAAAAACATTTCAAAAAAACAAAAATTGCCTTTGGAGGGGGATACTGTAATACTGAATTGTTGTTGCTTTCAGACCCTCGAATTTTTAATTACCTTGATTTTATTACCTTAAATGATGGCGAAGGTCCTTTGCTAAAGTTATGTGAATTTATTGAAAAGAAAATAGAGAAAAATGAATTAGAAAGAACCTATTTGCTCGAAAACGGAAAAGTAGTATATCAAAATAAAACGCCAAATACCATTTTTCACCACAGTAATTTGCCAGCACCAACCTACAGAGATTTGCCTCTTCATCAATACATTTCATTTTTGGATGTAATGAATCCTATGCACCGATTGTGGACTGATGGAAAGTGGAATAAATTAACTGTTGCTCACGGCTGTTATTGGAAACAATGCACTTTTTGCGATGTAAATTTAGATTACATAGCCAATTACCAAAATACTACTGCAGAAGATTTGGTTGATAAAATAGAAAAAATAATAGCAGAAACAGGTACGTATGGTTTTCATTTTGTGGATGAAGCTGCTCCGCCAAAAATATTAAGAGCCTTGGCTGAAGAATTATTAAAAAGAAAAATTTTCATTACTTGGTGGACTAACATTCGTTTTGAAAAAACTTTTACACCTGAGTTATGTGCATTGTTGGCAAAATCTGGTTGCATTGCTGTAACTGGTGGTTTGGAGGTAGCCTCTGATAGATTATTGGAAAAAATGAAAAAAGGGGTCGATATTGCTCAAGTTGCTAGGGTAACCAATTCTTTTTCAGAAAGTAATATTATGGTTCATGCCTATTTAATGTATGGATTTCCAACAGAAACAGACCAAGAAACTGTTGATTCATTAGAAATAGTTAGACAGTTGTTTGAAAACAATTGCATACAATCTGCATTTTGGCACTTGTTTACTACAACCGCTCACAGTCCTATTGGGAAAAACCCTGATGATTTTGGAATTAAAATTGTTGGACCCAAATTTAAAGGTTTCGCACAAAATGAT
>PCUH01000284.1:181-2567 GCA_002770955.1 Flavobacteriales bacterium CG18_big_fil_WC_8_21_14_2_50_32_9 | reverse complement strand
AAGATTGGTTTGATTTTAAAATTACACCAACCAAATTACCTAAAAAATTAATTGCTTCTTTTTTGAAGATTTCCCCCCAAAAAATATAAAAAAATAGCATTGCTAACCGAATAAGTAACATGATATGGCTAAAGCCCTTTTGTTGTTTTGTTTTAATAACCTAGCCAAAAAAGAGTCGATTATAAAAATAATGTTGGCCATTTTTACTTCTAAAGCTACTCGGAAAGAATATTTCGCTTACTTAAAAATCATTTTTTAAGAAATAGATATAAATACCTATCATTACCTTTCATCGCATTGTAAAATACTTGGTTTTTAAACACAATACTATCCAAATAATTGGTCGAAACAATGCAATCTACTTCACTTTGTATTGGCAATTCATCACTTAATTCACTTGCATTGATGTGAATTGGTTTTACATCATTTCGATAGGAGTTAATGAACAGTGGATATTCCATATCATAACTATTTAACATTAATCCAATATTTTTATATTTCTTCTTATTTATTTCTTGATGAACTGTTTTGTAATCGGGATAAAATTCTAAAAACCGACTAAAGTATTTTTGATAGCGATTATCCGATATTTTAATTACTGAAGTAAAAGGTGGTAGCGTGATGTAGGGTCTAGAATAATTAAAAGTCATGGTTAAAGTTGCAAAACCAATAAAACCAACAATAATAACACTAAATATCATTTTATATTTCAATAAACTTTCTAAAAATGCTGCTAATACAATTGCATACAAAATAAAAAAAGTAACATGTGCTTTTACCCAAGGCTCCCATTTTAGATAAAAACAAAAAAGTAGAAAGGTGAGCAGAATTCCAATCCAAAAAATAACGAGCATTTTATTTCTTTTTTTAACGGTAAAAATCATCCACCACATACTCACCAATAGTAATAGCATATAATAGGGATTGGCACCGTTATTTTCGTGAATGGCTAAAGGGTCAATTGAATAACTCTCAAAAGTAGTTTTAGGGTTGTGTAAATCAACCCCTATGGTTTTATGAAATTTTTCTGCTGCATGATAAGCTATGGGTGCTATTTTGGGCAAGCCAAACTGGCTTAATATATTTTTACTCATATTGGAAACCAACATTAATAAAGAATGTTCTTCATTTACATATTTATTCTTAATGTCCTCATTGAGTCCAAATAGGTTTTCTGTTAATTGATAATTTCGATAATAATGACCTGAGTTAATGAGGACGACACTAAACAGCA
Source organism: Flavobacteriales bacterium CG18_big_fil_WC_8_21_14_2_50_32_9 (assembly GCA_002770955.1). GTDB lineage: Bacteria > Bacteroidota > Bacteroidia > Flavobacteriales_E > Vicingaceae > BRH-c54. The sequence goes on along the minus strand of PCUH01000284.1, from coordinate 1,333 downwards.
CGATTAAATAGTTAAGGATTTTTAATTTTTGTTGAGTTACTATCAAATAGAGCTGATAGCCAGCCCACATAAAAACAAAAACGGTTAAAAAAATGTACGCTGGGGCTTTCGTTGCTAAAGCCAAACCAATTGAAAATCCTAGTAATAAAAAGTTTATTGTGGTTGTTTGTTGAATGGTAATCATAAAAAAATAAATACTCGAAAGCACAAAAAACGACATTACCAGTTCATTATGTGTTGATGAAGCTAGGAGGATAGACTCTGGCAGCGTTAAAACGATAAAAAATGATAAAATCTGTATTACCCTGTTTAATCCTATCTTTTTTGCAATTAAACTAGCGACTATTCCAGTAGCTAATAAATAAAACAATTGAACACTATTGGAAAAATAATCATTTCCGAGCAACAAGTTGATATTTAGAATGATTTGCTCAGCAAAAGGAGGTGAGTTAAGTTGAGGATAAATACTTGTTCGGTAATGTGCTAGATTTTCGTTTTGTATCCAATGGATAATTCTTGGCATGTGATATGCCATTGAATCCCAGTTGTTTGTTGGGTAAATTAATCCCTGAAAAAAAACTCCTAAAAAAATAATGATGGTGAAGCCAAAAAGAAATTTTTCCAATTTATTAAGTGTACGAACTGATATTATTAATTTATTCTTTATCACATTAATAACACTAAACGAATTCTTTTTAATTAGTAGGTATATTAATATAACATCAATTATTGTCCAGCAAAATAGTAAGCCTAAATAATTAAGAGCGTTAAATAATCCGAGTATTTCTGTGATGACAAGGGTGAAGAAAGAAAAAAATAATATTGTTTTCACGAATGATTCTCTACTATTATTATTGGAAAACAAAAGAAGTGTTAATCCTAAGAAGCCTATGAAAAGTAAAATTATTGCCACTTAATAAAATTAGTAAGCTCCCCGAAATCGTAAAGCTGAAACGAAAGCATTTTAGCGAAGGGCTTTGTGATGTGATTTTTAAAATTCATCTCACAAATATACTTTTTTTTATAACGTACTCAACTTTCCCCTCTGTCCGTTTGAAACTAAGCTTTTGTGTAATGGCTCCCGATTCTATCAGGATACGGAATTTATAAAGCCTTCAATCCGCCTGAGGACAAACATAATTTCGTTAAAGC
>PCUH01000284.1:0-147 GCA_002770955.1 Flavobacteriales bacterium CG18_big_fil_WC_8_21_14_2_50_32_9 | reverse complement strand
GTTAACCTTATTCCTTAATAAACTTCAAGTTTTCCTTCGCATTTCCATTGGCAATACTAATGAAATACATGCCATTAGAGAACTGGTTCGTTTCTAATGCAATGGTATTATTCCCTTTGTTGGTGTTGTGATTTTTAGCATATACTT
>PCUH01000237.1:5567-9934 GCA_002770955.1 Flavobacteriales bacterium CG18_big_fil_WC_8_21_14_2_50_32_9 | reverse complement strand
TAAGTAATAGGTTCCACCGCTATCTGGTATCAACCCAATTTTGCTAAAAGCCTGTATAAAACTAGCTGATTTTGCTGCAAGGGTAATGTCGCAAGCCAATGCAATGTTAGCTCCCGCACCTGCTGCAACACCGTTTACGCCACAAACAATAGGTTTTTCAATTTTTCTTAATCGTTCTATAATCGGATTGTAATGTTCTTCTACAATTTTGGGTAATTCTGTTTGCTTAGGATCTATGGCTTCCGCTAAATCTTGTCCGGCACAAAACGCCTTACCTTCGGCAGTAATGTATATGGCTCTTACTTCAGGGTTTTTCTCACATTCATCTAATCTCGCTTGTAAATCAAACGCCATTTGGCGAACAAAACTGTTAAATTTATCAGGTCTGTTAAGGATGATTATTCCTACTCCATTATCAATTTTAAAGTTGATGTTGCTCATATAAATATTTTATTTTATTATAGTTGAACAACAAAAATAGCATTTTGTTTTTGAATCTACCAAAGCAATATGCCAGCAGCATTATTTTTTATCCCAATAGGTTTATTACATTTGCAACCTAAAAAAATACGCAATGATTAAATCAATGACTGGCTATGGGAAATCCGTTGCAGAAGTAAACCATAAAAAAATAAGTATAGAAATTAAGTCGCTAAATAGTAAACAAGCCGATATTTCTATGCGAATTCCATCTACATACAAAGAAAAAGAATCCGAATTAAGGTCTTTGATTAGTAGTAAGATGGAAAGAGGAAAAATAGAATTTTTACTTTATGTAGAACAAGTTGCTGTTGCTCCAAGTTATTCATTAAATAAAGCATTGTTTAAACACTATTATTCTGATTTAAAGACAATGGTTACGGAACTTAATGAGCAAACTGATTTAATAAAAATTGTATCTCAACTGCCCGATGTATTTAGTAAAGATGAAAAAGAAACCATAGATGAAGCCGAATGGGAAATTATTGAAAGTGCTGCGAAAGAAGCTATAGCTCATATTAACGAGTTTAGACTTTCGGAAGGGGCAGTTTTACAAAAAGAATTGTCTTCTCGTATTAAAAACATAGCACAATTACTGAGCGAAGTATCTAACTATGAAAAAGAACGAATAACAACCGTTCGAGAACGAATTTTAACGCATTTAAATGAAACAAATTTAACGGTAAATCAAGATAGATTGGAGCAAGAGCTTATTTTCTATATCGAAAAATACGACATTACAGAAGAGAAACTTCGTTTAAAAACACACCTTGAATATTTTGAAGAAACAATGCTTTTGCCCGATGGACAAGGAAAAAAACTTGGGTTTATTAGTCAAGAAATAGGAAGGGAAATAAATACGCTCGGATCAAAAGCTAACCATGCCGAATTGCAAAAAATTGTGGTTGATATGAAAGATGAACTGGAAAAAATTAAGGAACAAACATTGAATATTTTATGACAAATAAATGCATTATTATTTGTGCTCCATCGGGAGCAGGAAAAACATCCATTACAAAATTCTTATTAGCTCAAGACTTGAATCTTAAATTTTCTGTTTCTGTTTGCACAAGAGAAAAAAGAACCAATGAAGAAGAGGGAAAGGATTACTATTTTTTAACTCCTGAGGCATTTAAACAAAAAATAGAAGCCAATGAATTTGTTGAGTGGGAAGAAGTTTATACAAATCAGTTTTATGGCACACTAAAGGCTGAGATAGAAAGAATTTGGCAACAGGGAAATCATGTAATTTTTGATGTTGATGTGAAAGGTGGATTAAGTTTAAAAAATTATTTTAAAGAAAAAGCATTAACTATATTTGTAAAAGCACCAAGTATTGAAATATTAGAAGCTAGGCTAAGAAATAGAGGAACAGAAACAGAAGAAAAAATTCAGAAAAGATTAGCCAAAACAGGTAAAGAAATGAGTTATGCTGATAAGTTTGATGTTACTATTGTAAATGACGATTTAGCAAAAGCTCAGCAAGAAACATTTCAAATTGTTAACTCATTTTTATCTAAATAAGAGATAAAATAATCAAAACTTTCAAGGTCTGATAGAATAAACTGATTAAAGACCTTGAAGTTTTAATTGAAATAAAAATAATAAAATGAAAGTAGGCTTATATTTTGGAACTTACAATCCCATTCATGTTGGGCATTTAATAATTGCTAATTACATGGTAGATTATACCGATTTAGATGAAGTTTGGTTGGTGGTTTCTCCACAAAACCCTTTAAAAACAAGTAATTCTTTATTGGCAGATTATCATCGGCTAGCCATGGTAAGAGTGGCTATTGAAAATAATTATCATTTAAAAGATTGTGATATTGAGTTTAACATGCCTAAACCATCTTACACTTCAGATACGTTGATATATTTGCATGAAAAATATCCCAATCATGAATTTTCGTTGATTATGGGAGAGGATAATTTAAGGACTTTTCATAAATGGAAAAACCATGAAGAAATTTTAGACCACCATCATATTTACGTTTATCCGAGAGCTTTAACAGAGTATGAAAGGGAGGAATCGGAATTAAAAACTAACCATAAACCGTACGATTTTTTTAAGCATACAAATGTTTATTTTTGTGATGCTCCAGTAATGAAAGTATCTTCTAGCTTTATTAGAAAAGCAGTAAAAGACAAAAAAGATGTTCGTTATTTACTTACTGAACCCGTTTATAAATATTTAACAGAGATGAATTTTTATAAAAAATAAGAGGATTAACTATTTTTTTCTCCTTCAAAATAGTTATTAAAGTCATTTAAGAAACGTAAAATATCTAACGAAGTAAGATCACAAGCAGTAGTGTCTTCGCAATTACTCAATAGTTCAATTTTTTCTTTTAAAGGTGAAATGTAATTATGCAACTGGTCATGAGCCTCACCAGTCATTGTACAATTAGCAACCAATAATTTAAATTCCTCCATTAATTGTTGTCCTCGAGCAACATACAAAATAACTCGTTCTTCTTCAACAGGATTTCCTAAAATAGCTATCATGTTGTTTATGCCTGTGATGGTTTCGGGATTTGCTATCCATTTTGAACCGTTGTTCAACCTTAAATTACCTTTTTTTTCTTCCTTGTTTAACTCATCTAAATATGCTTGTGCCTCTTCTTCGTAATTTATTTTAAGATTTTTTAAAAAATCCATGAGCAATTTTATTTGATTGACATTCAATTTTGCACTACTATGACTAATTTTATAAGGATACAGAGGCATTTCTCCTTCTTCTATTTCTTCGATTGCCTCTTCTAAAATATTAATTTTTTTTGCTATGTTATAAGTTTCCCATTCAGAAAAATTAAGTTCTTCCCTTGCTTCATTAATATGGTCTTTTAACCACCAAGAAATAGGGGCAACATTACTATACCAAGGGTATTTAGAAGTATTAGAATGACAATCGTAGCACGAAGTTTTAATTATAGTAGCAATTTCTTCGGGTGGATTAACAACATTGATAAAATCATTTTCTATAATAACCTCAGGATTGGTTTTATCAATTCTAAAAAACTGTATAATCACGAAAATAGCGAATAATACAAGAGCAATTTTTTTTAGCATAACAAAAAGTTTAAGTTTGAACAAAGATAATATTTTACTTGTTTTATAAGTATGATTACACGCATTTAAATTATTTTTGTTTAGAAATAGTTAATTTAACCTACAAATGAATAGCCTCAATTTCTCTGATAATAAAGACCTAAAACAAGAAGACTTATTAAAGCTCTACAAAGATGCAAAATGGTTGGCTTATACTAATAATCCTGACCTATTGCAACAAGCGATAAGTAATTCGCTTTATGTATTAACAGCCTGGGAAAATGGGCGATTAGTAGGATTAATTCGTTTGGTGGGCGATGGATTGACCATTGTTTATATTCAGGATATTTTAGTTTTGAAATCGCATAAAAGAAGAAAAATTGGAACTACGTTATTGCAAAAAGCATTAGAAAAATATAAAAATATCCGACAAAAAGTATTGTTAACTGATGATAATGAAGAAACAAGAGGTTTTTATGAAGCACTTGGGTTTACCTCTTGTGATAAAGGACAATTAGTAGCTTTCGTTAAATTAGAGAATAAAAAGTAATCATCAAAAATCAAAAAAAAATATTGATTTGCCCCTTAGATTGGGGGTTGGGACATGCCGCCAGATGTGTTCCCATTATTAATGCATTAGTGGATTTAGGACATGAAGTAATTATTGCAGCCGACAACACTCCTTTACATCTTTTAAAAACTACTTTTCCTGAATTGACTTTTGTGCAATTGCCAGGTTATACTATTCGCTATACAACTAATGGAAGCATGAGTTTAAAAATGCTACTGCAGCTTCCTGGATTTTTAAAAAGTATTAAAACAGAGCATCAATTATT
>PCUH01000237.1:0-5529 GCA_002770955.1 Flavobacteriales bacterium CG18_big_fil_WC_8_21_14_2_50_32_9 | reverse complement strand
TTTCTGATAACAGATATGGATGTTGGTCGGAAAAAGTACCTTCTGTTTTTATTACACATCAGCTGTTTATTCAGGCTTCTTTTGGAAAAATATGGCTCAACAAAATAAATCATCATTTTATACAAAAATTTGATGAATGCTGGGTTCCCGATATACCGAAACCAAATCAATTTTCGGGAAATAAATACATTTTGGTTTCGAGTATAACTCAAACTAACTATCTTCCCCCCCGAAAAGCTACTAAGTTTGAGTATACCGAAAATGAAACTAATTTGAGTGGCGATTTATCGCATACCAAAAAACTAAATGCGATACCTACTTTTTTTATAGGACCATTATCGAGATTTTCAGGCAAGGAGTTGTCTTCAGAGCAGAAATATGATGCTTTTATTGTTATTTCTGGTCCAGAACCACAACGAACTGTTTTTGAAAGTTTAGTAGCCAAACAAGCTGAAAAAACAGCATTAAAGTTAGTTTTAGTAAGAGGTTTGCTATCAGAAACTAAAATTCCAACCTATTTACAATCGGAAAATATAGAAGTGCATAATCTCTTGCCGACAGAGATGTTTTTAAAAAAAATAGGACAAAGTAACTTGGTTATTTCTAGGGCAGGCTATTCAACCATAATGGATTTGGCTGTTTTGGGTAAACAAGCAGTTTTAGTCCCCACTCCCAGACAACCAGAGCAAGAATATTTAGCAAAATATCATGCAGAAAAACAACATTATTTTACACAAACCCAACGAGAATTTGATTTAAAAGAAGCTTTTAAAAATGCTACTAACTTTACAGGAATACAAATTCAAAATCAATTTGATTTAAGTAGGTTTTTGAAGGAGAGAGTTTCTGTTTTAAAACTCTTTTAAAGCAATCTCTTTAAGTGCTGCTATCCATGTTGGATTATCGTTTAAACTTTCTACTAATTGCCATTTTTCTCCACCATTTTTATCGAAAATTTCTTTAAATTCTTCACCTACTTCAATAGTAGTTTCCAAGCAATCGGCAATAAAAGAAGCAGAAAAACAAAGTACATTTTTTACGCCCGATTTCGCCAAATCTGCTGTAACTAAGTCGGAATAAGGTTTTAACCAAGGATCTCGGGCACGAGTTTCCAAACGAGATTGAAAAGATATCCTGTATTCATCCTCTTTCAATCCCATTTTGGATGCAATTAATCGAGAAGTTTCATAACATTGAGCTCGGTAGCACAACCGATTATTATCGGAATATGCAGCACAACAAGTATCATCCAATTTACAATATCCATTTTTGCAATCTTTAATAATGTGGCGTTCTGGAATACCGTGGTAGCTAAACAATACTTTTTGATAATCTCCTGTTTTCCAATGTTTGTTACCACTTTCGGTGAAAGCTTCAATGAATTTTTCGTTGGTTAAAAAGTTTTCAATGAATTTAACATTGGGTTCGTAATTTGCTTTTTTTAGTTCTTCTTTCACTTTTTCGATACTCGATTTAGTGGAAGAAGAAGCATATTGTGGATACAAAGGAATAACCACTAAATCAGTAATGCCCTCTTTTTTTACTTCTTTAAGTACATTTTTAATGGATGGATTTTGATAACGCATGGCTAAATAAACATTAATATTATCGCCAATTTCTTGTTGTAAAAGGCTACGCACTTTTTTTCCATAAACTAATAAAGGAGAACCCTCATCTGTCCATAATTGTTGATAAATTTTTGCAGATTTCGGAGCTCTAAACACAGCAATAATCACATTAACCAAAAACCAACGAGTGAGGTAAGGTAAATCAATAACATATTTATCCATTAAAAACTCACGTAAATACACCCTAACATTTTTCACAGATGGACTGTTTGGTGTCCCTAAATTAACTAATAAAACTCCCTTTTTCTTCATCCGCACAAAAGTACAGAAATAAAAAATACACTGTTATTTTTGTAATTTTTTTAAAAATAGTGCTTGAGTTTTATAAAAAATATTATTTTTGTTTTCTATTTTTAAGTATTTTATCGTTTACATATATAACAAAATCGATAAAAGTGGTTATAAATACGATAAATACGTAAAAATATTTTGAAAATCCTAAATAAGGAGTTAATATTGCGTTTAAATAAGTTAAAGACTTAATATATTATAAAAATGAAGAATACATTCACATTACTATTTTCCATCCTTATAGCATTTTCTAGTTATGCTGGAGTTATTGTTTTAGAAGGACATTATCAAGGAAAAAATCTCTATGTTCAAAATCCTTTTGCAGGTTCTGGAGTTGGATTTTGTACTTTTGAAGTAACTATTAATGGTGATGTTACTACCGATGAAGTCAACTCAAGTGCATTTGAAATTGATTTCACTGCTTTTCAGTTAAAAGTAGGCGACCCTGTTATTGTGAAAATTAAACACAAAGATGATTGTAAACCAAAAGTATTAAACCCAGAGGTGCTTAAACCTAAGAGTACTTTTGAAATTGTGAATATGAATATTTCAAAAGACGGAAATTTTGAGTGGACAACTTCTAATGAAACAGGAAAACTTACTTTTATTGTAGAACAGTTTAGATGGAACAAATGGATTAAAGTAGGTGAAGTTGATGGTGTTGGAACTTCTACAGAAAATAAATACGAATTTAAAATTGAATCTCATTCAGGAGAAAATAAATTTAGAGTGAAACAAGTTGATTATTCTGGCAAGCCAAAATATTCTCAAGCAGCAAGATATGTATCAACAAAAGAAGTGGTTACATTCACCCCTATTAAAGTAAAAGATATCATCACATTTAGTGCTGAAACTCTATATGAAATATATGATAGTTATGCTAATATTGTTAAAAAAGGATATGGAAGCTCTGTTGATGTGACCAATCTTAAAAAAGGAATTTACTATCTTAATTATGATAGCAAATCTGAAACTTTCGTTAAGAAATAAATAAAATAATTTTAATATACTAAAATATCCTCACTAATAAAATAGTGAGGATTTTTTTTGCTACATGATGAATAAAATTGAACATATTGGAATTGCCGTTAAAAATTTATCTGAAGCTGTTGAAATCTATTCTAAGCTATTTAATCAACCTTCTTATAAAACAGAAGTTGTTGAATCCGAATCAGTAACTACTTCTTTTTTTCAGATAGGTGAAAATAAAATTGAATTACTAGAAGCAACAAAACCTACAAGTGCAATTGCAAAATTTATTGAGAATAAAGGTGAGGGAATTCATCATATTGCTTTTGATGTTGATGATATAGTTAAAGAGCTGGAACGCCTAAAAAAAGAAGGTTTTATTATATTAAACGAACAACCAAAAAAAGGAGCAGACAATAAATTAGTATGTTTTGTCCACCCAAAATCTGCAAATGGAGTGCTAATTGAATTGTGTCAGGAAATTAAATGATTTTATAACTTTCTAAAAATAAGTTTTTTACATAATTTTAACAATTATTTAACTAAAATATGTATAAACATTAAATGTATATACATATATTTGCAGTATTATTAATTTAAAAACTAAAACTATGAAGAAAATTTTTTTAAGCATCGCAGTTGTTGCATTAACAACATTATCATTTACTACAGTAAAACACGATGATGATAATCATTTACACATTAATAAGGAATTAAGTTCTATTGATTGGATAGGTAAAAAAGTTACAGGTCAACATACTGGAACTATTAACATTAAAGAAGGCTCCATAAAAGTAGAAAATGGTTCAGTTAAATCAGGAGAGGTTATTATTGACATGACATCAATTTTGGTTACTGATTTAGAAGGTGAATACAAAGGAAAGCTAGAAGGACATTTAAACTCTCCTGATTTTTTTGACACTCAAAATCATATCATTGCCATTCTTAAAATTAATTCAACTAAAAAAACAAAAGGAAGTATTTTTACCGTTAAAGCTGATTTAACAATAAAAGGAATTACAAAACCTATTGAATTTCCTGCTACTATTGAAATAAAAGATGGTAAAGTAGCTGCTTATGCAGAAGTACAAGTAGATAGAACTTTATATGACATTAAATATGGTTCTGGAAAATTCTTTGAAGGCTTAGGAGATAAAATGATAGATGATTTATTTACTGTAAAATTCAAAATTGCAGCAAATTAACAAAGTGTGTTGATTGATTAAAAAGAAATCCCTTTGATAATTATCAAAGGGATTTCTTTTTAATACCCCAATTTTTCCCTTACACGCTGCAAAACAGGTTGAGCAGTTTTTCTGGCTTTTTCAGCACCATTTTGCAATTCTTCTTCCAATTCATTCAAATTATTCATGTAATAATTAAATTTTTCTCTCTCCTTTTTAAATCGTGTGCAAATTAAATCAAACAACGCTTGTTTGGCGTGTCCAAAACCATAATTTCCACCTTCATAATTGGTTGCCATTGCTGCGGTTTGTTCAGCAGTTGCAATTAAACTATATAATTTAAAAACAATACAAGTTGAAGTATTTTTAGGAGCTTCAAGCGGTGTACTGTCTGTTTGTATAGACATGATTTGCTTTCTTAAACTTTTATCATCCAAAAAAATATTAATTAAATTTCCTTTTGATTTACTCATTTTCTCGCCATCTGTACCAGGAATAAGCATGGCATCTTTTTGAATAATAGGTTCTGGTAAAATAAATGCTTCTCCCATTAAATGATTGAACCTACCTGCTACATCTCGTGTCATTTCTAAGTGCTGTAACTGGTCTTTCCCAACTGGAACAAAGTTAGCATCATACAATAAAATATCGGCAGCCATAAGCATTGGATAGGTAAATAAACCAGCATTTATATCTTCCAACCTATCCGATTTATCTTTAAAGGAATGAGCTAATGTTAGGCGTTGATAAGGGAAAAAACAACTTAAATACCAAGATAATTCAGCAACTTCAGCAACATCAGATTGCCTGTAAAAAACAGTAGTTGCAGGATCTAAACCGCACGCCAACCAAGTAGCTGCTGTTTTGTAAGTATTATCTCTTAATGTTTCCTTGTTTTTTATTTGGGTTAACGAGTGCATATCGGCAATAAACAAAAAAGCTTCATTTTTTTTGTCATTAGCCATTCCAATTGCGGGTAAAATTGCCCCTAATAAATTTCCTAAGTGTGGAGTTCCTGTGCTTTGTACTCCTGTTAATATTCTTGCCATGCAGCAAAAGTAAATTTTTTTTATTAGTTTTCTGAACTTTAAAATTTAATAAAAAACATTAACAACGTGCTTTTTAATACTTTTGCTATTAATGAAAAAAATAAGAGAAATAGCAGGAGGTATTTGGAAGCTGTATGTAATACTGTGTTTCATTGTGTTTCTGTTACTTTTTTATCCGATATACCTTGTTTTTTTACATAAAGAAAAAAGGTATAAAAACGGATTTAAGTTACTCATCTATCATACTAAAATATTGATGCTATTAACGGGTATTAGAGTAAATCTTAAAAACAAAGAATTTATTCAGAAAAATAAATCTTATGTGATTGTTTCTAACCACTCTTCTTATTTAGATATTGTAATTTTATATCAAACATTTAAAAATTATTTTGTTTTTATGGCAAAAGA
>PCUH01000234.1:2373-3819 GCA_002770955.1 Flavobacteriales bacterium CG18_big_fil_WC_8_21_14_2_50_32_9 | reverse complement strand
ACAACTAAAAAAATAATGAAGCAGAATTAATAAACAATTTTAAAACTATAGTTTAGTAATGCCAACCAACTCCCATGAATTAATTTGTGGGGGTTGGTTTAAAAATGACAAGCTGCTTTTTAGTTTTTATTTGGCAAGGTGTGGAGGGGGGATTTGTTAAGATTCCTGATATTTTTTTCCGTGCCTCAAAAATTTCAGGAACTTGTCTGCCTCAGGCTGATGACGTTGAAAATTGTTTGTTGCCATTGGGTTTGTTAAGAGATGTAACTATACTTTGTGCATCTTTACAATTTAGCGTTTTTAGTGTATGGAAGAGATTGGTCGCTTTCATTAAAATAAACTAAATTGTTTAAGAAAAAGAGCATGAGCCAAATAGCTGCATTTGTTGGTAAAAATTGAAATAAATAGTTTGAGGAATAGAATACAATAGAAACAACTAAGCAAATTAAAGCTAATTTTTTGCTGGTTTTATTTTCGGAATATCTATTAATATGTTCCAATTTAATTGCATTAAAGTTATCAATATGTTCTTTTTTTGTTTTTGCAGAACGGTCGGGAAGAAATTCCATCAGCATAAATATGTTTAGTAAAATATAGATGCTGCTAATCCCAAGGAAAAAGTATTGTATCACAATTACTGCTTTATCAACTAGAAAAAAAGCACCTTCAATTTGGTAATTAAGTAAATTCAAAATATTATCTAAGGCTAAAAACATTAAAACTATAGAACTCCATATACTTAATAAAAGTCTTGTTGTTGGTGTGAGTTTAAATCGTGAAAATGTATTTATAATGGTGAAAAAAGCAACTATTATAAAAAATGAAGCAGCAGATTTAATAACCACTGAAGTAGTATTATAAAACTCGTTTTCAACTAACCAATAAATTATACCTACAGATAAGTTAAGTGTAACGCCTTCGGATAAAAATAGTTTAATTTTTTCTCGATGAAATGCTAAAGAAATAAGTAAAAATGCTAATAAAAATACATAGATCCACATAGTTACATGATTTTCAATGTTGTAGTTGATTTCATCACTAAAAGGTAGAAATGAAAATACACTTATAACTAAAGCTGCTAGAAACTTATAAAATACAGTTGACCATTTTTTACTTAATCGTTTGCTTTCTATAAAAACACCAGCTAACAATACAAAAATACTTAATGGTACTACAGATTTTTCTGAATGATATAAAACATAAGCGATAAAAAGAAAAAACGGTAGTATAGCTATGGCAATTCCTTTCAGCAAAGTTTTGTCACTATAACCCTCGTTTACTTTTTTTCTATTCATTTAGTGTTTCATTAATAAACCACCAGCGTGGACGCTGGCGGGAGCGGGGTCGTGGAATAGCGAATTTATTAGTTTATAATTTCTAAAATCTCAACATAGTTGTCTAGGTCGCCAACCCTAACAGTTTCTCCAACTTTTTTTCCAATTAGAG
>PCUH01000234.1:0-2347 GCA_002770955.1 Flavobacteriales bacterium CG18_big_fil_WC_8_21_14_2_50_32_9 | reverse complement strand
TGCTTTAATTCTTTTTCAATTGTTTCAATTGTTTCTTTTAGAGTTACTAAAGAAACTTTTTTAAGCTCTGTATTTACTGGTTTAATATCATCAGTAAAGGCTAAACCAATTTTTGATTTGTCTTCAAAGAATGAAGGACTTCTATTCTCGATAGATTTAATAAACTTAACTAATTTATTAATTTCTCTTTTTGGATTTCTCCACCAATTTGTACTCCAAATTCTATGAAACACAAATCCGTGTTCTTCAAGAATTTTTTGTCTATGATTATCATATAAATATGCTTCTTGACTTGAATGGTAATTAGCACCATCACATTCAATTGCAATTTTGGGAATTCCAGTAATTTTTGAATCATAAACAATATCTATTCTAAAACCTGCAAATTGTAATTGCGGTATTATTTTACTTATTTCAAAGTGATTTATTAAAGCTTGATAAACTTCTTCTTCAAAAGGAGATTCGAGGTCAGCATTCAGAATATCAATTGATGAACTTTGTGTTGTGTTTTCGGCAAGTGTATTTAAAATTGATAATCTTTGTTCTCTATCATTTTCACTTACCGCTTTGGAATAAGCTAAATATGCAAAGAAAACAGCTCGTCTATTGTTTGAGCCTTCCAAGGATAAATGTTCTTTGTAATTAAGAAATACTTCTTCTGGAACAGATGAGCAAACATAAACTTTATATTTAGCTCGTGTAATAATTACATTAAGAAGTTTGTAGCCTTTCTGATGATTTATTGACCCAAATCGCTGTACAAATTTTCCTTCTTTATCAGTTCCATAAGTAGTTGTTAATATTATTACATCCCTTTCATCTCCTTGAATATTCTCTAAGTTTTTAACGAATAAGCCATCTTCCTCAAGTTCTAATATTTTTTCATTAAAGTCAGAATAATTTTCAAATTTACGTCTTTCGTTTATTTTGCTTAATATAAGATTTCGTTGATGAATATTAAATGTTGCAATGCCGACTGACGGATATTTGCCATTTGGGAGTCTATTAATGTTATTATTTATGATTGATAAAACAGTTTCGGCTTCTGTCTCATTTGTATGGTCTGAATATGTACCGTTTACTTGAACGTATTTAATTGGAGTATACTCAAAACTATTAGGGAGTGGTTTTAGACGTTTATTATAAAAAGCATAGTTTGAAAAATCAATCAAATATGGATGTTTTGAGCGATAATGAAAATCTAGATATTTTTTTTCAAAATTTAATTCTTCTGCAAATTCTAAAAGTGAATCAGCCGAGAGTAATCCATTTTCAAATATTTTTTCACCTGTTTCATCTTCAAATTCATCTTCATCATCAATTGAACCATCAAAAATTTTACTAAAATAATTTGATGGAGGCATTTGATGTTCATCTCCTGCAATTATTACTTGTTTTCCCTTTAATAAAGCAGGCAAATTGTCTTCAAGTTTTAATTGACTTGCTTCATCAAACATTACTATATCAAAGTATTTATTCATTCCCTTAAAAAGATTACTGCAAACATCAGGGGTCGTTAAAATTATTGGAAAAAATGTGGTAAACAGATTGATGTCAAATTCTACTATTTGTCTTAAAGAAAGTCTTTTATGTTTTGTTCCTGATTTTTTATTATACAGATTTTCTACGGCTAAATTGTGATGCTCATTATCAAAATCACTTGTTGCATCAATTTGTTTAGAGTACCAATACTCTTTAATATATTTTAATTGTTCTTGTTCAAGGGTAGATAATGAGTTGATTAGTTCCTTATGGTCATTATCATTTGTTGGTAAATCAGTATTAGCAGAATTAACTAACATTGAATTCAAGTAGTGTAATAGAAATACTTTTTTCCAATTTTCCTTTTCTAATAATTGGTCGATTATTACTTTTTCCAATTCTGAAATTGAATTATAAAATTGAAACCAATTAAATTCAGTTGAAAACAAATCATCGTCATTAGAAAAGTATTCTTCTTTGCTTTGAATTAATTCTTGAACTCCTTTTATTAATAAAGATTCATTTTTAGTGTTTAATGGGGTTGTTCCCCATGAATTAAGAGATATTTTTTCTATTAAAGAATTGATTATAGATTGTACCGATTGTAATGTTTTAGTGTTATACTCTTCATTTATTTCTTGGAGCAAATTCAATTTTTGAGATTCAATTTCAATAGTATTATCAAATTCTGTTTTAGTTGTTTCTAATTTGATTTTAAATTCATTTAGAGTTTCTACTTTTTCTTGAAGAGTGCTTGGAAGAAAAAAAGAAATAATGTCATTACAATTTTCAGATATTGAACTTAATTGAGAAAATAGTGAATTAGTTTTTTGTTGGTCAAATAGGGTTTGTTTTTTTTCTTTTG
>PCUH01000323.1:9699-9902 GCA_002770955.1 Flavobacteriales bacterium CG18_big_fil_WC_8_21_14_2_50_32_9 | reverse complement strand
TTAGAGCCATCTTTCAGTAAACAATACACATAATTATAGTATCCTTGTTTGAGCAATACTTCATTTTTATAACTGCTTGATATAGAGTCATAGTTCATTTTAAATTCTTCTTTGAATTTCCAATCGGTAAATTTCCCGAAAAGATACAAATTTCCATCCGCAAAAGGCATTACGTTTGCTAAGGTAAAATGCACATTCACATA
>PCUH01000323.1:8412-9684 GCA_002770955.1 Flavobacteriales bacterium CG18_big_fil_WC_8_21_14_2_50_32_9 | reverse complement strand
GCTGTTTTCTCCTTCATTTCGCTTAATCAAAAAATTTCCATTCAAATCAGGTCGTGTGTAGTATTTTTTATACGAACGATTGTCATCGAACACCAAAAACACATCATTTATTTTTTTTTCATTGTTATACTGAATTCGTTCCACATTCATGGTTTGATAACGTATGCTTTTTAAATCAAATTCTCTAAATTCGTTGTTTCCATCAAAGTTATTTTCTTGGTCATAATCAAAATCAAGTAAATTGTCTTTTATAAATCTTGGTTGTAGATTATAAATAGCATTGTCCCACCTAAAATTTTGCATTACCACCACATTCAAACTTCTAAAAGGATCTAAAATTTGATAACCCGTATGATCTATCTTAAAATCAACTTCTTGTTTAGAAAACTGATATTCAACACTTGTAGCTCTTTTGGTATCGATGGAAATAGAAACTAAACTTTCGTACAACATAAATCGTTTGGTTAAAATGGGTTCATTTTCTTTACCAACTTCATACACTTTAATGATGTAATTGCCCGATTTTGTGAATTTCACATGCTCATTTGGGAAAGTTAATTGGTAATTCAAATAAGGAATATCCGTATTTATTGAATAGTGATAATCAAAAATAATATCTTCAAAATAACCATCAATAAATTCATTGTTTTTAAGGTCGGAAGGAGTCCAATTAGCGTTACAATGAATAAAAGAATAATAATAATCTCTAGGTTGAATCCTAAAATCATCAAAAGTTAATTTTAAAATTTCACCAGAATTTAAAGGTATTATCGGATTTGTTAGTTGAGATGCAGTATTGTGTAGTAAAACAGTTTTAATGTTTTCATCATACACAAAGTCCTCATAACGCAAAAAATTTGATTTAAAATAATCGTCATCGGGAGTTAATGATACTTTATTTTTCATATCAAGAGGTAATGTGAAAAAACGAAACGACATCGTAATAAAAAAAATCAGTATTGAAACTAACAGTAAAAAAAATACATTTAAACCTATTTTATTCATCTTAATTTTTTATTTTATCTAAATATTTAACTGATAATCAATACTAAGTAGAGTTTGTCTATAGAGTCGAGAGTTTGGTTAGAATGTTTGAGATCGAGGTTTCGATAATCTAAAAATCATAGTCCCGATAGCTATCGGGATGACTGATTTGAAGATTGAGAATAACGAAGATATCGAACATTATGGACAAACTCTAGTTAGTCTGCTAAATTAATGGTTTAAACTGACTTAGTAAAGCACTTGTCAAATAATATAATTTTTTTATCT
>PCUH01000323.1:0-8398 GCA_002770955.1 Flavobacteriales bacterium CG18_big_fil_WC_8_21_14_2_50_32_9 | reverse complement strand
GATAACCAAAATTTATACTTTTGTTGCAATTATTTTTCAATCTCGATAAATTATGTCAAAAGACGTTAAGATTAGTAAAGGTGCTAATATCAAATTAAAAGGTATAGCCGATAAGTTACATACTAACACATTTATTCCTACCGAAATTGTTTTAAAACCATCAGATTTTCCAACGCTAACCCCAAAACTTTCTGTTAAAGTTGGTGATAAGGTAAAAGCAGGAAGCCCTTTATTTTTTAATAAAGAAAATGAAAGGATACTATTTACTTCACCTGTTAGTGGAGAAGTAATAGAAATCAATAGAGGTGAAAAAAGAAAAATTTTAGGTGTTAAGGTAAAAGCTGATACTGAAACTCAATACGAAAGTTTTGTAAAAGCTGACCCATTAACACTATCAAAAGAAGATATATTAGATAATTTACTTAAAAGTGGTGTTTGGCCATTTTTTCGTCAGCGACCTTATGATGTAATTGCCAACCCATCAGACACCCCAAAAGCTATTCATATTACAGCTTTAGACACCAACCCTTTAGCTCCTGATTATGGATTTATTGCTCATGGAAAAAATACAATATTTCAAACTGGATTAAATGCATTAACTAAACTTACCGCTGGAAAAGTTCACCTTAACATAAATGGTAATTTGAATGCTGACGAAGTGTTTACTTCTTCCAAAAATGTTCAACTAAATAAAATTGAAGGTCCACATCCAGCAGGAAATGTTGGCGTACAAATTCATCACATTGATCCTATTAACAAAGGAGATGTTGTTTGGACATTAAAAGCATTAGATGTACTAACTATTGGTAAATTATTTATTGAAGGCAAATTTGATGCATCTCGTTCTGTAGCTTTTGTTGGGTCTAAAGTAAAAAAACCTTCTTATATCAAAACTATTCTTGGAGCAAACATTAGCAACATCATCAACGGAAATGTTGAAGAAGGTGGAAGATACATTAGCGGAAACCCTTTAACGGGAACTCAAATAGCAGAAGATGGATACTTAGGTTTTTACGATTATCAATTAACAGTTATCCCTGAAGGCGGAAATAATCAGTTTTTTGGGTGGATGACACCAGGATTTGATAAATTTAGTTTATCAGGCACTTTCTTTTCTAAACTAATGCCGAACAAAGAATATGATTTGAACACAAACACGAATGGAGAAGAACGAGCATTTGTTGTTTCTGGTGAATATGAAAAAGTATTTCCTTTCGACATCTATCCAGTATATTTAATCAAATCAATTTTGGTTAACGATATTGAAGCAATGGAAAATTTAGGGATTTATGAAGTTGCTCCCGAAGATTTTGCTTTATGTGAATATGCTTGCACATCAAAAAATCCTGTGCAACAATATATAAGAGATGGATTAAATGTCTTGAAAAAAGAAATGGCGTAGAAAAAAGTACTTAGGAGTACCTAGAAGTGGGAAGAATTATAAATTAGAAATAAAACTGATAACATAAAAAAATATGAAAGTATTAGATGATATGATGCAAAAACTAAAACCGAAAGCAGATGGGAAGTTTCCATTGGCTTACACGGTTTGGGACGGTATGTACACTTTTCTATTTGTACCTGGACATACTAATAAAAATGGCGTACACATAAAAGATGGTATTGACTTAAAAAGAACCATGGTAATGGTAATTATTGCACTTATTCCTGCACTCCTATTTGGAATATACAATGTAGGTCACCAACACTTTTTAGCCGTTGGAAATGTATTACAAGATGCTCATGTTTGCGAAATGTTTTGGGATAAATTTATTTTTGGAGCATTAAAAGTACTTCCATTAATAATTGTGTCTTATGGTGTAGGATTGGGTATTGAGTTCGTATTTGCTGCATTTAATAAACATTCCATTCAAGAAGGATTTTTAGTTTCTGGGATGTTAATACCATTAATAGTTCCTGTAGATGTTCCTTTATGGATGGTTGCTGTGGCTACCATTTTTGCTGTGATTATCGGTAAAGAAGTATTTGGTGGAACAGGAATGAACATTGTAAATGTTGCCCTAACAGCAAGAGCTTTCTTATTCTTCGCTTATCCAACCAAAATGTCGGGAGATGAAGTTTGGGTGAGCACCACTTTAGAAGAAGGACAACAATTGGTTGATGGTTTTTCTGGAGCTACTCCCCTTGCAAAAGCAGTTGAAGGAGGAACAGAGGCACTTAATAATATGAACGCTAGCGTTATGGAATCATTTATTGGTTTTATTCCAGGTTCTATTGGCGAAACCTCTACCCTAGCCATTGGTTTGGGTGCATTATTGTTATTAATTACAGGCATAGCCAGTTGGAGAATTATGCTTTCAACAATTGTTGGTGGTTACGTAATGGCAATGTTGTTTAATTTATGGGGAGCAAATCCATTTATGGAACTTTCACCAATACATCAATTAGTAATAGGCGGTTTTGCATTTGGAGCCGTTTTTATGGCAACCGACCCAGTTACGGGTTCACAAACAAATACTGGAAAATATATTTACGGTTTTTTAATTGGGGTATTTGCTATTATGATACGTGTATTCAACCCTGCTTACCCAGAAGGAATGATGCTCGCTATTTTATTTATGAATATCATGGCCCCACTTATTGATCACTATGTTGTAGAAGCAAATATTAAAAGAAGACTTAAACGAGTTAGTGTTAACGCATAATTTAAAATAAAATGGACGTAAATAGCAATAAATACACAATTGGTTTTTCACTAGTAATGGTGGTTATAGTAGCTCTTATACTAGCCTTTGCATCAGAAAGTTTAAAACCCATGCAAAAAAAGAATGTCGAGCGTGAAAAAATGCAAAACATACTTCAATCTGTAGGATTAACGGTAACTAGAGATGATGCTAGAGAAAATTTTAATAAATTTATTACAGAACAAATAGTTTTGAATGAAAAAGGCGAAAAAGTTGATGGCTTAGCTTTTGAAATTGACATATTAAAAGAATACAAATCTGGCGGACAAAAAAACTTCCCTATTTTCATTTATGAAAATAATGGTGCTAAAAAATACATTATTCCATTAGTCGGCAAAGGATTGTGGGGACCAATTTGGGGCTACATTGCTTTAAATGAAGATAAAAACACAATTGCAGGAGCAAGCTTCGACCATAAAACAGAAACTCCTGGTTTAGGAGCCGAAATTAATCAAGGTTGGTTTCAAGCTCCATTTGTTGGTAAAAAAGTATTTGATGAATCAGGCACCTACCAATCTGTAAAAGTAATTAAAGGTGGAGCAAAAGAAGGAGATTTACATGGTGTAGATGCCATTAGCGGTGGAACAATAACTAGTAAAGGAGTTGAAGAAATGCTTATTAGAACATTAAAAACTTACGAACCTTATCTAAAATCATAAATTTCTTAATAAACAAAAATTATGAGCGAGTCATTATTTTCAAAAAAAAACTTAAAACTCATTAAAGATCCTCTTAATGATTCTAATCCTATCACAGTTCAGGTATTAGGTATATGTTCTGCATTAGCAATTACAGTAAAAGTAGAAACAGCTTTTGTGATGGCTGTTTCGGTAATAGCTGTAACTGCTGGGTCAAACGTAATTGTATCCCTGTTAAGAAATGTAATACCTTCTCGAATTAGAATTATTGTGCAATTAGTAATCGTTGCAAGTTTAGTAATTTTAGTAGATCAAGTATTAAAAGCATTTGTTTATGATGTAAGCAAACAACTTTCTGTATTTGTGGGATTAATTATAACTAACTGTATAATTATGGGACGTTTAGAAGCCTTTGCTCTAGCAAACAAACCGTGGGCATCATTTATGGATGGTGTAGGAAATGGAGTTGGTTATGGTCTAATTTTAGTAATTGTTGCTTTTTTTAGAGAGATTTTTGGCTCAGGCACACTTACTTTGCCAGGTATCGGAAAAATTGAAATTTTAACAAGCTTAGCAGAAAACACAGGTTATCAACACAATGGATTGATGATATTACCTCCTATGGCGTTGATTACTGTTGGTGTTTATATTTGGATACAACGAAGCAGAAATAGAAAATTAATTGAAAATCATTAATTTTTACAAACTAACATCAAACTTTAAACATTAAACTTATAAACGCATTATGGAATATATAAACATATTTGTAAAAGGTATTTTCATTGAAAATATGATTTTTGCCTATTTCTTAGGTATGTGTTCATACCTTGCAGTATCAAAAACAGTTAAAACAGCCAACGGACTTGGTTTGGCAGTTATTTTTGTGTTGGGCGTTACCGTACCAATGAACTATTTATTAGAAAACTATGTACTAAAAGAAGGTGCTTTATCTTGGCTAGGTCAGGACTATGCAGGAATAGATTTAAGCTTTTTAAGTTTCATTATGTTTATCGCTGTTATTGCCTCTATGGTTCAAATAGTAGAAATGGCAGTAGAAAAATTTGCTCCTGCTCTATATGGTGCTTTAGGTATTTTTTTACCATTAATAGCTGTTAACTGTTCTATTTTGGGTGGAGCGTTGTTTATGCAAGAAAGACAGTATGCAAACATTGGTGAAGCTACCGTATTTGGCTTAGGTTCTGGTGTGGGTTGGTGGTTAGCTATTGTTGCCATTGCAGCTATTAGAGAGAAAATTAAATATTCTCACATTCCTGCTCCACTAAGAGGTTTAGGAATAACATTTATTATTACAGGATTAATGGGAATTGCATTTATGAGCTTTATGGGAATTAAACTATAATAAACACCATCTATTTAATATAAAAAGAAACTAACACAAATAATTATGTTATTAGCAATAAGTACATTAACAATAGTAGTAGCCATTATCGTTTTCGCTATTGTTACAGTTTCATTAGTAGCCATTTTACTTTGGGCAAAATCTAAATTAACAAGTTCAGGTCCTGTAAAAATTACTATAAACGAAGAAAAAGTAATAGAAGTTGCTGCAGGCTCAACATTATTAACAACCTTAGGAAATGCTGGTATTTACCTTCCGTCTGCTTGTGGTGGTGGTGGAACTTGTCTTCAATGTAAATGTCATGTAAAAAGCGGTGGTGGAAGTATTTTACCAACTGAAGAACCTCATTTTTCTCGTAAAGAAATTGCTGAAGGAATGCGTTTAGGTTGTCAAGTTAAAGTGAAAGAAGATATGCACATTGAGGTAGAAGACGAAGTACTTGGTATCAAAGAATTTGAAGCAACGGTTGTTTCTAACTATAATGTAGCAACTTTTATTAAAGAGTTTATTGTTGAAATTCCAGCAGACATGAACTACAAAGCAGGTGGATATATACAAATAAAAATTCCAGCTTGTACAGTAAAATATGCTGATATGGATATCTCGGCTCACCCACAAGACCATCCTGGAGAACCTGATAAATTTAAACCAGATTGGGATAAATTTGGATTATGGCCCTTAGTTATGAAAAATGATGAGGAAGTGGTTAGAGCCTATTCTATGGCCTCCTACCCTGCTGAAGGAAGACGAATTATGTTAAATGTACGTTGTGCCACACCTCCTTTCGATAGGGTTAAAGGTGGTTGGATGGATGTAAATCCTGGAATTGCTTCTTCTTTTATTTTTAATCAAAAAGTAGGTGATAAAGTAAAAATTTCAGGTCCTTATGGTGAGTTTTTCATTAATCCATCTGATTCTGAAATGCTTTACATTGGTGGAGGTGCTGGAATGGCTCCTATGCGTTCACACTTATATGAATTATTTAAAACTCTTAAAACAGGTAGAAAAGTAACTTATTGGTATGGAGGACGTTCTAAAGCTGAATTGTTCTACATTCACTATTTTAGAGATTTAGAAAAAGATTTCCCAAACTTCAAATTTTATTTAGCACTTTCAGAGCCTATGGAATCTGATAATTGGAAAGTAAAAAAAGATATTAATGATGAATCTGGTGATGGTTTTGTTGGATTTATTCATCAAGTTGTTATTGATAATTATTTAAGTAAACATGAATCGCCAGAAGACATAGAATTTTATTTCTGTGGACCTCCAATGATGAATAATGCTGTTGTTAAAATGTGTGACGAATGGGGTGTTCCTTCTGAAAATGTTCGTTTTGATGACTTTGGAGGGTAATTAATCTTGAAACTACCTATCTATAAAAAACCATTCAATAAAATTATTGAATGGTTTTTTATTATTAAAGTTGTTTAACCCAGAAAATTCATGAATTTTCTGGGTTAAACAACTTCACTTACAAATCACATAAGAAATAGTCAAACATCAATAAACTTTCACATATTTTACTAATTTCGTTGTTTAAATTTAGCATCCGATGAACAAAACATTATCTAACAGAATTAACAACCTTAGCGAATCACAAACATTGGCTATGGCAAGGTTAAGTAGAGAATTACAAGCCGAAGGAAAAGACGTTATTAGCCTTAGTATAGGTGAACCTGATTTTAATACGCCCGATTTCATTAAAGATGCTGCAAAAAAAGCATTAGATGAAAATTATACCCACTACACTCCTGTTCCTGGTTATTTAGAGTTAAGACAAGCTATTTCTAAAAAATTTAAGAGAGATAATAAGTTGGATTATTCTCCTGAACAAATTGTTGTTTCCACTGGAGCAAAACACGCCCTTACCAATTTAGCATTAAGCATCTTAAACCCTGGTGATGAAGTCATTTTGTTAGCTCCATATTGGGTAAGTTATATAGAAATGATAAAAATTACAGAAGCAACTCCTGTTTTAATTTCTTCTTCCATTTCAACTGATTTCAAAGTTACTCCTGCTCAAATAAAAGCTGCCATTACACCTAAAACCAGAATGCTTTGGTTTAGCTCTCCTTGCAATCCGAGTGGTTCTGTTTATACCAAAGAAGAACTTTTTGAAATTGCTCAACTCATAAAAAATTATCCCGATATCATTATTGTTTCTGACGAAATTTACGAACACATTAACTTTATTGGAAAACATGAAAGTATTGCTCAATTTGACTTTATAAATGAGCAAGTAGTAACTGTAAATGGCGTTTCTAAAGGATTTGCCATGACGGGTTGGAGAATTGGCTACATTGGTGCTCCCAAATGGATTGCTGATGCTTGTACAAAAATGCAAGGACAATTTACTTCTGGAACTTGCAGCATTGCCCAAAAGGCAGCTCAAGCAGCCTTAGAAGCCGATGCCTCTGTGGTAAACGAAATGATTATTGCCTTTGAAAAAAGAAGAAACTTAGTCTATCAATTATTAAGTGAAATTCCTAGTCTTATTTTAAATGAACCCAAAGGAGCTTTTTATTTTTTCCCTGATGTGTCTGCCTATTTTGGAAAATCCTATAAAAATACCACCATCACTAATTCTAATGATTTATGTATGTTTTTGCTTGATGAAGGTTTAATTGCCCTAGTTAGTGGTGATGCTTTTGGAAACCCCGAGTGTATTCGCTTATCTTATGCCGCTTCAGAAGAAGTATTAACTGAAGCTATAAAACGCATGAAAAATACATTGGCTCTTTTGAATTGATATTTTTTCTATTCACCTTCAATCTCTAATTTTTAATATCTAATAACCAATGACCAATAACCAATGACAATTTAAGTACTTTTGCAACCTTATGAATCCGAATAAAAAAGTTTCTTTATATACCTTAGGCTGTAAGCTCAACTTTTCAGAAACATCTTCCATTGCACGTATGTTTGAAGATGAAGGCTTTGCTCGTGTTGATTTTGATGATACACCCGATGTGTATGTGATTAACACCTGTTCCGTTACCGAAAATGCAGATAAAAAATGTAAGCAACTTGTAAATAAAGCATTAAAAATAAATCCTAGTGCATTTGTTGCCATTATAGGTTGTTATGCTCAATTGAAACCCGAAGAAATTGCAAAAATTTATGGTGTTGATTTGGTGTTGGGTGCTTCCGAAAAGTTTAAAATCATTGAACATCTAACACAAATTGAAAAGAAAGAAACCGCTCAAATTTTTGCTTCTAAAATCAAAGAAGTAAACCAATTTATTCCCTCCTTTTCGCAGGGAGACAGAACACGTTCCTTTCTGAAAATACAAGATGGTTGTGATTATTTTTGTTCGTTCTGCACCATTCCGTTGGCTCGTGGAAAAAGCAGAAACAATTCCATAGGCGAAACCATAAAAGTAGCTCAAGAAATTGCCACTACCAACATCAAAGAAGTGGTATTGACAGGCGTAAATATTGGCGATTTCGGTCAAGGAAAAGGCAAGGAAGATTTTCATCAATTGGTGGTTGAACTTAATAAAGTGGAAGGAATTAATCGCTACAGAATATCATCCATAGAGCCTAATTTACTTACCAATGCAACCATAGATTTTGTAGCACTATCAACTAAATTTATGCCTCACTTTCACATTCCTTTACAATCAGGTTCTAACAAACTATTGAAAATGATGCGAAGAAAATATGAAAAAGAACTTTTTGCCGACAGGGTA
>PCUH01000195.1 GCA_002770955.1 Flavobacteriales bacterium CG18_big_fil_WC_8_21_14_2_50_32_9 | reverse complement strand
TAAATATATGTCAGTAAACATCAAAGATTGGAATGTTGAAGAAGAAAGCTTCTGGACTTCCACCGGTAAAAAAATAGCCAATAAAAATTTATGGTTATCAATTCCTGCATTATTTCTATCATTTGCTACTTGGGCAATGTGGGGAGTAATTATCAAATACATGAAAGATTTTGGCTATAATTTTGGTCTAACCAACGGATTGGAAGAGGGCACAGAAGCCTTTAACAATGCCTTAGCTGAAGTAAATAATTTGTATTACACATTGCCGGCAATTGCTGGTT
The DNA here is from genome assembly GCA_002770955.1 of Flavobacteriales bacterium CG18_big_fil_WC_8_21_14_2_50_32_9. Lineage (GTDB taxonomy): Bacteria > Bacteroidota > Bacteroidia > Flavobacteriales_E > Vicingaceae > BRH-c54. Next base: position 9,906 of record PCUH01000195.1, on the reverse strand, counting down.
TGGCTGGAGCTACGTTGCGTTTACCCAACTCGTTTTTAATTTCGTTGGGTGGCGGAAGAAACGTAATTTTTATTACTACAGCTTTAATGTTAATACCAACCATAGGAACTGGTATGGCACTTAGCGACATCAATACACCTTATTTGTTTTTTGCCATTATGGCTTTTTTCTCTGGTTTTGGAGGTGGAAACTTTGCTTCGTCCATGAGTAACATTAGCGGATTTTTTCCTAAAAAAATGCAAGGTTATGCACTCGGAATGAATGCTGGAATTGGAAATTTAGGTGTTGGTGCTATGCAAAAATTAATTCCTTTTATTGTTGGATTTATATTTTTAGGAGCTGCTGGTTCTGATGCTGTTGTTAATAATATTCCTTTTGCTGGAATCCAAAATGCGGGTTGGATTTGGGTCCCTATGCTTATTTTAGCAACCATTGGAGCTTATTTTGGCATGAACAACATTTCTACCAACTGCCCAAGTTTACCTAATACAGCTCAAGGTGTTGGAAAAACAGTTTATTTGGTTACTCTTGGTTTAATTGCTGCAGGAATTGGTGTTTTTTTACTATTGGGCGTGCCTTGGGCAACTTTCGGAATGAAAGATTCTTCTATTTGGATAGTTGTTCCAATTGTAGCTATTATTACTGTTCAATTAATGAAATTTGCTACTCCTACCGAAATTAGAAGCAACCTTAGAAAACAATTTGAAATTTTAAATAGCAAACACAATTGGATTATGACCACTATTTATATCATGACTTTTGGTTCGTTTATCGGGTTTTCGTTTGCTTTTCCAAAACTTTGTCAGGATATTTTTGAATTTACCGATAAAACCAACCCTTTATTTAAAAACCCAAATGCTCCAAACTATATGCTTTGGGCGTTTATTGGCCCTATGATTGGAGCGTTGGCTCGTCCGCTTGGTGGTATTTTATCTGATAAAGTAAATAGTGGTGCAAAAGTTACTGCAGTTGCAACCTTAATTCAAATTGTTGCCACATTTGGCGTTGCTTATTTTGTGGTTCAGGCAAAAAATATTGCTACTCCTGAAGATTATTGGTGGCCATTTTTTGGTTGTTTTATGATTTTATTTGTAACCACTGGTATTGGAAACGGTTCAACTTTTAGAAGCATTCCTTATATTTTTAGTAAAGAACAAACTGGTCCAGTGTTGGGTTGGAGTTCTGCCATTGCAGCCTATGGTGCTTTTATTATACCTAATATTTTCGGACAACAAATTAAAGCTGGAACTCCTGAATTTGCTCTTTACGGATTTGGAGCTTTTTATATTTTATGTTTATTTTTAAACTGGTGGTATTATCAAGGCCCTAAAAGAGAATTTGACAATCCTTAATTTTTATGAAATAAGCCATGAACAAAAATGCTCACCAACAACAATGAATATTTCACATGGCGATTCCATTAACTTGTCCCGAGTATCGGGATGACAAATAAAAAACAATAAATATCTACATATAAATATAAAATAGTTAAAAAATCACTTACTTTATAGCATTAGGAAATCGGTAGCTTGTATAGGTTGTGATGTGTTGGATTTTCCCATTGTAAAGAACTGCTCTATCTATTAGATTACAAAACTTTCTAAAAGTTAGCATACTTCGTATTACAAACCCAATCAATATATACTCAAATCACTTAGCTTTTCGGGTAATTTGAGTAAACTATTTTTGTTGGTATCAAGGCTAAATTTTCAAGCATAGCCGTAGCTACGGTTTAAAATTTTAACGCAGATATATTCAAAAGAATTAACCCAGAAAATTAACTTCGTTTAACTCGCAAGCTCGGTTCACAAATTTTCTACGATATAAGTAATACCAACAAATCTATCATTTTTCATGATTCAAATCATAAATCAATATATGATTTGAATCATATAAATACTTGTCAAAAAACAATTATTTTATTGAGCATTATCAGTTATGTTGCTTGTTTGTCTATTTACATTTGTTATGATTTAAGTTATTATAATTAACAACATGTGATTTAAATCAGAAATATTTAAAATTATAAATTATGGCTACAACTGATTTAAAATTATTTGATTTCTCAAAAGAACCCATTCGAGTACTTCATTATACTTGGATAGCATTTTTCTTGACTTTTTATGTTTGGTTTAACATGGCTCCATTAGCCACAACCATGCTTGACACTATTGATTGGCTAACCAAATCACACATCAAAGTTTTGATGATTTGCAATGTTGCTCTAACAATTCCCGCACGAATTGTTGTTGGAGCGATGATAGACAAATATGGACCTCGAAGAGTTTTTTCCATACTCATGGTTGTTATGGGTATTCCTGCGATTTTCTTTGCATTTGGCAACTCCTTTATGCAATTAATGATAGCTCGATTAATACTTGGTTCTATTGGAGCTGGTTTTGTTATTGGAATTAAAATGGTTGCCAATTGGTTTCCTCCAAAAATGGTAGGACGTGCTGAAGGTTTATATGCTGGTTGGGGAAATTTTGGCTCTGCAGCAGCCGCAGGAAGTTTGCCATTTTTCACCATACATTTAATGGATAAATGGTTGGGTTTTGGTGATGATAGCTGGAGATGGACGCTTGCTTTAAATGCCTCTATTTGTATGATTTATGGTGTAATTTACTGGTTCATAGTAAAAGATAATCCTGAAGAAAAAAAACAGGAAATGGCAAAAAAAACAACACCAATGATGGTTACTTCCTATAAAGATTTAGTACAATACATAATTTGGTCTTTCCCTTTGGTTGGTGCAATGGGCGTGTTAGCATGGAAAATACAAACTGTTCAGATTGAAACAGATGGGATTTCTCACAACATCTATTCAGAAAATGTATTATACATTATATATGGAATTCTAGCACTTCTATATGTTGCTCATGTAATTAAAACCTTACAAATAAATCTTCCTTATTTAAAAGCAGGTGTTCCTGAAAAAGATAAATACAGCTGGGGCAGTGTGGCTGCATTAAATAGTACGTATTTTGCCAATTTTGGAGCAGAACTAGCTGTTGTATCAATGCTTCCTATGTTTTTTGAAACAGTATTTGCTCCTTTAATGAATGATGCTGGCGAAAAAATTATGACAGCCGAAATGGCAGGATTAGTTGCTGGTTCATTCGCTTTTGTGAACTTAGTAGCACGTCCATTAGGTGGCTTACTATCAGACATGATGAGCAGTCGAAAAAGAACAATGCTTATTTATATGATAGGAATTGCCATTGGTTTTTTTGGAATGGCTATGATAGGTAAATATGATATAGTGGAAAATGGAGAACAAACCATAGTTCCAATGTTTGATGGAATGTGGTGGTTAATCGTTTCTGTTGCAATAACCATTGGATGTTCATTTTTTGTACAAGGTGCCGAAGGAGCTACTTTTGCAGTAATTCCTATGGTAAACAAAAAAATGACAGGTCAAATTTCAGGTATGGCAGGAGCTTATGGAAATGTAGGTGCCGTAATTTACCTTGTTGTTTTTTCATTAGTTGATCCCAAAACATTTTTCTTCATTGTTGCTGCAGGTGCGGCAATTAGCTTCATCTTCTGCTGGATAATGCTAGAAGAGCCAAAAGGCTCTCATGGTGAAGATGAGAATGAAGATGAACATTAAAATCTTGAATAAATCATACAACCTAACCTAACTAAACTTAAAATTATGTCAAAAATTAACATTGAAAAATGGGAAGTAGAGGACGAAAGTTTTTGGACTTCCACAGGAAAAAAAATAGCTACTAAAAACTTATGGTTCTCCATTCCAGCACTACTACTTGCTTTTGCAGTATGGATTATGTGGGGAGTAATCATCAAGTACATGAAAGATTTTGGTTTCAACTTTGGAATGACCGAAGGTTTAACACCAGGCTCTGATGAATTTAATAATGCGTTGGCTGAAGTAAATAATTTGTATTACACCTTACCTGCAATAGCAGGGTTAGCAGGAGCAACCTTACGACTACCTAACTCATTTTTAATATCATTAGGTGGTGGACGAAATGTGATTTTTGTTACCACGGCTCTTTTACTTATACCTGCCATTGGAACAGGAATGGCGTTGAGCAACATCAACACCTCTTATATGGTATTTGCAATTATGGCAATGCTTTCAGGTTTTGGAGGTGGTAATTTCTCCTCATCCATGAGCAACATCAGTTTCTTCTATCCTAAAAAAAATCAGGGATATGCATTGGGAATGAATGCCGGAATCGGAAATTTAGGCGTTGCCACCATGCAAAAATTAGTTCCTTTTGCGGTAGGTTTTTCATTGTTTGGAGTTGCTGGAACATCGATAGGTGTAGATGGTGGTGGCCCTTTAGCTGGTGTTCAAAATGCAGGTTGGGTTTGGGTGCCTTTACTTTTAGCTGCGGTTGTAGGTGCTTTTTTCGGAATGAACAATGTAATTACAGGCACACCTAAATTACCAAGTACTGCTCAAGGTGTTGGTAAAACTTTATATATGGTTACGCTTGGCCTTATTGCTTCAGCCATTGGTTCTTATTTATTGGTAAGTTTAAAAGTAAATATGTGGATCGTGCTACCTCTTGTAATCATTATTGCTGTATTGTTAATGAAGTATGCTACTCCAGGAGAAATAAAAGCCAACCTGAACAAACAATTTTCTATACTAAGCAGTAAGCACAACTGGATAATGACCGTACTTTACACCATGACCTTTGGTTCATTTATCGGTTTTTCTGCTGCCTTTCCAAAATTATGTCAAGATATTTTTGTTTACACCAACCCTGATGACCCTTCTTATATTAATCCAAATGCTCCAAATTTTATGTTGTGGGCTTTTATTGGTCCTATGATAGGAGCTTTGATTCGACCTGTAGGTGGGATTTTGTCTGACAAATTTAATAGCGGAGCAAAAGTTACCATGGTAAGCACTTTAATGCAAGTTGTTGGAGCATTAGCTGTGGCTTATTTTGTAATTCAAGCTCGTGAAGCTGCAACACCAGAAACATATTGGTGGCCATTTTTTGGATGTTTCATGTTATTATTTCTTGCTACTGGTATTGGTAACGGTTCAACATTTAGAAGTATTCCATACATTTTTAGCAAAGAGCATGCTGGACCAGTTTTAGGTTGGACGGCTGCCATTGCTGCTTATGGAGCTTTTATTATTCCAAAAGTATTTGGCGAACAAATTAAAGCGGGAACTCCTGAATATGCTTTGTATGGATTTACTGCTTATTATGTGATTTGTTTGGTATTAAACTGGTGGTATTATCAAGGTCCTAAACGTGAGTTTGATAACCCATAGGCAATAAAAAAGAACTTTAATGACTGATATTGCTCATCTAATAAACTATTAATCGAAACTACTTTTGTTATAAATTATAAAAATTATAAAATCATGAAACTCTCAAGAAAAATAGTTACAGGAGCTTTGCTAATGATAAGCGTTCCTACATTCGCCCAATTCACCTTAGACGGTGAAATTCGTCCTCGTTTTGAATATCGAAATGGGTTTAAAAACATACTCGACTCAACACAAGATCATGCTGCTTTTGTTGATCAAAGAACCAGATTAAATTTTGGTTATAAAACAGAAGGTTATATTTTTAAAATTTCGGTTCAAGATATACGAGTATGGGGAAGTCAACCTCAAACAGTTGGAACAGCATCGCAACAAAACAACAATGGTGCTTACATTGCTGTTCATGAAGCATGGGCAGAAGCTCTTTTAAACAAAAAATGGTCGTTAAAATTTGGTCGCCAAGAAATTGCTTATGATGATCACCGTATTTTTGGTGACTTAGGTTGGGCTCAACAATCAAGAGCTCATGATGCAGCATTATTAAAATTTAAAACAGAAAAAACAAAAATTGATTTTGGAGTTGCCTACAACCAAGATAATGCGAGGCTAACAGGAACTGTTGCACAATTTGGTTCTTACAAAGCCATGCAGTTTATGTGGTTAAATCATCAATTTTCTGAAAATTTTAATGCAAGTTTGCTTTTTTTAAATCTTGGCAAAGAACAGTTAGATTATGATAGCTCTGGCGTAATTACAGGAGGAACTGTCGAAGCTTATTACAAAGATAATTATAGCCAAACTGCTGGAACAAGATTAGTTTATAATAAAAATAAACTACAATTAGCTGGTGCGTTCTACTATCAAATGGGTGTTGAAGGCAATAGAAATGTTGTTTTTTCAGATGTTGATGGAGAATACAACAAAGAAATTCAGGCAATGAATTTGAGGTTAGAAGCAGCATATAAAATTACTGAAAAAATTACCTTTAATTTAGGTCTTGAACACCTCAGTGGTCAAAGTCAAACAGATACTTCTTTTGCTTACAGAACAGTTAGCCATTCTTTTAATCCACATTTCGGAACCAACCATAAATTTAATGGTACTATGGATTACTTTTATGTTGGAAACCACATTGGCTCTGTTGGACTTAATGATGTATTCCTTGGTTTAAAATACAAACACGAAAAATTTTGGTTAGGTGCAGATGTTCATTACTTTTTAGCTGCTGAAGAAGTTATTGATGGTTACAAAGTTCAACTAGATAATAATGCAGCAATTCAAGCTGGAACTCCTTTATCAGAAATAGACCAACTTCAAGCAATGGACAGCTATTTAGGAACAGAGATAGACTTAACTTTTGGATTTCAATTAGCTAAAGGTGTTGATGTTAAAGGTGGTTATTCTGTATTAATGAATTCAGAAACTCTTTCTTATTTAAAAGGAGTTACGGATGGCGTTGGCAGAGGTGTTGAAAAAAATAACAACGGATGGGGTTGGTTAATGTTAACCATTAAACCTAAATTTATTACAGGAGAAGAAAAAAAATAATTCTTAAACGTAGTTTTAGTTAGATGAAAAGACTACTTCCGTAAAAAGAAGTGGTCTTTTTTTATGATATTCCTCATGTCATTTCTATTGTTTCTCCTTTAACTTTGGAAGATATATACTCTAATATGTTGTTTCGATTTATCATAACATCTTTACTGTTCTGTAGCACTTATGCTTGCAAATACGATACTATTAAACCTAACACAACAACATTACCTATCGAAAACAATATCATCATTGATGGTATAATTACCTATAATTCTCATATAAAAAAAATTATAGATTATAACTGCAAAGCTTGTCATAGTGCCTACCCTATTAATCAAGCTCCATATCTAGTAACTTACGATGACGTTAAAATTTCTGCAAAATATGGGACATTAAAACATCGTGTTGTTGATGAATATCCTTCGGCAATGCCCCCCGACAGAAGTTTGTCAAATTTTGATAAGCAACTTGTATTAGAATGGATTAATCAAGATTGTATTGAATAAATTTAAAATAAATAACTATGAAAAATATACTACTAATTTTTATGCTTTTATTAACTTTTTTAAGTTGTAAAAAAGACAAAGAAGTAATTACAACTCCTATTGATCAATTTGGCACGTACAATCCAAATTATATTCTACCACGTGTTCTTACCTATTTACCCCCAATGGAAAATCCTGATTTTAATAAAATGACTGAAGAAGGAGTTCGGTTAGGTAAAAGCCTTTATTATGACAAAATTCTTAGCACAAATGGATTATCTTGTTCTTCTTGTCATTTAAGAGCCCAGTCTTTTACAATTTCAGCAATGGGTCCAGTTGGTACAGCCGTTTTGCCTCATGTAAATGTAGGGTGGCAAAAAGCTTTTGGTTGGAATGGAGGAGAAGAACATTTAGATAATGTTGCATTAGCCGATTTAGCCGAAGGAAATCCCTTTCTTGAAGCCAACAACGATAGTATTTTAAATCGTTTGAAAAGAAATAAAAATTATCAAATCCTCTTTTGGAAAGCTTTTGGGGTAAAAATAACTGAACTTTCCACTCCTGAACGTCAAAAATACATCAGTTACTCATTGGCTCAATTCATTAGAACTATGATTTCTGGAGATTCAAAATTTGATAAATTTGTCCGTGGAGAAACAGCTTTAACTCCTTCAGAAATGAATGGATACAATATTTATATGGATGACAATAGAGGAGATTGTTATCACTGCCATGGAAGTGCCGGGAATCCTCTATGGACAGATAGGGAATACCATAATAATGCACTAAACAGTTCTTTCAGTGGAGTTGATCAAGGTAGGTATTTAGTTACAGGAGATCCTGCAGATATGGGTAAATTTAGAAGCCCAACATTAAGAAACATTGCTTTAACAGCTCCTTATATGCACGACAACAGATATGCAACATTAGAGGATGTAATTGATTTTTATAGCACTGGTCTCCAACAATCCGCAACTGTAGATCCGTTGATGAATCATATAGCTCAAGGTGGGGCACAATTATCAACATCAGATAAGGCTGATTTAATTGCTTTCTTACACACATTAACAGATTCTACTTTCATCAATAATACTGCTTTTTATTAATTAAGAGTATAGCATGACTTAAATCATTTTTTCAAGCTAATATATAAGTGTAATTTTATCATTGAAATATTATGAATGATACCTATCATAATATCATTAATTAAATAACTATATAATGAAAATAATTGATAAAGAAACTGGCAAAAGATTAAATGAAATTGACCCTGTAAAAGGAAATCCTGAGAAAGACATTTCTATTCAAGAGGATGAATTATCACCAATGGATCCTCCTGATGCATATTCTAACTATGCAAAGATTGAACTTGATAATACAGCATTAAATGAAAGTTTGATGTTGCTAAAAAAAGAACACGAAGAAGTTATTGTTGTATTGGATATTTTTGAAAAAGCCCTAACACAATTTAAAGAATTGAATTATGAGTTAAATGATGAGATAAATGATGGATTTAAAAAATTCTTCGACTTTTTTGATAACGAGTTATTACCGCACAATCGTAAAGAAGAAAAAACTTTATTTCCAATACTTCAAAAAGCACTTTTGGCAAATAACGAACATGGAACAGGTGAAAATCCAGTAACAGCTGTAGATATTATGGAAGATGATCATGTTAAATTTATTCAATTAGGATCTTTAGTGTTTAATTTTTTGGGGTTGGCTCCTCGGTTAAGAGATGCTCAATCTAGAATATTTACCTATGATGTAGCTTTTAATAATGCCAAAGAATTAATTGAACTTATTCGTTTACATATTTTCAGAGAAGACAATACACTTTTTCCCTTAGCACAAAAATTTATATCTCCAGAAGATTTTAAAACCTTAACTTTGGAAATGGTGTAGATTACAATGTAATAATTTGAAAATGTGAAAATGTGAAAATTAGGCATTAGTAGTTAAGGGGAATGTGTGTAGGCTTTTCCCTTGAGGGAAACACAAAGGGTGAAGATTTATAATCTTTAATCTATAAACTCAATTGTAAGTAAAAAAATGTGAATTTATGAAAATGACTTCTGTCTTCCAACCTCCAACTGCTGTCCTTCAACTTTATGAACTTTTAACTTTACAAACCTTATGAATTCAAAAATCATTGACCAATTTGGAAGAAAGCACGACTATCTTAGGATTTCACTTACCGAAAGATGTAATTTAAGATGCGTGTATTGTATGCCAGAAGATGGAATTGAACTTTCTGAAAAAGAAAGCTTGATGACTCATGAAGAGGTAATTAGTATCGCCAAAAAGTTTGTTGATATGGGTGTGCGAAAAATAAGATTAACGGGAGGCGAACCGCTTATTAAAAAGAATATCGAAAAAATTATTGTTGAGCTTACCAAACTTCCTATTAATCTTGGAATAACCACCAATGGTATTTTACTTGACAACTATTTAGAACTCTTCAAAAAATCAGGAGTTAAAGACATTAACATCAGTTTAGATACGCTCAAAAGAGAAAAATTTAATTCCATTACAAGAAGAGATTATTTTGATAGGGTAATAAACAACATTAACCTTTACGAACAAAATGGATTTAATATAAAAATCAACAATGTGCTAATT
>PCUH01000167.1 GCA_002770955.1 Flavobacteriales bacterium CG18_big_fil_WC_8_21_14_2_50_32_9 | reverse complement strand
AAAATCTCCTAAAAACCATATCGGTAATTTTGTTTATGGAGTTGATGGTAGTGGTGCAAAACACCTATTTGTAGATAAAAGTTGTTTAAGAAATCCGATAGATAAAAAATGGCTTGAGTTAAATAATGATGCGGGAGGAATGCCCAGAGGACAAATGAAAATGAACGGTTTAGAAGTTTTTTCTTTTTCAATAAAAGAAGTTCCTGTACTTGTAAATGAAATTTTAGAAAAGAATAAATTAGCGATGAAGGATATCAATTTATTTGTATTTCACCAAGCCAGTAAAATAATTTTAAAGTCTATACAAAGAAAATTACAAATACCAACAAATAAAATGGCATATTATTTAGAAAATAATGGAAATACTGTTTCTGTTTCTATACCTTTATGCCTTAAAGAAGCTCAAAAAGAAGGAAGAATAAAAAAAGGAGATAAAGTGCTTATTGCAGGGTTCGGAATAGGTTTTTCTTGGAGCGGAACTGTTTTATATTTTTAAATTACCATTATATGAACATACAAGAATTAATTGAAAAATTAGAGGAGGAAATAGAAGAAGTTGAACAAGGCACGTTATTACCATCAACAAACATTCGTAACATAGATTGGTGGAGTTCTATGCATGCGTTGGTTATTATTGCTTTTGTTGATATTGAATATAATGTTCAGGTTTCTGGTAAAGATTTAAAAGAAATTCAAACCATTCAAGATTTATATGACTTAATAGTCAAAAAAAGTTGATACTAGATGGGATTTATTGATATTGAAGGTATACAAATTAAAGGTGTTAGTACAGTTGTTCCTAAACAAGTTGTACACAACAATAATTATGAGCTACTCAGCCTTGCTGAAAGAGAGATGCTTATAAAAACAACAGGCATAAAACAAAGGCGGGTAGCAAATAAAAACACTACCACATCAGACTTAGCTATTGAAGCTGCTAACCACCTTTTTGATAAAATAAATTGGAAAAGAACTGAAATTGATTTACTAGTTTTTGTTACCCAATCAAGAGATTATTACTTACCCTCTACCGCTGTAATTTCCCAACATAAATTAGGTTTGTCAACCACTTGTATTGCCTTTGATATTGGATTGGGATGCTCTGGATATGTTTATGGGTTATCCATTATTGCCTCGATATTAAAAAGTGGAAATCTAAAAAAAGCCATCTTATTAGCGGGAGATGTATCAACTATTTCTTGTAACTATAACGACAAAAGTGCTTACCCACTTTTTGGTGATGCAGGTTCTGCAACTTTTATAGAAAAAACCAACAAAAAAAACAAATGGTCTTTTGATTTAAATTCGGATGGATCTGGAGAGGATGCTATTAAAATTACTGATGGAGGTACTAGAAACTTACCAGATGAAAATTCTTTTAAATTAAAACAATTTGAAGGAGGAATTCAACGAAATGGTTTTAACTTAGCACTTAATGGTATAGATATTTTTAATTTTTCTGTTACAACTATTCCCAAAAGCATAAAAAACTTTTTAACCATTAAAGAAACAGATTTTAATACTATTGATTACTTTATTATGCATCAAGCAAATCTAATCATGAACGAAACCATTAGAAAAAAATTAAAAATTGAACTCGAAAAAGTTCCTTACTCATTAACAGATTATGGCAATACTAGTTCAGCATCAATACCACTTACAATGGCTTTAGTAGAGAATTTAATGAAAAATGCTACAAAACTGTTACTTTCTGGGTTTGGGGTTGGATTATCTTGGGGAAATGCTCTTTTAGAAAATGACGCTATACCTCATTTATTAATTAACGATTATTCACATGACTAACTTTTCCATAGAAAATAAACGCATATTAATAATTGGAGCTTCATCTGGTATAGGAATGGAACTAACAAATGAGTGCTATAAAAATGGTGCTAAATTAATCCTTACATCAAGAAATTGTAACGCATTAAAAACTCAACTACCTAAAAGCATACAAAATGAAGCCCTATTTATTGATTTAGATGTAACTAATAACAACCAAATAAGCGATCTTTGTAAAACAATTGAAAATATTGACGGTTTTGTTTACACCCCGGGACTTGTTAAACTTTTTCCTGTCCAATTTATTGATGAAAACCATTTAAACTCAGTTAGAACTCCAAATTTTGATGGAGCTGTTTTATTAATGTCCAATTTGCTCAGAAACAAAAAAATAAACCATAATGCTTCATTAGTATTTATATCTTCTATTTCTAGTAGTTTTCCATACAAAGGAGGAGCAATTTATACTTCTTCAAAAGCTGCATTAGAAGCTTATAGCAAAACATTAGCTTTAGAATTATCATCAAAAAAAATAAGATCGAATTGTATTAAGGCAGGGTTAGTTGAAACAAAAATTTTAGAAGAAACTCGAGAAAATTTAGATGATGAAATTTATAATTATCACATAAAAAAATATCCTTTAGGTCTTGGAAAACCTATTGATGTAGCTAATACTGTTTTATTTTTGTTATCAGATGCCTCAAAATGGATTACAGGCACAGAAATTATATTAGATGGTGGACTTACAGCAGGAGCATAAAATAGATTACTCGGTAGTAGTACCAGTTTATAACGCCTCAAAAAGTTTAATGGAACTTTCTGAATGCTTATTGGATTATTTTAAATCTACCAACTATACTTATGAAATAATTTTTATAGACGACTTTAGCAAAGATAACTCGTGGGAGGTTGTTTCAGAATTAAAAAGAAACCATACAACTATAATTAAGGGCATTAAGTTAACTAAAAATCATGGACAACACATAGCCACATGCGTTGGGTTTATTAAAGCTTCTGGAAAATTCATCATTACCATAGATGATGATTTAGAAGTTAGTCCCAAACAAATTCAATTATTAATTAATGAACAGAATTCTAGTAACTCACAAATTGTTTATGGTAACTATTTTAATACGGAGCGTTCTCTAACTCGTAAATTATTCAAGTTAATTTATCAAACAATGGCAAAAATAATTGAAGGAAGTAATAGCGTAAAAGGCTCAAGCTTTAGATTAATTAATGCACGATTAGCTAAAAAAATAGCTGCTGAAGCAACTCATCTTATTTTTATTGATGAAGTTTTTTTGTGGTACACCAATGCTATAGCTTATGTTGATGTAAAACACAATAAAAGTAAACGACCCAAATCTAATTATTCACTATTTAGCTTAGTTAGATTAACTGGGGATGTTGTTTTGTACTCCTCACTTTTTCCTTTAAAAATGATTAAATATTTTGGATTCTTTTTTTCATTTATAAATTTTGGAATAGCTTTTTTCTATCTTGCCAGAAAAGTAATACATGGTGTAGCGGTTCCTGGATATACATCAATAATAGTTAGTGTTCTTTTTTCATCAGGTCTTATTATTTTTATACTTGGTGTATTAGGTGAATATTTAAGTAAAATGTTTCAACTAATGAATAATCGACCATTGTATTCAATAGAAGAAGAAATATGACCTTTATATTGAATCAATATGGCATTTCTCTTAAAAGAATTAATGAAAATGATATTGAATTAATTCGGAAATGGCGGAATCACCCAACTATTAGAAAATATATGGGGTATAAAAAAAAGATTTCTGAGAAAGAACAAATAGAGTGGTTTAAAAAAGTTAACAACCCTTTTAACTATTATTTTTTAATTATTATTAATGACAACCCAATTGGTGTAATTAATTGCAAAGAAGTTAATATAGAAGAAGAGTATGGAGAAGGAGGTATTTTTATTTGGGATAATCAATTCTTAAACACTCCTTACCCTATTTTTGCTTCACTAATTTTATTAGATTTTATTTTTAATGAATTAGAAATTGGTGATAAATCCTTTATTAGAATTTTACCATCCAATACAAAAGCTATTAACTACAATAAAAAACTAGGTTATGTATTAATTCCTGGACAGGAAAAAGCTAAAAACCAATGGTATGTTTTAACTAAAGAATGTTATAACAAAAAAGCTAAAAATCTTAGATTAGCAGCAAGAAATTATACAGAAACAGATGGCTCTTTAACTATTAATGGAGAAAAAAGTGAGCTTAATTTAGAAAGGATAAACGTATTGCTTTAACTATCAAAATAGCCTTGATTCAACCATTTTTTCCATGTTGATTTATTAGCCATACTTAATAAAAATGGATCGTCTATATTTTCTATTTTATAATTGCAAATTTCTTTTGTAGAATAAGGCATAGATGGATTAGCCACATCTATCATTAATACCATTCTTGGTTTATCTGATAAATTCCATGCCTCATGCATTTTACTATCATCAAAGGTGATAACTTCTCCCTCTTTCCATGAAGTTTCTTCATCTTCAACTTTAATTTTACAAAGTGTTGAAGAAGGTACTATTAGAGCCAAATGATTTCGCAATACCATTTTAGTAAATCCCTTATGAGGTGATATTTTAGTATAAGGTTCTAAAACAGAAAATTGTGAGGTAATTAAATTTGGTATTTTTTCTAACAACTCAACTGTTTTTGGACAATTCTGACAATGACCTAATTGTTTAATTCCAAAAAAAACAAATTCATAAGTCTTCCATGCTTTATTTGTTTTAGAATCTACATAATGAGGGTGAGCTAAAAACCAATTACTTTTATAAAGTAGTTGGTCATGATTGTAATAAACATGCATTAATTCATCTTTTATAATTTCCCAGTTTAACTCCAATAACTCTGTCCACTCAAAAAAATTACGATGAAAATTTGATGCCTGATTATTCATAGTTAATCACCTATTTAATAATTGATTTACCACTAATTATGCTATAATCTTAATTAATTATTATAAATTTGATTCTTATACCAAATTCAGGATTAAAGGTAATTATTTTGAAACAATTAAAAGAAGAATGGTTTGCTTATTTTTCGTCTGAACACTATTCAGATTCACCTAATTTTTATTCTTCTGAAAATTTTGATTGGGCAAAAGCTATAGAAGCTAACTCAAATGAGATAGCTACAGAAATAACTAGAATAATCAACTCAGCAGATTTTACCCCGAAAGGGTACTTTATTAAAGGACTAACAGTACAATCTGGTTGGAAAACATTTAGCTTTTTAACTTGGGGAATAAAAATTAATGAAGCACTAACATTAACTCCTGTCTTTAATAATCTTTTAGCTCATTTTCCTGAAATTGTATCCATATCAATTAATATTTTAGAAGCTGGAGAAAAAATTAAAGCTCATCATGGAGATTCAAATACTTTTTATAGATGCCATTTAGGAATAGATATTCCACAAGGTTTGCAAAAATGTGGTTTTAGAGTAAATAACCAAGATGCTGAATGGAAAAATAACAAACTATTAATTTTTAATGATGCCAATAAACATGAAGCTTGGAATTTATCTGATAAAAAAAGAGTAATTGTTGTTTTTGATGTAATTAGAAGTGAATATAAACATAAAAAAAAAGCTATTTGCTTAAAAATACGTTCTTTTCTGATTTTACAATTACTATTTGAACAATATTCCTTCATTAAAAAAATGCCTAAATGGATACATAGAATAATTAATTCATCCATATTTATTTTGCTATTTTTACTCTATCCATATCAAAAAAAACATGGTGTAATAAAAAAACATAATTGAAGTCCGACTTAAATAAAATATGGTTTTCTTTTTCTTCAAACGGTGCTTATAATGGCAGCGAACCTCCTTTTTTTGATATTGAACATACCAGTTGGTATAAACTTTTAAAAGACAATTATCCATTAATTCAAAAGGAGTTACTAAATGCTGACGAACAAAAATTCATTCCTTATTACAATAAAACATTTGCAAACCAACCTACTAATTGGAAAATACTTCCGTTTAAATTTTGGTTGTTGAACTATAAAAAAAATCAAAAAAAATTTCCACTTACCACCAACATAATCAAACAAATACCCTATTTAGTTTCCGCATCTTTTAGTCAACTTAGTAAGCAAACTCAATTAAAACCTCATACTGGAGATTCAAATGCAATGTATAGAGTTCATTTACCACTTTTAGTCCCGGTAAAATTGCCCGATTGCGGTTTTAAAGTACTCAATAAAGAAATATCATGGCAGGAAGGTGTTCCGTTTGCTTTTTGTGATGCTCACCTTCATTTAGCGTGGAACAACACCAATGAAAAAAGAATTGTTTTAATATTAGATATTATTAGACCTGAATTCCAACATAAAACCAAATGGATTTCAGCCCAAATGCTAGCTTCCCTTTTAATTCAATATGCATTTCAAAAAACAGCAATATTATACCATATTCCGGCTTTTATAAGAAAATGGATGATGAATACTTTTGCCATACCTGTTTATGTGTTTACCAAAATACACTCTTTAATAATGAAATGATTTTATTATTGACAATAACAATATCATCAATAATTATTACCTTGCAGCTAAAATTCAGCTATTTACCTTAAAGTATATATGGGCAATATAGAAGTAAATTATATAATAGGAATTGGTCGCTCTGGAACTACCTTACTCACTTCTATTTTAGGGGTTCATCCTGAAATCAACACCATACCAGAAAATTACTTCGTTATTTTCTTTTATAATTCATTTAAAAACAAAACCTATTTTAAACCTTCCGAGCTTCTGCTTATTCATGAATTTAACCATTTATTTAATAGATTACAGCCTTACATTGGGTATGATTATACGTTAACTAAAGAAGATGATTTTTTAAAACAACCTTTTATGGGTAGTTATCATGAACTTTGTAAGCATTTCTATAATTTTTTTAAACACAAAACAAATAATTCTGTTAATGCACCAATAATTATAGATAAAAATCCTTCTAGCACTCTTTATTGCGAAAAATTATTAGAATTAAATCCTAATGCAAAATTTATATTTATTACCCGAGATTACCGTGCAAATATTTTATCAAGAATAGAAAGTATACATATACGACCTCCTTCGGTAGCTTATAATGCTATAAGATGGAATTATTATATGAGTAAAGCCTTAAGGTTTGAGAATCAACACCAAAGCCAAGTGTTAAAAATTAAATACGAAGAGTTAGTAAATCATCCTGAAAATACATTGAATCAAATATTTTCCTTCCTAAAAATAGAGAAATATTCAACAAACAATCTACAAACGAATGAAAAACAAGCAATTGTTGGTGATTTAACAAACTATTCTTCAGAACTACTTAATAAAAAATATAACGACTTAATAAAGAAGAAATATAGCGACTTAACAAAGCCTATAAACACAAATAGATTAGATAGTTGGAAAACAAACCTTACTCATGAACAACTAATTCTAAGTGATTATATTTGCAAGAAATTTGGTGAAAAACTTGGCTATAAACCTCAAACAAATATAACTGCTCATAAAAAAATAAGCTTATTCATTAAAACAATTTATTTCAATTTCATTGTTTTAATTGAACGACTAAAAGATAAAACTACATTCTATTTACCTATAAAATTTAAAGTAAAAAGATTTAGAAAACACATTGAACGAATTGAAACAGTAAGGAATGGAATTTCAAAAAAATAACTTAGATATTACTCCCTGCTTTATTGTTGGGATTGGAAGATCGGGGACTACATTACTTACTGATATGTTAAATGGAAATCCATGCATCTCGGCTGCTCCCGAAAATAATTTTATCTTATTTGGTAAAAACCTTTCAAACCTTTCTGGTAGTAACTTAATTGCTGAATTTAAAACGCTATTTACATTAAATCATAACCACACACAAAGTATTTGGAAACCAGATTTAAGCTTTTTGGAAAAATATAATGTAAATGAAAGCCACATTAGTTATCAAAAGCTTTGCAAGGAAGTTTATCTCCATAATAATTTTGCTAAAGATAAAAATAAAATAAAAGTATTTGTTGACAAAAACCCCGTTTATAGTCTTTATATTAAAGATTTAATCACTCTTTTTCCTGATGCAAAATTTATAATATTAACACGTGATTTTAGAGACAACATCGTTTCAAGAAAAAAACATACTGAAGGCACTATAAGTAAGCTAATGGTTTCTTATGCAGCATCTTGGAGGTTATATTATACTTCAATACTAAAATACGAACAAAAATTTCCGGAAAAGTTTACAAGAGTTAAGTATGAGGCTATCGTTGGACAACCAAAAGAAACATTGAATAAAATTACAGACTTTTTAAATATTGCTTTTGATGAAAAAATGCTACATACCCACGAAAACTCAGTTATGAAAAAGTTTGAAAAAGCAGATTTACCTCAAGCAGCAAAAGACAAAATAATTGAAATGCATCATCGCCTTAAAATGCCTTTAAACAATGAAAGAATAAATTATTGGACAGATAAACTTTCTAAACAAGATTTAATTTTAATAGAAATTTTTTGTTCTAAAACTGCAAAAGAGTTTAGCTATACAAGCTTATCAAAAGCTAACTTATTAGAAAAAAATTGGGCATATCTTAGAATTGTAACAACATATCCTTTATTTATACTTTCTGTTGTACTATATTATTTTCCTTATTACTCCCTTCCTTATAAATTGAAAAAAATTATTTTTAGAAGTTAATATATGGGATTTAATACCATTTGGTACATATTATTTTTGCCTTTAATTGTTGGTGCATATTATTTAATTAATCATAAATATCGGTGGATTTTATTATTATCAGCAAGTTACTTTTTTTATGGTTTTTATGAGCCTACATTTTTGTTATTAATGTTTAGTATAACATTGGTAGCCTATTTTGCGGGATACATACTTCATAACAAAAAATCCAAAACCATTCTTATTTTAGCAGTAGTCATAGTACTTTCTCATCTATTGTTTTTTAAATATGTTGAATGGTTCCATCAAATTGTAAATGATGTATTGGGTTTATTTACAGGAAATAATACTACATTTAGTTGGTCTTTCGGAAGCCTAATATTACCTATTGGCATTTCTTTTTATACTTTTCAAGGTATTAGTTATATTGTTGATGTATATAAAGAAAGGATAAAAAGAGAAACTCATTTAGGGCATTTTGCTCTTTATATATCATTTTTTCCGCAATTAGTTGCAGGACCAATAGAATCTCCTGGTTTTTTAATTCCTCAGTTTAAAAATAAGGTAACATTAAGTTGGGCTAATTTTTCTGAGGGAAGTAAACTAATTCTGTTAGGTTTTTTTAAAAAGATTGTTATTGCAGATAGTTTGGTCATTTTTGTAGATAATGTTTTTAATCGATTAGATTCACCTGAAACAAAAGGGTTCGAAGTTTATCTTGCAATTGTTGGTTTTGTATATTATGTGTATATAGACTTTTCTGCTTATTGTGATATTGCTATGGGGTCTGCAAGATATTTTGGAATTAAATTAAGTCAAAACTTCTTTAAGCCATTTTCATCAATAAACGTAAGAGAGTTTTGGAGAAGGTGGCACGCTACTTTATCTATTTGGGTTAAGAACTATCTTTTCATTCCTATGGGTGGTGTTGTAAAAAACAATAATTTAAAAACACTTTTTAATGTGCTTTTTGTTTTTATTATTATTGGACTATGGCATGGTGCATCAAATAATTTTTTCTTTTTTGGTCTGATAGCTGGTATTTATATGATTTTAGATGCATCAACTAAGAATTTACGTTACAAATTTTTTAATAAAATTAATTTCACTAATGACAAATTAATTCCTCGGTTTATATTTAAATTCGTTACATTTTCTTTATTTCTATCTGTAGCAATATTTGCTCGAATAACAGATTTTAATGATCTCACTATAATTATTAAAAAACTACTTCATTTTTTTAGTGATTTTAATTTCAAATTAGATGCATTTATTATTGTAGGAACAACTTTTTTTATAACTGAAGGTATTAATTATTTTTCAAAAAATGGAAAATTTCATCCTTTTGACAGCATAAAAAATAGCTACTTTAGAATTAGTTTTTATGTTCTTTTAATTTTTATTATTTTAATTTTTTCAGTTAACGAAAGTGCTAATTTTTATTACTTTAGATTTTAATGACAAACAGACAAAAAATAACAGTTTTTGTAATTACATTTTTGCTTCTTCATACGACAATGGTTGGTGTGTTTTTTATAATTATATCAAAAACAAGTTCTTTAGTTGAAAATCAAAAACA
>PCUH01000138.1:10365-10614 GCA_002770955.1 Flavobacteriales bacterium CG18_big_fil_WC_8_21_14_2_50_32_9 | reverse complement strand
GGGGAGTATAAAAAGGAAGGGCAAAGCCTTTAGAGAAAATTAATAGCTAAAAAACAGACGCAATATTGCTTATACAATGGTTACAAATATACGACTAAAAATGAAACAGACAACAGCAAACAAAAAAACGAACGCCCAACATTTATCTAAGTATGCCCTCGCTGCCACAAGCCTCCCGCTAGTGGCATACTAAATTTAAATTGAACTACTTTCAGAGAAGCCTACATAATAAAGAATAAGTAACTTTAT
>PCUH01000138.1:331-10339 GCA_002770955.1 Flavobacteriales bacterium CG18_big_fil_WC_8_21_14_2_50_32_9 | reverse complement strand
ATGAAAGCAACTGGAAAAACGGTAAAGGAAATTCTGACCAACCTTCCTGAGGACAGGGCAGAGCATTTTAACAAACTACACGATGTTATTGTAAAAAACCTACCTAAGGGTTTTGAAGCAGCCATTAGCTATGGTGGCTTGGGTTATGTTGTTCCGCATACACTTTACCCTGCGGGCTACCATTGTAAACCAAGCGAACCACTCCCATTTGCAGGAATTGCTTCACAAAAAAATTCTATTAATTTTTACCACATGGGTATTTATTCCGACCCCAAATTATTGAACTGGTTCGTTAGCGAATATCCCAAGCACTGTAAGCAAAAACTGGACATGGGAAAAAGTTGCGTTCGTTTTAAAAAGCTGAACGACATTCCCTACAAACTCATTGGTGAGCTGATGCAAAAAATGAGTGCAAAAGAATGGATAACTATTTATGAGAATAACTTAAAAAAATAGCCCTCTCCTTACTGTCCTTATGTCTGAAGCTGAGCAAAAGTGAGGGAGACTAAGAGGGCTTAAAAAAAGTAATTCAAGCACTTCTAACTTTTATTCTCCCAATAACTCTTTGGCTTTATTTACGGGGATTAATTCGTCTCCATGAAGTGAAATTACAAAAGCACCTGTTATTCCTTTACTTACTATTTCATTTTTAAAAGCTTCTACTTCTGCATAAGTTTTAAAATTACCTACTGAATAGCGCGTTAATCCATTTTCTATTTGAACTTGTTCTACTCCCTTCAATGACATAAATTTAGTAAGAACCTCTGTTGGTAATTGATTTTTATATGAACCTATTTGAACTTTATAAGATATTTTGTTTTTATCATAGGTTTTCTCTTTCTTTTTAATATTACTCTCATTTGCAGAAGTTATAACCCCAGCCTCTTTCAATGTAATTCGTTTTCCATCTTTGTAAGCAACAATAAATGCATCTTTCACTCCATAAGTAATGGCTAAATTTATTTTTTGTTTAGCAGCTTCTTCAACTGTTTTATATGAACTAGGGTATAAATATTTATATAAACCATCATCAGCTTTTAATTCAATAATATCCTTTAAATTATTGTAACTTCCTTTTGGTAATCGTTTTGAAAATGCTCCCAATTGAACCCTAAAAATTAATCCTTGAGAATTAATTGGAGAACTTTGTACATCATCAACATTCATGTTATTTGCTTCATCACCCACAGAAACGAATTTTCCATTATCATCTTCTTCAACCACTATTGCTGCATCAAAACCTTCTTTAGTTAATATCATTTTTCGCTGAACAGCTTCAGGTAAATTATTGTAATCTCCAACAGTAATTACTGTTAAGCTATCATCAAAAGAATTAATTTCCACATCAGATATACCTAAGAATTTATCCACTAAATCAGCATCAATAGCTTCTGTGAAAGCACCAATTTGAACTTTATATGTTTTAGGTTTAGCTTTAGATTTTTCACCAACTGTAATTATTCTATTCTCAACGTCTCCAAAAGCACCTGTAGTATCCATATAGTGTAGGTAGGCATCTTCTATCATTTCATCAGTTAACTCAACACCAGTAGGAGAAACAATTGCATCTTTTCTCGATTCCACTTCATCGTCTTTATAATCTGGCACAAAATCTCCATCTCCATCTAAAGGACAACCTTTTTCATCTACTTTAACCCCAGAAGGCGTCCATGGACATTCATCTAAGAAATCAATTACACCATCTCCATCTTCATCATCCATATCATAGGCTAAATAATCAATAGGAGCATCAAAATCTTTAATTTGTTCAGATTTATCATGATTTTGAAAATTATAACTTATTGCAAAAGAACTCATCAAGAATTTATCATTTCCTTTATTTCCTGATTGGTTGCCTATTCTATCTCCTTTACTGTCTTTAACAACTCCATCAATTAAATCAGTAAAAGTGAAGTGCATTGTTAAACCCAAGGTAAAATCAATGTTTTTTGTAGTGTGCATCACAACACCTGCACCAAATGGAATTGCAAAAGTTCTTTCAGGATATTTACCCAATCCATCAAAGTTAGATTCTCTAATATCGGTTTCATAAACATAGTCTCTTTGTATCACAATTGCACTTGACGCATTTGGGTCGTCTTGAGGTAAGTTTCTGATAGAACCATCAGACCAATAATTATATCGATTTCCAAATTCATCGAACAAATCGGTTTTAGAAAGAAATTCAACTGATTCAATTCCTAATGAAACAAATGGACTAATACTCCTTTTTTCAGGTAAAAAATTACCAAAATCATACATTAAAGCAAAGCCACCAGTTGTTAATTTCGACTCGAAATTTAAGTTTCTATTTTGGGAACGCTCATTTGCACTTACTCTTCCAAAAAGTACATAAAATTTAGCAGTTAAATAGGAATTTATTCGTTGTTTGATATGAAGGTCATAAGCTATATTGCTGATAAATGGAGTTCCTCTACGAGCATCTAGAACATCTCCATAAAACTTAAAATTACCAACTCCTAAGCCAATTGTAGGCGAAAAAAGGTTGGTTGGTGTATTTATAGTTTTAGATGATGATGTTGAATCTCCAATCGTTTCAGTACTTTGTGAAAAAGCAGAAAACACACAAACTAAAGTTAAGATGAAAGTACTAATATATTTTCTCATGATTGAAAAACTGCATTTACTCTACGAAAATAGAAAAATAAAGATACAAATCAAGAAAAATAATGAATTATTATTTTAGCCATTTTTGATTAGAGACCATAAGTGCTTCTTGAACGGTTATTCGATTTCCTTTATTATAAGCAGTAACAAAAGCGGTTTTCACATTATTCCTTACCATATTTCTTTTGTCTCTTGCTGATTTATACTCATTGAATGAACCTGTAGTTAGCTTTGTCCAACCTTCATGATTTTCTAAATTAATATTTTCTTTTAGATTGAATTTCTTTTTAAATTTATCTACAACAATATTTTCTCTAAATGCTCCCACTTGAACTTTATAGGTTATTCCAGTTTCTGGGGCAGGTGTTGTTGTTATAGGTTTTTTGTCTTCTTCTTTTTTCTTACTAGTATTATCAATATTTTTAGAATTTTCATTAGTTACTTTTTCTTGTAATGAAGTTTCTTGTTTTTCCTTAGCAGTTGTATTTTCAACAATTTCGTTGTTAAAGTCAACATTAAAAGACGATGAATTAATTGAGTGTTTTTTTGTTTCTTCTCCTTCTAGGTATGAAAATACACCTGAAATACTTTTACTTCCGCTTGCAGAAGTTGTTTCAATAAAATAAGAAGCAGTAAAATTTTCTTGAGTAGGAATTGCTAGCCATAATAGTTTAACCTCACCATTTTCGAAAGAGAAAATTCCTCCTTGTGATTTATCTTGTGAAGCAGAAAATTCATTGGGAATAGTTTCTATTAATTTAGCAAACCCATCTACATTTTGCTTAGAAATAGTTATAGAAACTTTAAATTTATTCTCACTTATTTTATCAATTGTTCTATCTATTGATAACTCAGCAATTTCAGTTTTTGAAGTTGATGTAGGTTCTTCTGTTTTTGTTTCTGTTTCATTTACTATTTGAGGTAATTCCTCACCGCTTGAAACTGAAAAATTAGCTGAAGGGATATCAATATTACTTTTTTCATTATCTGCCAAATAAGAGAATTTACCGTCTAAAGAATAATTTCCTGCATCTTGAGAAACATTTTTTAATTTGTATGAAATTGTAAACTCATTATCTTGTGGAAGTGACATCCATATATATTTAACAATTTGATCTTTAAAAGAAAATGTTGCTCCTTTGTTCTCAATGGGTTCAACAACAAAACCTAATGGAATTGTTTGTTTCAACATAGCAAATCCAGCCACATCTCCTTTGGTGATGGTAAATGTAACCGTAACTTCTCCATTTGGAGCAATTGTACTAGGCAGCGTTTGTTTAACAGAAACATCTGATGAAAAAAACAGTTGATAAAAGAAGATACTTATAATGTTTATTAAAAGAAAAAACTGTTTTATCATAATTTATAGGTTTACTGTTCGAAATAAAAATCTATCAATTCATTTAAATCTTTAGCTGTTAGGTTATTTTCTCCTTCAAAAAATTGATCAATTGCATTGGTTATTTCTTTTGCTGAAAGATAATTATCTTTATCCATATCTAAAGGAGCAAATTTTGATGGTAGTTTTGAAGATGTGAGTTTAGTATTGTTGCTTTGTTCATACATACGTTGAATCTCTTCCATTTCTTCATCATTCAAATCATCTGCAGTAAATGATTTATATACTACTTCCACAGAATCTTTCATGGCATGTTGTGTAGCAATCATTTCATCTGTTAGTGTAATACCATCTTTATTTACTAATGTTCCTTCAGGAGTATTAGGTTCTTTATCTAAATAATCAGGAACACCATCTCCATCAGTATCAATAGGACAACCCGTTTTATCAACTTCAACTCCTTTAGGAGTTCTAGGGCATAAATCATCAATATCAACTACACCATCTGCATCAGAATCATCTTTATCTAGGCTAGAAAAATCAAAATCCTTATACTTATCTGTAGATTCTGATTTTCCTGCAAAATTATATTGAAGTCCAAAAGATGTTTGGAATAATTTATCATTTCCTCCTGCTTGAATACCATCTAAATCATCAGAAAACACAAGAATATATGCAAGTGTAGCTCTTGCGTGAAGATTTTGCGAAAGTTTAAATTTAAGACCAAAACGCAAAGGAACTGTAAAGGTAGTGGTTGCCAAACCAGACACACTATCTTTTAAATTAGATTCATAAGTAAAATCTCTAATCAAAATAGTAGATGCTGTATCAGCTCCTGGTGTTAACTCAGGAATATCTCGTAATGTACCATCGCTCCAATGATTATAAAAAATTCCATTTTTATCATATAAATCACTTTTAGGATCGAAAGATAGATATCCAAAACCAACTGATAAAAATGGTGAAAAAACAGATTCTTTATGAATTATTTTACCATTATCAAAATCAAACAATAAATTTACATCTAAATGCATAATGCTAGATTCAAAGTTTGAAAAAACATTATCATCCAATTGGCTTTTTGAAATTTTACCAAAAGTTCCGTTGGCAGATATTCCAATAAAACTACCTATTTTCTTTTCTAAATAAATACCATAAGCTGGTCGCCAATATGTAAATACTGTTGAACCTTTTGAGCCTTCAATATCGCCCATATAGGACAATGTACCAAAATTAGCTCCAATTGAAGGTATATATTTTAGTCCACTACCTTTTTCTTTCTCAGATTGAGCAAAGGTTGATTGCACTATAAAAAGTGCAAAAATAACTGATAATAAAGCGTATTTTTTTATCATAATTTTTAATTTATTGCGTTTCAGACAATAAAAATAAAACAAAAAATTGATATTCCTAACTTTTTCTTCAGTTATTAACAAATGTTTATAACAGAATCACGACAAACATAGAATAATATTATTTCTATTTCTCTTTAAACACGAATCTCTTTTGAACTGATAATTGTTAATAACTCATTAGAAATTAGGTTTCAATAAATAATCATCATAGAAATCTGAAATGCATTTAACTGCTTCATCAGCCGTATCGACCAAATTAATTAAGTCTAAATCTTTTGGACTAATATTGTTTTCTTGTTCTAACATGGCATCTTTTACCCAATCTAACAAACCTTTCCAGTATTTTTTTCCTACTAACACTATTGGAAAACGACCTATTTTATGTGTTTGAATAAGTGTTATTGCCTCAAAAAGTTCATCAAGTGTTCCAAAACCACCGGGCAATACTATAAATCCTTGTGAGTATTTCACAAACATTACTTTTCGCACAAAAAAGTAGTCGAAAGTCATTAATTTGTCTGGATCAATAAAATCATTATGAGATTGTTCGAATGGTAAATCAATATTAAGTCCTACTGATTTTCCTTCTGATTCAAAAGCACCCTTATTTCCTGCTTCCATAATCCCTGGCCCTCCACCGGTAATTACTCCATAACCACCTTTTGCTAATTTAAATGCTATTTCTTCTGCTATTTTGTAATATTTATTATCAGGTTTTGTTCGAGCTGAACCAAAAATGGTTACGCAAGGTCCAATTTTGGCTAATTTTTCAAAACCATCTACTAACTCAGCCATTATTTTAAAAATTGCCCAAGAATCATTTGCTTTTATTTCATTCCAGTCTTTGTTTTTAAAATTATCTTCTATTTTATTTTTATCTTCCATATTCTCACTATTAATATTAATTAAGTCTATCTATAAAGTCTGAGTTTAGTTCTTCTTTAAGGTATTTTCCTGTGTAACTTTTTTTATTTTTAATTATTTCTTCAGGCGATCCAACTGCAACAATTTCACCACCTCCATCTCCGCCATCAGGTCCAATATCAATTATATGGTCTGCTATTTTAATGATGTCTAAATTATGTTCAATAATTAAAACTGTATTACCTGCTTGTACTAATTTATTAACAACATCCATCAACACTTTTATATCTTCAAAATGCAACCCAGTAGAGGGTTCATCCATAATATAAAATGTTTTTCCTGTCTGTTTTTTTGATAACTCTGTAGCTAATTTAACTCGTTGAGCTTCTCCACCCGACAAGGTTGTGGATGCTTGTCCTAAATTGATATATCCCAAACCCACATCTTCTAATGTTTTTATTCGTTGTAAAATTGCTGGGTGATTTTCAAAAAACTGAACAGCTTGATGAATGTTCATGTTCAATACATCGCTAATTGATTTACCTTTGTAACGAACTTCTAATGTTTCTCGGTTATAGCGTTTTCCATTACACGCATCGCAATGTACATACACATCGGGCAAAAAATTCATTTCTATGGTTTTAACTCCAGCTCCTTGGCAAGATTCACACCTTCCTCCTTTCACATTAAAAGAAAACCTACCTGGTTTATATCCTCTAATTTTTGCATCAGGCAAATTACTGAATAACAATCGAATATCGGTAAAAACACCTGTATAGGTTGATGGATTTGACCTTGGTGTCCTTCCTATGGGAGATTGACTTACATCTATCACTTTATCAATATGTTCCAATCCTTTTATAGATTTATAGGGCATAGGTTTTTTAACCGATTTATAGATAAATTGATTTAAAATGGGGTAGAGTGTTTCATTAATTAAGGTAGATTTTCCACTTCCCGAAACTCCTGTAACGCAAATTAAACACCCTAAAGGAATTTTTAAATCAACATTTTTGAGGTTGTTGCCCATAGCTCCTTTTAGTTCAATAAAATTACCGTTTCCTTTTCTTCTTTTCGTTGGAATTTCTATTTGTAATTCATTATTTAAAAATTGGGCTGTGGTTGTTTTTTGTTTAACAAATTCTTTAGGTATGGCTGCTGACACAATATTTCCGCCATTAATTCCAGCTTTAGGTCCAATATCTATAATATAATCAGATGCTAACATAATTTCTTTGTCGTGTTCTACCACAATTATTGAATTTCCTAAGTCTCTCAATTCTTTTAGAGAAGTAATTAACCGGGCATTATCTCGCTGGTGTAAACCTATGCTTGGCTCATCTAAAATGTACAACACATTAACCAATTGCGATCCTATTTGAGTTGCCAACCGAATACGTTGAGCTTCACCTCCAGAAAGCGAACCTGCATTTCTATTGAGCGAAAGATAAGTTAATCCAACATCTAATAAAAATTTAATTCGTTTGTTTATTTCTTTGAGAATTTCTTCTGCAATAAGCTGTTGTTTAGCCGAAATTATTGAAGTTTTTTTGGATAAGCTTGTTGTCCAATCATATAAAGAAACTAAATCCATTTTTGAAATGTCGGCAATATTTTTATCGTCAATTTTAAAAAAATGAGTTTGTTGTTTCAATCTGCTTCCATTACAGGTTGGGCAGAGAACCTTGTTCATAAAACTTGCTGCCCACCTTTCCATAGATGCAGAATTACTATCTTCACGTTGGCGTAAAATGATATTGATAATCCCTTCAAATTCAAAAGTATAATCATTAGAAATACCATCCATTTGTTGGGTGTAGGTAATTTTTTCTGGAGAACCATTGAGCAACAAATCTATGGCTTCGTCTGAAATGCTTTTTAAAGGAGTGGTTAATGTGAAATTAAATTTTTTGCCAATGGCTTCAATTTGCTTAAACGTCCAATTATTTTTATATTCGCCTAACGGAATTATACCTCCTTTTTTTATGGTTGAGTTTGCATTTGGGATAATTTTTTTGATGTCAATTTCCGAAACAACTCCAATTCCATTGCATTTACTACAAGCTCCATAAGGAGAATTAAATGAAAACAAATTAGGTTCAGGATCGTCATAAGCAATTCCAGTGGTTGGACACATTAATTTTTTACTAAGTAATGTTATTTTCGGTGGTGTATTTTCGGTAGCATATTCACAAAGCATAATGGTATCTCCCCCCATTTTAAGGGCAGTTTCAACAGAATTGGTGATGCGCGTTTTGTCTTTTTCATTCACTTTTAGCTGATCAACAACCAGTTCAATATCGTGAATTTTATAGCGATCAAGTTGTAAATTTGGTGATATTTCAACAATTTCGCCATCAATTCGGGCTTTTAAAAAACCTTGTTTTAAAAATTGAGTAAAAAGTTCTTTGTAATGTCCTTTTCTTCCTCTGACAATGGGTGCCAATAAAAACACTTTTTGATTATCGTATTTTTCAAAAATTAGCGAAACAATTTGTTGCGTTGTGAATTTCACCATTAACTCACCTGTGTTGTAAGAGTAGGCATTAGCAACTCGGGCAAACAATAGTCTAAAAAAATCATAGACTTCGGTAATTGTCCCAACGGTGGAGCGAGGGTTTTTACTTATGGTTTTTTGTTCGATAGCAATAACAGGGCTTAAACCGTTAATTTTATCTACATCAGGACGTTCCATCGTGCCTAAAAACTGGCGAGCATAAGCAGAAAAAGTCTCTAAATACCTACGTTGTCCTTCAGCATAAATGGTATCAAATGCAAGTGATGACTTACCGCTTCCACTTACACCTGTTATAACAACCAATTGATTTCTAGGAATGTTTATGGAAATATTTTTTAAGTTATGAACCCTTGCTCCAATTACTTCAATTACATCCTGGTTTTCTGTCATTATACTATTAAATCGGACTAAAGTCCTTTATTACATCAACATCAATCGACTGACTAAATCAACTGACTAATGTCAGTTGTTACAATATTAACCGACCCTCTGGGTCTTCTTTTTTTTTCTTAGAGCCATAGGTTCGGTACATTTCATATCAAATCCTCAAAAATATATTGCTCGTCATAAGGTACATTAAACTTTTCTAAAAAATCTAAATACTCTGTTTTAAATGTTTGTTTTTTATGATGCTCCTCTTGGTTGGCAATATAATGACAAACATTATCAATATGCGACTGGCTGTAGGAAAACACGCCATATCCTACCTGCCACTCAAATCGATGCTTTGTTAAATGGTGGTCATTCACATACTTCGATGATTTTGCTTTTACTGTTTTCATTAATTCTGATATTGAAACTACAGGTTTTAATCCCAAAAAACAATGAATATGGTCTTCTACACCATTTACAATGATTGTTTTACAGCCCATTTCATTTATTAGATTTCCGATTACACCCAATAAAGTTGGTCGCCAACTTTTGTCAATTACTGCTGCTCTGTATTTTACTGCAAATACTGCTTGAATATAAACTTGATGATAGGTATTTGCCATTTTGTTTTATATGCCGTTCCTACGGAACTTGTTTTATGTTTTACTTTTCCCACAACGGACTAAAGTCCATTGTTACTATATTTATCGTTCCTACGGAACTTGTTTATGTCTTGTTTCTCTCTCTCACAATGGACTAAAGTCTATTGTTACTATATTTATCGTTCCTACGGAACTTGTTTTATGTTTTACTTTTCTCACAACGGACTAAAGTCCATTGTTACTATATTTATCGTTCCTACGGAACTTGTTTATGTCTTGTTTCTCTCTCTCACAATGGACTAAAGTCCATTGTTACAAAATTAACCAACC
>PCUH01000138.1:0-296 GCA_002770955.1 Flavobacteriales bacterium CG18_big_fil_WC_8_21_14_2_50_32_9 | reverse complement strand
GGCTCGGTATGTTTTGTTAAGCTGGAATTTATTCCAGCATTATGAGTTGTCCCACCATACTTAGAGCCATAGGTTCGGTACATTTCATATCAAATCCTCAAAAATATATTGCTCGTCATAAGGTACATTAAACTTTTCTAAAAAATCTACAAATTCATCAATTCATCTTTTTATGTCATGTGTTCTCTACGCTAGCTAATAAAATTGAACTATAAATCTATTGTTTATCCGTATTCTTAATAGCTATTCTAAACAATATTGCAAATATCATTAAAAAATATATTGAAAAAATTAGT
>PCUH01000096.1:11031-11662 GCA_002770955.1 Flavobacteriales bacterium CG18_big_fil_WC_8_21_14_2_50_32_9 | reverse complement strand
TGTTTTTACGTCAGTAAAGCCCATTTTTTCAAAACAAGCTTTTAAGTCCACCATTTTGATGATGTTGTTACCACCAACATTAATACCTCTGAGTAATGCTAAATATTGATTCATAATTAATGGTAATTTCTTTCTCCAAATATACTACTTCCTAAACGAATCATAGTACTTCCTTCTTCAATGGCGATTTGGTAATCTCCGCTCATGCCCATACTTAAAATTTGAAATTGGAGATAGTAGATTTGAAATTTATCAAATAAGTTTTTTAAACTTCTAAATTCTTTTCGGATTTGCTGTTCGTTATCGGTAAATGTTGCCATACCCATTAAACCAACAATTTTTATATTTTTTAATTGTTGGAATGCTTCACTTTTAATGAGTTCCATCACTTCTTTATCATCAAAGCCAAATTTGGTATCTTCTTCGGCAATGTGAATTTGCAACAAACAATTAATTACTCTTTCGTTTTGAGCAGCTCGTTTATTGATTTCTTCTAAAAGTTTAAAACTATCCACACCATGAATGAGGCTAACAAAAGGAGCAATATATTTTACTTTGTTGCTTTGCAAATGACCAATCATGTGCCACTCAATATCTTTAGGTAAGCTTTCGTATTTTTCGGTTAGTTCTT
>PCUH01000096.1:610-10925 GCA_002770955.1 Flavobacteriales bacterium CG18_big_fil_WC_8_21_14_2_50_32_9 | reverse complement strand
GGAGCAAAGTTATACCAATTGTAATTATATTTTAGTTTGGACTAAAATATAATTTTACAATGGTTAATACCGATATAACATAAAAATAGTTTAATGAAGCGATAACTGAAATTGGACTATATTGAATGTATAATCTGTATTAGTTTTTCTGTTGAGGAGTAAAAAGATTCATCACTTCATTTTTCTATTCCTCATACTTCGGAATGAAAATTTTTATTCAGAATGACAGTTCTAATTGGCTTTGTGCGACAGCAACTCCTCCTCTTTTTGGGGGACAAAGTCCAGTGGACTTTGGAGCGAGCAAGTGTGAAAGAGAGGGGCTTTAAGGGGCTAAACTATAAATCGTCAAACCACTTCTCATTTTTGGTTCAATGTATGTACTTTTTGGTGGCATAATTTCATTGTTATCTGCAATATGTTTAAGTTCATCAATAGAAACAGGAAACAAACCAAAAGCTACTTTTGCGTTGTGTTTAGTAACAGCTTTTTTGAGTGCTTTAGATCCTTTGTAACCTTCAATAAAACCAACTCGATTATCTGTTTTTAAATCATGAATTCCTAAGACAGGTTTCAGTAAATTAGTAGATAAAATTTGAGCATCTAAACTACTAACAACATTGGTTTCATCAAAACTATCTTTTTTAGCTTTTAACAAATACCATTTTCCATCTATAAACATTGAAAAATGATGTTTTTGGGTAGGAGTAAATCGTTTTTGTTGCAATTCTACACTAAAATAAGCTGTAATTTTTTCTAGAAATTCAGAAGTAGTTAATCCATTCAAATCACTCACTGTGCGGTTGTATTCCATAATATTTAATTCACTTTCAGCAATAAAAAAGGCCAAAAAGTAATTATAAGGTTCATTAGTGGATGTGGAAGGATTTTCTACTCGTTTGCCTTTAGCGTATAGCACGGATGATGTTGAACGATGATGCCCATCAGCAACGTAAATGGAGTTAATAGTTGAAAATTCTTTTGTAATAGCAGCAATATCATCCTGATTGTCAATGAGCCATAAATCTTGTTTGATTTTGTGGGTTGTACAAAATTCGTATTCGGAGCGTTGATTTAAATATTTGTTTATGATGTTGTTAACTGTAGCGTTATCTTGATATGTAAGTAAAACAGGCTCTGCATTAAACTGGCAGACATTTAAATAAAGTTTAAAAATTTCTTCACGATGCGTTAAAGTTTGTTCATGAATTTTAATGTTTCCATTGAGATAATCATCAACAGAAATACCAGCAATTACACCAACATAAGTATTTGTTGGTGTAATTTGTCGATAAAGGTAATAATGCTCTTTTTTATCCTGAATTAGAATTCCGTTTGTTCTAAATTCATCAAATTTTTCTTTTACTTTTTCGAAGCGTTCTACAGAGTTAGGTTGGGTTTTGTTATCGGCTCTAAATTCTGGGTTAATTACATGCAAAAAAGTGTAAGGATTGCTTTCAAGTTTTGCTTCGAGCAAATGTTTTTTGTAGATATTAGCAGGCATACTCGATACTAAGTAGGCTTTATCTCTGGTTGGACGTATTGCTTTGAAGGGAATTATTTTTGCCATATTAGCTTATAAAATAGAACACTGATTACACGGATGCTACAGATTTTAACGGATGAGAAAAAATCTGTGCTTATCGGTTAAATCAGTGTCATCTGTGTTCTAAATAAATGTTTTTTTATAATAATAACGCTTTTATCTGACTAGCCAATTCTTCACCAATTCTGTCTTGAGCTTCCAACGTGGCAGCACCAATATGTGGAGTCAATGAAATTTTTGGGTGTTTCAATACATCTTCTCTTGGAGTGGGTTCGTTTTCAAAAACATCTAACGCTGCATGAGCCACTTTTCCTGAGTTTAAATTGGTAATTAATGCAGCCTCATCTACCACACCACCACGAGCAGCATTAACGATAATTACACCATCTTTCATTATAGCAAACTCATCATTTCCAATGGCTGGTTGGTCTAATTTTGGAACATGTAACGAGATAAAATCTGCTTTCGTCAGCACCTCATCTTTAGTAGAAGAAGTTAATTCAACAGCAACATGTTGGTTTCCAACTTTTATATTAATAGTAGCTTTTTCTGCAAACGGATCGGTATAAATAACATTCATTCCACAGCCTAAGGCATAACTTGCCGTTGCCTGTCCAATTCTTCCGAAACCAATAATTCCAAGCGTTTTTCCTCTTAGTTCTATCCCTTTCGCATATTTTTTCTTTAAGGTTTTAAATTCAGTAACACCAGTTGAAGGCATTTGTCGGTTGGCATCGTAAACAAAACGTACAGCACCAAATAAATGAGCCATCACCAACTCAGCAACCGATTGAGAGGAAGAAGCCGGAGTGTTGATTACGTGCAATCCTTTTTCTTTAGCATAAGCAACATCAATATTGTCCATTCCAACACCACCACGTCCGATTAATTTTAACCCTGGACAAGCATCAATAATATCTTTTCTCACAGTTGTAGCACTTCTTACCAAAAGAGCTACATAATTTTCTTTATTTATAGTTTGAATTAAATCGTTTTGAGGAACAGTTTCTGTTACAACAGTAAATCCTGCTGCTTCTAGTTGTTGTTTGCCTATAGGGGCAATTCCATCGTTTGCTAATATTTTCATTTTAATTTGTTTTTACTGTCTATATAGTTTTTAGCATTTAACTTTGTGACTACTTTTTTACCTGTTTTTTCTTCAATTTCCCTGCGAGTATTTCCTGCAATAGTACCTCCTTGATTGGCAATTTTTTTATTTTCAGTAAATGTTTTGGGTTATTTCTCTTTACTTATTTCGGCAGTAGTAGCTTCAGCCAACATATTAAGGACTAACTCAAGGTTACTCATATTGTCACGTAGATTTTCTTTTTTTAAACTTTTAAAGTTTTTGTATTGTTTTACTGAAAAACCACTCCAAGCTTTAGTAATTTCATCGGTAAGAATAGCATATTCCTGACCTTTTTTTACACCTCTATTTTCCCATTCATCTGTAAGTTCTTTTCTAACTTCTATACTCTTTAAACGTTGGTTAATCCATTCTTTACTATATCCTTTTTTAAGATAAGTTTCCATTAGACGTTCTATTCCTATTTCAGGATCTTCAATTTCATCAATTCGTTCACGAGCAACTTTAGCAATCCATAATTTAAAAGGTTCTGCTTTTGGAGAAGGAATACTTTGAATTAATCTAAAAAGTTGCTCGGTATTAGCAACATCTGTTAAACGCATTTTGCCATCAGCTGCTACCATTTTCAAACCGTGAAGATTTGTCACGGTTTCATTTCCTTCTTGTTTTAGTCGTTGCTTTAATTTCCTCCAATATGCAGCAGCATTAGTACTTTCAGTAAGTATTTGTATTACATCGACTACAGAAAAATACCATTTTTCGTCACTGTCATTCCATGCAGTTCGTACTTTTTGATTCTCAAATAATTTTATAGCTGTACTACTTTTTTTCATTTAATTATATCTTTATTATTCTTTCTTTTTTAATTTTTAGAAGTCAATTTTTTGTTGTTTAATTCCAAAAGACTTCTGGTTTAATATAAAATACGGTATCTACAAAATATAGCATTTTATTACATGTCAGTACGTTTTCATCATGTAAATCTTCTAATATAATACCTAATTCAGGATGGTAGTAATCGTGATTTCTAGTGTTTATAAAACCATTGGAGATTAAAAATTCTTTAACCTTACTTAAGTCTGTTGCTTTGTCAGATTTAATAAAGTTTTGTTTTACAACTGCATATAGATTTGTTTCGGACAAATAAAAACCAAGTAATTGGTAGCTTGTGTCAGAAAAAAAGTAATTATTTAGCAATAAATTATTAAAATAATCTAACCACGATTCGTAATAAATAGCATCATTTAACTTAATTACGTGATGATTGTCTTTAATATAAACTTTTTGTTCAGCTCCGCTAGAAATATAAAGGGATTCATTAATTTCTTCACAGAACAAGTTGTTAAGAGCTGCAAAACTGATTAATTTCTTTTTTTCCTCTTCTTTGTTTTTGAATTTTTTTTCAACCAAAGCACTTGTTTTTTTGCTTCTTCTAAGGTAACTGGCAACTGTTTGGATAACTGCATCATGGCTAGAGCTGCTCTTTCCTGAAAGGATATTTTGTAGTTCATATTTGGTGTTGTTTATGTTCATACGAAGTTACTAATCTTTTTTATTAGAATCAAGTAGTGATGATTACCCAAATTTTCTCGCAAATTCTTTCATTACATCTACCAATACTTGCACACTTTCTAAAGGCAACGCATTGTACATAGAAGCTCTGTAACCACCAACATCTCTATGTCCAGGTAGTCCATTAATGTTAGCCGCTTTCCACATTTTGTTGAATTCATCCGCTAAACTTTCATCTTTTAATACAAAAGTAGCGTTCATGTTACTTCTATCGTCTTTGTTAGCTGTTCCTTCAAATAGTGGATTAGCATCAATTTCGTTGTAGATTAAAGCTGCTTTTTGATTATTTATATTCTCTATCCATTCTACACCACCATTGTCTTTTAACCATTGTAACGTAAGCATAGAAACATAAATTGGAAACACTGGTGGAGTGTTAAACATCGATTCTTTTTTGATGTGAACTTGTAAATCTAACATGGTCGGAATTTTTCTTCCAGTTTTTCCTAAGGCACTGTCTTTCACTATGTAAAGTGTTGTTCCTGCTGGACCCATATTTTTTTGAGCTCCTGCATAGATTAAATCAAATTGGCTTACATCAATTTTTTTACTAAAAATGTCTGACGACATATCCGCAATTAAAGGAATAGAACAGGAAGGAATGTCTTTCAGTTGTGTTCCAAAAATGGTATTGTTGGTAGTAATATGTAAATAGTCGGCATCACTTGGAATTTGATATTTCTTAGGAATGTAATTGAAGTTTTTGTCTTTTGAGCTGGCTATTTCATGCGTAGTTCCCATTTTTTGGGCTTCCTCTAAGGCTTTGCTTGCCCAAACTCCTGTATTTACATAAGCAGCAGAGCCATTTTCTTTCATAAAATTGTAGGGAACTTTTAAAAATCCTAAGCTGGCACCACCTTGAAGAAACATGATGGAATAACCATCGGGAACACCTAATAATTCCTTGACCAAAGCCTGAGCTTTTTCCATAACTTCAACAAAATCTTTACTTCTGTGTGAAATTTCTATTAATGATAGGTTTAAGTTATTGAAATTAATTACTGCTTCTGAGGCTTGCTTTAACACTTCTTGAGGCAAGATACATGGTCCTGCACTGAAATTATGAACTTTTGACATATAAACAGGTTTTTAAGTTTAATTTATGCAAAAGTAATATTTATAAAGACCTTAACTAAAAAATGTTGAGTTTTAAATGTTGAATTATTGGTAATTTATAAAAACTTTCGGCTTTATAAACTATGAGCACTTTTTTGTTGGAGCAACATTTCTAATAATTTTGTAGTTGCTAAAGCATCACCAGCTGCTCTGTGTCTATCTTCAATTGGAATAACAATCCCTAACTCTTCACACAATTTACCCAAACTATAAGAGGGTTTGTTTGGAAAAATTTCTCGACTTAATTCTATGGTACATAATTTCTCTTGTTTAAGAATTAGGCCAGTTCTTTTAAGTTCAGTATTCAGGATTTTATAATCAAAATTCACATCATGAGCTACAAAAATTTTATCACAAACGAGCGAGTGAATCGAATGAGCAATTTCATTGAAAGTTGGAGCATTTTCAACCATGGCATTTGTAATACCAGTTAGTTTGGTTACATACCAATCAATTTTTACTCTTGGATTTATTAAAGAATTGAATTCTTGCACAATTTGTTTGCCATCATAAATATAAACAGCAATTTCTATTATTCGGGCATTAATGTGGTTACCTCCAGAGGCTTCGATGTCAACAATTGCATACATTGATGCAAAGTTAGGATAAAAATTTGTGTTTTATGTTGTTTTGACTATTCAGTTGACACATATTTTTTGAAAAAAATATGTATCGATATTTTGCTATCAAATCATAAAAAAAATCTCGAATAAAGTGAGGTATAATCACTAAAATATAAAACCAAGTCCAAAATCCTCCGAGTGTTTTTAATATGGTTAAAGCAGCTGTTGATTTAACAAAAACAATGTCCTTTTGTATGAAAACTACGGTGTCTATGTTTTTGCAAATGTTGAATTTCGTTAAGAATTGCTTCCCAACTTCCGATTGCAAAGAAGCAAACCTAAAAACATCTTTTTTATCTCTTCTTATGATAAATTTTACCCAAAAATTACAAAAATCACATTCACCATCAAACAGAATAATATTTTTTTTGGTTATCATCTTTCAAAGTTAAGAACCTTTATGAACTTTCTGCTTTCTACTTTTCACTTTTTCAACTTTTGAGCTTACATTTGTAGAAAAAATATTACATGAAATTAGGTCTTAGAAACAACCGAAAA
Organism: Flavobacteriales bacterium CG18_big_fil_WC_8_21_14_2_50_32_9; assembly: GCA_002770955.1. Classification (GTDB taxonomy): domain Bacteria; phylum Bacteroidota; class Bacteroidia; order Flavobacteriales_E; family Vicingaceae; genus BRH-c54. Next base: position 4,486 of record PCUH01000096.1, on the reverse strand, counting down.
ACGGAAGAAATCAGAGCAAAAGTCAGAGAAACACATTTACACGTTTCCGACTTTATTTACCCTCTTTTTATTGAAGAAGGAACCAACATCAAAAAAGAAATTGTTTCCATGCCCGGAATTTTCCGTTATTCACTCGACCAAATCAACGATGAATTAAAAGAAGTGGTTGATTTAGGAATTAAATCCGTTCTTCTTTTTGGTATTCCTTTACTTAAAGATGCTGAAGGTTCGGAAAGTTGGAATGATGAAGGTATTATTCAACAAGCCATTCGTTATATTAAAAAAGAATATCCTCAATTACAAGTAATAGCTGATGTTTGCTTTTGCGAATACACCAACCACGGACATTGTGGGGTTTTATGTGGTCAGGATGTTGATAACGATTTAACTTTAATAAATACTCGTAAACAAGTATTAGCTCAAGCAAAAGCTGGAGTTGACATGGTTGCCCCTTCTGGTATGATGGATTTTGTGGTGCGTGAAATTAGAGATGAATTGGATAAAAACGGATTTCAACACATTCCAATTATGGGTTATTCTGTAAAATATGCCTCGGCTTATTACGGTCCGTTTAGAGATGCCGCAGATTCAACTCCTAGTTTTGGAGATAGAAGAACCTACCAAATGGATGCTGCCAACAGAAATGAAGCAATTAAAGAAGCTCAAGCTGATGTAGATGAAGGGGCAGATATTTTAATGGTAAAACCAGCGTTGTCTTATTTAGATATTATCAGAGACTTAAAAAATAATTTTGATTTACCTATTGCAGCTTATAATGTGAGTGGAGAATATGCAATGATTAAAGCCGCAGGTAAAAATGGTTGGATAGACGAACAAAAAGTGATGATGGAAACATTGCTTTCTATTAAAAGAGCAGGAGCAGACATTATTATTACTTATTTTGCAAAAGAAGCAGCGAAACAATTGAAGAAGGGTTCTAAAAATTAACATTTTATTTCCCCTCTTTGAGAGGGGCAGGGGTGTGTAAATAGAAAAAAACCTATTTTTAGAACCTTTCTAAGAATATAAAATGATTAAAATTAAAACTTAATTTGTATCTTTGATATGGTTTTATACTTAAAAAATGAAAAAAATATTCTTAGTAATTATCTTTTTTTATTGTTTTAGTGCTTACGCTCAGTGGAATTCCTTTTATACGAATCAAAAACCTTACTTTAAAATTAAAGATAATCAATTTTCCCCTGTAGATACCACCATTCAACAATTTCATTTTGATACCATAGTTGATTATGGGAACTTTAAAGTAATGCATTCTAATTATACCAATCCTGATTTTAATGGGTGTTATGATGTTGTAAATCAAAATTTCGGTTCTTATAATTATATTTATTCAAAACAATATATAAGACCTGACTCTGTACTTTTACTCAATGATTCAACTTATTTTTTCTATGAAAATACATCCGTATTATTTTTACCTCAAAGTAAACCTAATGATGTATGGACAAGTCCGATAAACAATTCTTCTAATTACAATACAATCCAATTTACATGCGATAGTGTTGGTGTTGGAAATGTGTTATTAAATATCAATGATTCTTTAAAATATTTTTCTGTAAAAGCATATCAAAACACAACACCAGTAACATCTGTATATGATAACCTAACAATTATTTTATCAAAGAATTATGGTTTTAAACAATTTATAGCATTTAGAGATTACAATCAACAAGCATTTAACTTAGTGGGTTTAGATTCTGCCAATGTTAAGACTGGATTTAGTTATCCTGATTTTTCAGCTTATTTTCATTTGTCTGTTGGAGATGTTATAATATGGGAAGAATATTCGCCCTTTGCAGGACCAACACATATGGGTTATACAAAATACCATAAAGATTCTGTTACCTATTCTCTTATTACGCCAGATTCTGTCATTTATAATTTCAGTAGGGTTACAACTGGAGGTGGGAATACCTACAACTATACAACGAAGTATTTAAGAAGTAATTTTACTGGCTTAAATACCACGAGTTCTGTATATACAATGGGGACAAAAATTTCACCTGAATATTTTTTTGGATTAATGGGAGGTGAATTATTTGAAACTTATGGAGCATATATTACTAATGATACAGTCATAAATAGGTTCTATTATTATGTTGGTTTTTCATTAGATACTTCAAACTGTTCAGTAGGAATTACTACAGATGCTGGGTATCAATTAGAGTACAATACCTATTATGGGTTAAGTGCATATGCAAGTGAAAGCTGGACAAGCACATATTTCACAGTAACAGGCTCAACAATAAACGGAGTACAAGAGGGCGATGATTGGGCAACTATAATAGCTTCAGTAAATGAAAATGACGTTGATAAGTTAATTCAAATATATCCTAATCCGAGTAATGATGGAAATATTACTGTTAAACATGGAGGAGTGAGTCATTTAGATGTTTACAGCATAGATGGTAAACTCATTTTTTCAAAAGCAGTTGGCAATAATGAACAAGAAACAAATATTCAACTGCCTAAAGGAATGTATCTTGTTCATGCAATTAAAAATACTTCCTTAGTAAGTGTGCTAAAAGTAGTTGTAACTGGGTAATCTTGTTCAATTTTTTCTTGATAAAAAGAGCATAATAAAATTCACAAATATTAGCATTCCCAAAGCTACAATCCGTTCATAAAACCTACTTTTGCAGCAAAATTAACTAGGGGTCATGACCCCTTGTCAACAAAAAAAAGAAATGAACAATACAAAATCACAAGAACTATATATTAAAGGACAACAACACCTAGTTGGAGCAGTAAATTCACCAGTTAGAGCATTCAAATCTGTAGGAGGAAATCCTTTATTTATGGCACGAGCTCATGGCTCAAAAATTTACGATGTTGATGGAAATGAATACATCGATTTGGTACTTTCTTACGGACCAATGATTTTAGGTCATGGCAATAATAAAGTCATAGAAGCAGTACAGAAACAAGTTTGTACAGGTTTTACCTTTGGTGCAAGTACCGAAAATGAAATTATTTTAGCAGAAATGGTTTGCAACGCTTTTCCGGGAATGGATAAGGTGCGATTTGTAAATTCTGGAACGGAAGCAATTATGAGTGCTATTCGTTTGGCAAGAGCTTATACAGGAAAAAATCACATCATAAAATTTGCAGGTTGTTACCACGGACATTCAGATGCTTTGTTGGTGGCAGCAGGCTCTGGATTAGCAACATTAAGTATTCCAGGAAGTAAGGGCGTACCCGCTGATGCAGTTAAAAATACCTTAATAGCTGAGTACAACAATATTGATTCAGTAAAAAAACATCTTTCCGAATGTAAAGACATAGCAGCGGTATTTATTGAACCAATTGCCGGAAACATGGGAGTAGTGCTGCCTTCTGATGATTTTATTAAACAACTAAGACAAATTACTAAAGCAGCAGGTGTGCTTTTGGTAGTAGATGAAGTAATGACGGGTTTTCGTTCTAAATTTGGAGGGGCTCAGGAGTTATTAGGCATTGAAGCCGATATTACTTGCTTGGGTAAAGTAGTTGGAGGAGGTTTTCCTGTGGGGGCTTATGGAGCAAGAAATGAAATTATGAACATGGTATCTCCTTTAGGTGATATGTACCAAGCAGGAACCTTATCAGGAAATCCTGTAGCCATGGCAGCGGGAATAGCTACGCTAACAGAATTAAAGGAACAAAATCCGTACGATAAATTTAATCAGCAAGCAGCTACTATTGAAAAAGCCTTATTAGATGCTGCCGCTGAAAACAGTATAGCATTAACAGTAAATCGTTTTGGGTCTATGATTAATCCATTTTTCTCAGCTAAGAAAATTACTAATTTCACAGAAGCTCAGGAGTGTAATACTGCTCAGTTTACTAAATTCTTTTGGGGATTAATAGAAAATG
>PCUH01000096.1:0-564 GCA_002770955.1 Flavobacteriales bacterium CG18_big_fil_WC_8_21_14_2_50_32_9 | reverse complement strand
GTTTGAATCTTGGTTTTTATCATCAGTGATTACGGATAAAGACATGGAAAGAATTATAACAGGGATTAATAATGCAATGAAAACAATTTAATTGAAACTAAAATAAGATGATGTGGCTAAAGCCCTTTCTTGGTTTGGTTTTAATGCCCCGACATTAAGGTCGGGATAATAAATCTCATCATATTGGCTTTAGCCACATTAATTGGTTAGTAGTAAAAAATAATTTAAACATCAATACAACAGTAAGTTAATGAAAACACTTTTAGTAGTTGGTATTATTTTATCATTTTGTTCTTTTGCTAGTATTATTTTCGGAGTTCTATTTAAAATAATGCATTGGCCTGGTGCGAATCTTTTTTTTAGCGTGGGAGCAGTATTACTAATAATTGGCATAAGTTTAATCATTAATTTCGCAATAAAAAATAATAAAAATTAAAACATAAGCAAATTGCTTCGTCATTCCGATAATTATCGGAATTCCTTGCAATGACGATAAAAAATAATAAATAATGACAAAATTCAACGACAATTTTTTAAGAGCTTGCAGAATGCAAGAAACAGATT
>PCUH01000021.1:7808-10335 GCA_002770955.1 Flavobacteriales bacterium CG18_big_fil_WC_8_21_14_2_50_32_9 | reverse complement strand
CCTTTTACTTTCGTTTTTTACCTATTTTTGAAAATCTAAGGAAGGTTTTAGGATGAACTGACGTTAGTATAATTTTAAACTACCTCGAATGACAGATATTCAACGAGAAGATATTCATATCATTAGTAGATACAGTAACCTGACAGAACAAGGAATTGAAAAAATTGTTAGAGGAGTATGAAAAGGACACTTTGAATAAAAAAACTCAAACCCATATCAGCACATATAACTTATGGCTTGTAAAATTGGAAAACTTATTTTAGGAAGAGTCGATTTTAAGTTCAACATTTTAAATCTATGCGTTTTGTCATTTTTAGTCACACAAAAAAAACGAACTTTGTTTCCTAAATATATATAAGATGGTTGATATCACACAAAAATCGAACACACTCCGAGTTGCTACAGCCGAAGCAATAGTTAAAGTAAGCAAACAAGAAACTATTGAAGCGATAAAAAATAACACTGTTCCAAAAGGAGATGTGTTTGCAATGAGCAAAGCAGTAGGGTTGTTAGGGGTGAAAAAAACATCGTTGTTGCTAGCCGATTGTCATCCTATGCCAATTGAATTTACAGGGATTGATTATGAAATTGAAGAATTGTCTATTAAAATTACCCTAACAGTGAAAACTATTTATAAAACAGGGGTTGAGGTTGAAGCCATGCACGGAGCAAGTTTGGTTGCATTGAATATGTATGATATGCTAAAACCCATTGATAAAAGGATAGAAATCCAACATATTAGATTGGTTGAAAAGAAAGGAGGAAAGTCTGATTTTAAAGATAAGTTTAGAAAAGATTTAAAAGCTGCCGTAATTGTTTGTTCAGACACTATTTCGGCTGGTCAAAAAGAAGACAGAGCTGGAATGGCTATTATTGCTAAATTAAAAGAATGTGAGGTTGAGATTGCTGATTATATTATTATTCCTGATGAAATAGATGATATTCAACAAAAAGCAAAAAAGTATGCTTCAATGGGAATTGATTTAATAATTTATACTGGAGGCACTGGCTTGTCAAGCAGAGATGTAACTCCAGAAGCATTAAGACCATTATTAGATAAAGAAATACAAGGAATAGAAGAGGCAATTCGGGCGTATGGACAAGATAGAACGCCTTATTCTATGCTGTCTAGAAGTGTTTCAGGTGTGATGGGTCAAAGTTTAGTATTGGCTTTGCCAGGCTCAACAAATGGTGCTAAAGAAAGTATGGATGCTATTTTTCCATCTGTACTTCATGTGTTCAGAATTTTAAAAGGAGCTAGACACGATTAATTTAACCCAAATAAGGTTTGAGTAATTTACTTCGTGATGAGTGTTTAAGTCTTCTCAACGATTTTTCTTTAATTTGACGAACACGCTCTCTTGTTAAACAAATTTTTTCTCCAATTTCATCCAGTGTTAAAGGTGTTGGAATACCAATCCCATAATACATTTTTAATACTTCTGCATCTCTATAAGAGAGAATAGAAAGAGATCTTTCTATATCATTTCGGAGAGACTCATTATTTAAAACATTGTCAGGAGATAGAAGTGCCTCATCATCAGTCATGAAATCAAGTAAACTTCCACTGTCATCATCATCTGATAGAGGAGAATCAATTGAAATGTGTCTTCCCGAAATTTTCATAAAATCTTTTACATCATTAGTTGTAATATCGAGTTGTTCGGCAATTTCATCAACAGAAGGTTCTCGTTCATGAAATTGCTCTAACGCTGAAAATGTTCTGTTAATTTTAGTGATGTTGCCAATTTTATTTAAAGGTAAACGAACAATTCTGGCTTGTTCTGCTATGGCTTGTAAAATGGATTGTCGTATCCACCAAACGGCATAAGAAATAAATTTGAACCCACGAGTTTCATCAAAACGCTCAGCAGCTTTTATCAAACCAATATTGCCTTCGTTTACTAAGTCCGACAATGTTAATCCTTGATTTTGATATTGTTTAGCAACCGAAACCACAAACCGTAAGTTGGATTTAACCAATTTATCGAGTGCATCTAAATCACCAATTTTAATTTTTCTAGCGAGATTAACTTCATCATCAGCGGATATCATATCTAATTTTGAAATGTCTTGCAGGTATTTTTCTAAAGAAATGGTTTCTCTAATAGTAACCTGTTGCGAAATTTTTAGTTGTCTCATATAGCTTCTATTGATTAATACGTAGCCCTTTACGATAGTTATTTCATTAGGTTACAAAATATTAGGGTAAATTATTAAATAACAAAAAACAATGAGCAAATAACCAAAAGCAAATTCCAAATTAACTCCCTCCTTTCGGGAGAGTTGAGGTGGGGCAAAAATCAAATCTTAAATCTTAAATCGTAATCCGTAAATTATTAATTGTTTCAGTTCTATTTCCTAATTTTGACAATTATGTCAGTTAGCACAACCATACATTCTCCAGAACTAAAAAGGGCTTTAGAAAAAGGAATAAAATTGCCTATTATGGAAGAGTTTTATTCCATTCAAGGCGAGGGTTATAATACAGGAAAAGCAGCTTATTTTATTAGGGTTGGCGGTTGCG
>PCUH01000021.1:3483-7778 GCA_002770955.1 Flavobacteriales bacterium CG18_big_fil_WC_8_21_14_2_50_32_9 | reverse complement strand
AAAGTTGGAATCCTGATTTACATCCATTGGTGGAGGTAGATAAAATTTTACAAAATATACGGGAGATAGGAGCTAAATCAATTGTGATAACAGGTGGAGAACCTTTGTTATATAATTTAGATTTTATTACAAAAAAGTTGAAAGAAATTGATGTTGAAGTGTTTTTAGAAACATCAGGAGCCTATTCGCACAGTGGAACTTGGGATTGGTATTGCTTGTCTCCAAAAAAAAATAAACCACCATTAATTTCCTCTTATGAACATGCGGATGAAATAAAAGTAATTATTTTTAATAAAAATGATTTTGAATGGGCGGAACAACATGCTAAAAAAGTGAATGGAAAATGTAAGTTATATCTTCAACCCGAATGGAGTAAATCCAATGAAATTTTACCTTTACTTATTGATTATGTAAAAGCTCATCCTCAATGGAGTATCTCTCTTCAGACCCACAAGTTTATGCAAATTCCTTAGTTCTATTTCTTTTCAATAGTTTGACTTCCAACAATAACATCGTTTAATGATAATTTGAAATCTACATACGAATTTTTTGTAAGATTCATTTGCTCTATAATCGTTTTATAAGAAACTGTTGATGTATTGTAAATAACTTCATTCGCATTATAAATTTCAACTAAATCGGGTAGCTGATAGAGTTTTCCAGTATAAAAACCTTCATCTTCTTTTGTGGAAACATTGTTTTCTTTAACAGCTATGATATTACAATCATTTCTTTTTAATTTAGAAAAGTTGTTAGAAATTTTTTCAATAAAATGGTTGTTTCCAACAATAATAGTTGTGTTGTATTTGTTTTTTCTGAGTTTAAGGTAGTTGAAATAGTTTAATAATATTCGGCTAAATGGAATAAAAATTAACACACCAACCATAATACTACCAATGTATTTGTTTGAAAATGATGAAGATGTTGGGAAAAGACTATTAAAACCAAAAAAAAGAACACAGCCCAATGTTAAACCAACAAGCGTTCGGTTAATACTCACAGCTTTTGAATAACCACCACTAAATGTTAATCCTAAAAGAAACGAAAAGATAACTGTTAGCACATTTAAAACTCCATAATCAACCGAAAATTCAATTTGGTTGGGGAATCCTAAAAAAGGTTTTAAAAAGTTCAAAATAACTAGAGAAACTAAGATAAATAGTGCATCAATAAGTGGAAGTTTTATGGTATTGAAAAATCGCATTAAAATAGCCAGTGAAGCACGCAAATAGATAGCAATATTTATAAAAAAAGAAAAAGCGTTGGCGTTTTTAGCAAAGTGTTTTTTAGAAAAAATTATCATTGCGTTATAGAATACAAACACATAATTAATACTTCCTTTTTTTGTGCTTTCGCCTTTGTAGTGAATAATTTTTGTTTCTGGAAAGTAATAGTTTTTATATCCAGCAAGCTGTATTCGGTATGATAAATCAATGTCTTCTCCATACATAAAAAATGCTTCATCGAGAAAGCCAATTTTTTCTAGAACGCTTTTTCGCATCCACATAAATGCTCCCGAAAGAACATCTATTTCATTAATTTCATTATTATTTAAATAACCTAAATGGTAGTTGGAAAATCGTTTAGATGTAGGGAAAAGAGCTGAAAATCCAAAAATTTTATAAAATGAAACAGATGGAGTAGGTAATCCTCTTTTAGACTCAGGCAGAAAAACTCCGTTTCCATCAACCATTTTCACACCTAAACCACCCAATTTTGGATGAGCATCCGAAAATGCTAAGCATTTTTGAAAAGTGTCTTCTTCAACAACTGTGTCGGGGTTAAGTAATAACACATATTCTCCTTTAGCTTGAGAAATTGCTTGGTTGTTTGCTTTAGAAAAACCTACATTATTTTTGTTTAGGATACATTTTACCGATGGAAATTTCGCCTTTACCATTTCCATTGAGTTGTCAGAAGAATTATTATCCACAACAAATATTTCTGCATCAATAGTTTCTATTGCTTTAAAAACAGATGTTAAACATTGCTCTAAAAAAAAGCGAACATTGTAATTTACTATGATGATGGAAAGTTTCAAGCTTTGATTTACGATTTACGAATTACGAAATACGATTGACTATTTGAGATTTGAGATTTGTTATTTCATTAAAAGTGTATTTTCAAAAGGTACTCTGTTTAAGATGGAACGTCCCAAGGTAAGCTCATCTGTATATTCCAATTCATCTCCAATGCCAATTCCTCGGGCAATAGTTGTTAGTTTAACGGGCAAGTGCTGCAACTTTTTAAAAACATAAAAATTGGTAGCATCTCCTTCCATAGTAGCACTTAGTGCTAAAATTAATTCTTCTGTTTTTTCTTGTTCAACTCTAGCAAAAAGTTCATTTAGTTTGATGTCGTTAGGGCCAATTCCTTCCATCGGAGAAATAATTCCACCCAACACGTGATATTTTCCTTTGAACTGATTGGTGTTTTCAATTGCATATACATCTAACACGTTTTCAACCACACAAATACTGTTTGTTGCTCTGTTTGGATTAATACAAATGGAGCAATAATCTGTGTCGGTAATGGTAAAACAACTTTTGCAATAATTTATTTGTTGAGGTAAAACAGAAAATGCATCACCAAATGCTGTTACTTCTTCGCTTGTTCTGTTTAGCAGATGAAGTACCAACCGAACAGCTGTTTTTTTGCCAATTCCAGGCAGGGAAGAAAGTTGTTCAACGGCTTGATTAAAAGAAGGGGAAGATATTTCGTTCATAAATAGTTAGTATGAATTTTTCAAATTTAATAGCAAATATACTCAACACACATAGGTTTTTGGTTTTTTCACTGTAAATCAAATAAAAATTTCATTATTTTTTAAGGTTCTTTTTTAATGAATTAATATCATGCTCAAGTTCTTTTAAACTTAGCTCTTTCTTCGTAATTTTTTGAGTGTCTTTGTATTTCTCAAATTCCTGATTTGATTTTTTTAAAGCCATTTCGTGGCTAATTTCTCCAGCATGAGTAAGTAATTCTCTACCATTCATTTGCAAAATTACATCTAATTGGGCAATCCAATCTTTCATGTACATTGGTGTTTGTTGCATAGCCATAGTTTCAGCAAACGCCAAATATTGCTCTACCAACAAGCCTAAAAGTTTCATTTCGTTTTCGTTTAAATAATTTTTAGCAATGGATATTTCCGTTTTTTTAATGGGTGTTGTACTGTTTTTATCATACGACAGCATACCAACTAAAGGCAACGAAGCATCAACCCTTCGATAAACAAGCTCTGCAGCTGTTTGACTGCTTATTGCCCAAAGTAATTTGTTTTGCACAATCTTAAAAAACTTAAGCGTATTATCGTCTTTCGGGTTGTAGTCGATGCTTGTTTTATAAATATCTTTTATTTTTTGGTAAAAAAATTTTTCCGATAAACGTATTTCCCTAATGCGTTCTTGTAATTCAGTAAAATAATTCATCGAATTACCTGTTTTAAAACGCTCATCGTTTAGAGCAAAACCTTTAATAATGTATTCTTTTAGCCGTTGGGTCGCCCAAATGCGAAACTGGGTGCCTTGTTGCGATTTTACACGATAGCCAACAGAAATTATTACATCTAGATTGTAAATATTTATTTCATTTTTTTGTGTTTTACCAACAATAGCACCGTGTTTAGTGGTTATTCGGAATTTCCGAACAGCCACTTTTTCGTCTAATTCACCCTCTTCAAATATATTTTTTATATGTTCGCTTATTGTGGCTTTTGATTTTTGAAACAACGCACAAAGTTGAGCTTGAGATAGCCAAACTGTTTCATTCTCTAAGCGAACATCTATTTTAATGTTGTTTTCAGCGTTTTGATATATAATTATTTCTCCTGTTTCCATTCCTATAATTTAACAATGCTAAAATACAGATTTAAGTTTATAATAAACGCATCAATTAGCTATAAACATTTCATTGTGAATCATTCGTTTTATGCAAACATAGTGGTTCAATAATTTTATGCACTTTTGCTACAGATAATAAATTTATAAAAATGAATCCTTTTGTAGTAGTTAGTTTTATTGCAGGTTATTTTTTGTTGTTGGTGTTGATTTCCTATTTCACAACAAAAGGAGCGGATAATAATGATGCTTTTTTTATTGGATCAAAACAATCATCTTGGTATTTGGTTGCTTTCGGTATGATAGGGGCTTCACTTTCAGGGGTTACATTTATTTCTATTCCTGGTTGGGTTGGTGTAAGCGGATTTTCATATATGCAAGTGGTTTTCGGTTACTTTTTTGGCTATGTGATTATTGCAACTGTTCTGATGCCATTATATTATCGTATGCAACTTA
>PCUH01000021.1:230-3460 GCA_002770955.1 Flavobacteriales bacterium CG18_big_fil_WC_8_21_14_2_50_32_9 | reverse complement strand
GAGCGTTTTGGATTTTATGCTTACAAAACAGGTGCTTCTTTCTTCCTTTTATCTAGAATAGTGGGAGCTTCATTCCGATTGTTTTTGGTGGCTTCTGTGTTACAGCTTTTAATTTTTGATGCTTGGAACATTCCTTTTTTTGTTACCGTTGCTATTACCATTCTGTTAATTTGGCTCTATACTAACAAAGGGGGGATTAAAACCATTGTTTGGACAGATTCCTTTCAAACTTTATTTATGTTGATTGCTGTGGGAATATCTATTTATTCAATAAGTTCAGCACTCGATTTGTCATTTTTGGGGTTGATTGCTGAAATTAAAAGTAGTTCTTACAGTCAAATTTTCTTTTTTGAGCAGGTGAATGACGATAGACATTTTGTCAAACAATTCTTAAGTGGAATTTTCATTGCTATTGTAATGACAGGATTAGACCAAGACATGATGCAAAAAAACTTGAGTTGTAAAAATATTGGCGATGCACAAAAAAATATGTTTTCATTCAGTGTAGTGTTGATTTTTGTTAACCTTATTTTTTTAGTGTTAGGGGCATTGTTATTCATTTATGCTCAAAAAATGAACATTGCCATTCCAGAAAAAACAGACCATTTATTTCCTATCATTGCTACTCAACATCTTTCTGTTTTTGCTGGGATATTTTTTATTTTAGGATTAATTGCTGCAGCTTATTCTAGTGCTGACTCTGCACTTACATCACTTACCACTTCAGTTTGTGTAGATTTTTTAGACATTCAGAAAAAAGAAAATGGAAAGAAAATTAGAAAACAAGTTCATGTACTCGTTTCTATTGTTTTGTTTGGAGTTATTTTAATTTTCAATGCTTTGAATGATGAAAGTGTTATCAGTTCCCTGTTTAAAGCTGCTGGATATACGTATGGACCCTTACTTGGATTGTACTCGTTTGGGTTGTTACTCAAATATAAAGTAAAAGATTATTTAGTCCCTTTTGTTTGTATTCTTGCTCCGATAGTAAGTTTTTTGATAAATTTAAATTCAGAAACATTATTTAATGGCTACAAATTTGGTTTCGAGATTTTAATAGTGAATGGATTATTAACTTTTTTGGGATTGTTGATGATTTCAAAAAAAACAGAAAAGAACCCCTAATCTCTTTTTTTATTTAACAATATTTTAAAGGAAAGTAAGGGTATAGCAACTGGTTGTAATTCAACACCTCTGTTTGTGCTGACATCGTTCCACGCAATAGGCATAAATCCTAACCCTAACGATATCTTTTTACCTAAAGTTAATTTTATGCCAACTCCACCCGTATATACCTGATAAGTTGGAAAATAGATGCCATCAATAACTAAATATAATCTTTTGCTGATTTGACGTTGAGCACCAATAAAAAAGTGAAAAAAAGTGATTTCTCTATCTTCATCTATAAAATCAAAATTGCTATACATATAATACAGCCCAACTCCAGCAGAAAAGTTGTTTTGAATATCTCCAAATGAAACCAACAAACTGGCACCTCCAATCAACGACAATGTATCGGGACTTATATTTAATAATTGACCGCCTGAAATTGTTCCTGCAATAGTAATATCTTCCGAAACTTTTATACTATGTTTTAGCCCCAAAGTTAACATGGTGAAGGCAGAAAGATTTATAGATATTGTTGTTCTATCAGATAATCCGTAACTACCTTTCGCAAAGACCAAATCGGTTGAAGCAAGCCTAATTTCTTTTTTCTTAAGCGTAAAAGCTGTAGGCATCAAAAAATAGTTGGTATAATCAGGATTAGAAATTTGGGTTTTATCAAAAGTAGGGTTTACTCCTTTTTTGGAAGGGTCTTCAATTATATATTCATCATCTTGAGCAACAAGAGAAGCGTATATAAAAAAGAAGAAAAATAGTGTTAAAAGATTTTTCAAGTTTATTTAGTTAATTTAGAGTTGGATTCTCAGGGAAATTAGAAAGCATAGCATATTTTCCACCTTTTTTTCGGAGTACTTTATACCAAAGTGTTTTTTTATTAAAAATAGGTGTATTAATATTTGAAATTAACCAAGAATCTTCTTTTATTTCATCATTAAGTTGGGTAACACTCCAACCCGAATAACCCATAAAAAACATAATTTGAGATTTATCCACTTCATTGTTGCTTATCATGATTTTTAATTGTTCAAAGTTACCACCAAAAAAAATATTTCCAGAAATATGCTTACTATCATCTAGTAAATTGCCTAATGTGTGAATGAAAAACAAAGAGGAAGAGTCAACAGGTCCGCCTAAATAAATAGGAACATCAAAATTCTCAAATTCATTGGGTATGATATCACAAAGAGAAGTTTTTAATGGTTTGTTGAGTATGAAGCCAGAAACCTCCTTTTCAGAATAACTTGTAAGAAGAACAACGGCACGTTTAAAATAACTATCAACCATAAAAGGCTCTGCAATTAACAAAACGCCTTTTTCAGGAATTAAATTATTTAAATCTGTTATTTTATAGTTTAAAGGATTTAAAATCATTTGTATTTTAGGTTTAATAGCAAGGTAAATTAACGCAATTTTTATTAAATAACAGTAATATTAATTGTTAAATTTGTTCTATTGAAACATGAAAGATGGAAGAACTTAAAAATTACATCAATTCTATACGCAGAGATTTTGCAGGAAAGTTGTTGGATGAAAATCATATTGATAAAAATCCGTACACTCAATTTCGAGTGTGGTTTGAAGAAGCAGTGAATGCCCAAATTTTAGATCCTTATGCAATGTCTGTTGCTACTGTGGGAAAAGATATGCAACCTTCTGTTCGCTTGGTTTATATGCGTGATATTTCGGAAAAAGGCTTTGTTTTTTATACCAATTATGATAGCCGAAAAGCACAAGATATTGCGTTTAATAATAAAGTAGCATTGAATTTTTTTTGGGTAGAAGTTGAACGACAAATTAGGGTGGAAGGCATTGTACAAAAAGTTAGCACTCTTGATTCTGATATTTATTTTAACAATCGTCCTAGGGAAAGCCAAATTGGTGCTTGGGCATCTGCTCAAAGCACTGAAATTAACTCAAGAGAAGAATTAGAGCAACGTGTGAGTGTCATTACAAAACAATTTGAAAACCAACCTATTCCTCGACCTAAAAATTGGGGAGGATATATGGTAGTGCCTCATAAAATAGAATTTTGGCAAGGTCGTCCTAGCCGTTTGCATGACAGGTTGGTTTATACTCGAAATGAAAATAATGAATGGAAAATTACT
>PCUH01000021.1:0-147 GCA_002770955.1 Flavobacteriales bacterium CG18_big_fil_WC_8_21_14_2_50_32_9 | reverse complement strand
ATGCAACTGCTAATTAGTATGTCATCTTGAGCAAAATTTTTCATACCGCTAAAGCGGTATAGAAAAATGAAGTCGAAAGATCTTCTGATTCAGGTAGCAGAATTACTTTTCATACAATTTTGTGTACGAACTATTTTAAATGTGATG
>PCUH01000060.1 GCA_002770955.1 Flavobacteriales bacterium CG18_big_fil_WC_8_21_14_2_50_32_9 | reverse complement strand
GAAGTTGCTCCTTCAAAATCGAGCGTGTGCGGATAGGTAATTTTCAGATAAGCAATGGCTTGTCTGGCAACTCCTGAACCTAAACTATTTATACTTGAGAATGTAACTGAAGTGGTATTTGTGCCTAATTGATTAAGCGGAATGTTTTGGTTGACATCAATTTTTTTATATCCATTAAAAGTGGTGTCCCAAACAGTTGAACCTAATGAAACACGCAAATGCTGATTTATAGAAGTTGACATGTTTGCGTCATTAGATTGCCCTGTAACTACAGCTTGTAATTTTGCATCCGAACCTGCTAAATAAGCATTTTGGGTGTTAATATTCTTTGTTTTTGAACCACCCAGATTATAAGGTGAATCAAACCAACCCTCGGTAGAGGCATAACCAAAAAGCGAAACACTACTATTTCCAACACTAATTGTTTCACCATCATAATAAGGATTTACTGTTCCATTGCCCTGCGTGTAAATTTCAATATTTTCTTTTAAGACAAAATCTATTGGTGTGTAAGAAGAAAATGAAGTGTCTGTTTCAACTGTAAAACGTAAGTTGGAAGTAGAGTTGTTCCAAGTTAAAAAATAGCTTATCGTATCTGTTGTTAGGCTATAATAAGGATTTGGATGATTTACTGCACTTCCATACAGTTGTTCATCTAACCAACCGTCATTATGTTGAGCATAAAATTCAATATAATCGGAGGTATTGAAAATACCATCATTTTCTCCTTCAATGTAAATAGGGATTTCTTGACCTCGAGCAAAAATTTGCAAGTTTTGAGGATTAATTGTACTAAGTGGAATGCCTACATTAAAAAGTGTAGCAGAATCTATTCTAAAAATACCTGTTTCTGCTATTTTAAATTTATAGTATTGTTGGTTATAATTAATCCAACTGTTGTTGAATTGGGCAAAAGAAACTAAGCTGAATGATGTAAAAACAATCAAAAAAGAGAATGAAATAATGGTATTTCTATAGTTTTCAAACACAATAAAGACTTAATTTAAAAAATAAAGTTACAAAAAAAATATGTAAAAGAAATTTATCTAAATCTTTCTTGTGTATTTGTTTTTTTATTGATATCGAAACGCAATGAAAAAACATTAGAAAAAAGTGCCTCAGATTGGTCGCCAATGTCTGTTAGTGCATAATCTAGAGAAATTCCTTTAAATTTAACACCAACACCAAAATTAGGTTGCCATGTAATTTGGTCATTATTAAAAATAGTCGATGTTTTTTGAATGTTTCCAACACCAAAACGAATAAAAATAAGTTTGCTATAATTGGCTTCAATTCCTAAATGAGGATCAACACTGATAGGGTCTCCAGTAATTAGAACATTTCTTTTTCCATCGGTAGAAAAATCAAAATTTATTTCGCTTAAAAGACCAAATTTATTGTTTTTAGTAAGATTAACATATTTACTTATGCCAAAAATAACTTTGGGAAGTGTTATTTCAATGGAATTGTCAGGAATTTCATTTCCTGTAGCATTAAAAACATCAATGGTGTTTTGGTCGAGCGAAAAGCTCCACGCATTAAATGTTGATGTAACGTCTCTTGCCATAAGTCCAAAACCCCAATTATTTAAGGTTTTATACTGAATTCCAGCATCCAACCCAAAACCCCATGCTTTTGCCATATTACCAACTTGACGGTAGATAACTTTTACATTTGCTCCATAAGTAAGTCGTTTTATTTTAGTCGATTTTCTGGCATAAGAGAATAAAAAAGCATAATCTGCAACAGAAAAAGAAAAGATTCTGTCATAATCAATATTACCATCGGCATCAATTAACTGAGTGGTATTAGGGATTCCATCAACTCCAAAACGAATAATTGAAATACCAAAGACACTGTTGCTATCAATTTTGGTTGCAAAAGCTCCATAATCATATTTAGCTATCCCTGCAAAATATTCGGCATGCATTAAATCTACCTGAAAATCGCTATTCAGCCCCATTAGTCCTGCAGGATTCCAGTAACCAGAAGTAACATCATTTACAGAAGATACTTGAGCATTTGACATGCCTAACGCTCTTGCACCAACCCCAATTGCCAAAAATTCATTACTAAACTTAGGGGCAGAAGTTTGGGAAAATGTATCTAATACTGATAATAGTAATCCAACTATGAGCGTTATTCTTATCACACAAAAAAAATTAGAGTATAAAGTTAATAATTTGTAACTGATTAACAACAATTAGTGTTTTTTATTGTATTAAAAAATAGGTATTAAACTTTTGAAATGTTATAATAATTCTAAACACTATTTTTTATCCGTTGAGGATGAGCATAGCAAGTAGCTTTTTTTTCTCTACAAAAACCTAGTAGTGTTATTCCTAATTCTTTAGCAAAATCAACTGCCAGGGTTGATGGGGCAGAAACAGCTCCTAATATTGGTATTTTTGCTGCAAATATTTTTGATACAATTTCGTATGAAATCCTTCCACTAACAATTATACATTTCACTTTATTCATTTTTTTGTTATTCACGAGATGACCTATTACTTTGTCAACAGCATTATGCCTACCAATGTCTTCTCTAATACACAATAGAGTACTGTTTTTTGAAAACGCTGCGGCAGCATGAGACCCTCCTGATTGATGAAAAGTAGGTTGTTCTTTATTCATTACTTCAAACATTTTATAAAATGTTTTTATGTCCAAAGCATCTTCTTGAATAACTGACATTGAAGTATATTGACTAGTATCTGTCAATTCTTTTTGACCGCATATTCCACATGAGGAGACGGATAATAAGTTCCTGCTGTTTTTATAACCAGAGCCTAATTCTTTTTCATTGATAGTTAAATGAGCAGTCGAAATATTTTTTTCTTTATCTTCAGAAAAAATAATGGAAAGATTTTTTTTCTCTCTATAAATATCTTCGGTGTATAATAATCCTCTAACCAAGTCTTCATCATGACCTGGAGTACGCATGGTAATTGAAAAAGTTTGATTATTTATTATTATTTGAAGAGGTTTTTCTACAGTAAGGTTATCATCAACAAAAAAAGAAGTGTTGTTGCAAAATTTTTTTCCTTTATAGTTGTCAAATTCCATTGAATGATTGATAATTCTTAAAGTCCCAAAAATATTTTTCTTCCGATAGCTATGGGGAGAAAAACCAATTTTTAGAGGATGTTCGAAAAAATTGAAAATGGATTGTAAAATATCGTTCAGAATTACACCTAATCACTATCTACTAACACCTAACCCCTTATTCCTATAACTTCTGCTTCACTTCTACTTGTTCGTATGCTTCAACAACATCACCAACTTGAATATCGTTGAATTTATCAATATTCAAACCACATTCATAACCTCTAGCCACTTCTTTCACATCATCCTTAAATCGTTTTAAAGAGCCTAATGAACCTGTATAAACTACAATTCCATCACGAATAACTCGAATATTACTATTTCTAAAAACTTTTCCATCTTGAACCATGCAACCTGCAATAGTTCCTACTTTAGAAATTTTAAAGATTTCTCTAATTTCAATAGTTCCAGTTATTTTTTCAACAAATTTAGGAGCTAGCATGCCTTCCATTGCATCTTTTACTTCTTCAATAGCGTCATAAATAATAGAATATAATCGAATGTCAATTTGTTCTTGTTCTGCAATTTTTCTTGCATTTACCGAAGGTCTAACTTGAAAACCTATAATAATAGCTTCTGAAGCAGCTGCAAGCATCACATCAGATTCGGTAATTTGCCCCACTGCTTTCAAAATTATATTTACCTGAATTTGGTCAGTAGAAAGTTTTTGGAGTGAATCTGATAATGCTTCAATTGATCCATCCACATCTCCTTTAATGATAACATTTAACTCTTTAAAATCACCGATAGCTAAACGTCTTCCAATTTCGTCAAGCGTGATGTGTTTATTTGTTCGAGCTCCTTGTTCTCTCACTAATTGTAATCTTTTTTCAGCAATAGCCCGAGCTTCTTTTTCGTCTTCCATTACAAGGAATTTATCTCCTGCACTTGGAGCTCCATTTAAACCTAAAAGAGCTACTGGTGTTGATGGACCAGCTTCATTAATTTTACCTCCTCTTTCATTAAACATCGCTTTAATTTTTCCGCTATAGCATCCTGCAAGCAAAACATCTCCAATTTTCATTGAGCCAGATTGAACAAGTAATGTAGATATATATCCTTTTCCTTTGTCTAATTCAGATTCTATAACTGTACCTCTTGCTCTTTTATTAGGGTTAGCTTTTAACTCCAACATTTCAGCTTCGAGTAACACTTTTTCGAGTAATAAGTCCACATTAGTACCAAATTTCGCTGATATTTCTTGTGTTTGGTATTTTCCTCCCCATTCTTCCACTAATATGTTCATAGCAGAAAGTTCTTCTCTTAATCTATCTGTATTAGCTCCTTCTTTGTCTATTTTATTAAATGCGAAAACAATAGGAACTCCCGCTGCTTGAGCATGGTTTATTGCTTCTTTTGTTTGAGGCATGATGTTGTCATCTGCTGCAATAACAATTATTGCAATATCAGTAACTTGAGCACCTCTGGCACGCATGGCTGTAAAAGCCTCATGACCAGGTGTATCTAAGAAAGCGATTTGTTTGCCATTATCAAGAGTAACAGCATAAGCACCAATATGTTGTGTAATTCCTCCTGCTTCTCCTGCAATTACATTTGCTTTTCTTACGTAATCCAATAACGAAGTTTTTCCATGATCAACATGTCCCATTACGGTAACAATTGGAGCTCTATCTTTTAAGTCATTTGGATCGTCTTCTTCAGCTATATCAATATCAATATTTTCTGATGCAGATATAAATTGAACAGAATAACCGTATTCTTCAGCAATTACTGATATGGTTTCTGCATCTAAACGCTGGTTTATAGAAACAAAAAGACCTAAGCTCATACAAGCTCCAATAATTTCATTTACATTAACTTCCATCATTTTTGATAGTTCGTTAACCGTAACAAACTCAGTTATTTTAAGGATAGATTTTTCTCTTTCTTCTTGGTCAACATGTCGTTGAGCTTCTTCACTAGCTGCCTGTCGTTTGTCTTTTCTGTATTTAACTGATTTGTTTTTTCCCGTACCAGTTAATCGAGCAAGAGTTTCTTTTACTTGATCTTGAATTTCTTTTTCAGTAAGCTCATGCTTCTTTTCAACTCTTCCTCCTTTAGAGGCTGCATTATTTTTTTCAAAAGGTTTTTTGGCTGTATGGGCTACATCTATTTTTTTAGGCAGTCGTTTTCTTTTGGATTTATTATCTTTTGAAGATTTGTCATCAGAAGGTTTGTTCGTGGTTGAGGAAGCTACTGGTTGTTTCTTTTCAAATTTTTTCTCAACAGGAAGTTCTATCGTTCTTAAAACTTTAGGGTCTGCTAGTTTAGTATAAACAGTCTCAATGTTTTGTCGTTGGTGTGAAGTTTTTTCTTCTTTTTTCTCTTCTTCTTTTGGCTCTTTTTCTTTTGGCTCTTCAACCTGTTTTTTACCTACCTTCTCTTCATTTTTTTCTTTTTCTGTTGGTTTGGTTTTTTTGTCAGGTCTTGTTTTACTATTAATACTGTCTAAGTCAATTTTAGATATTATTTTCGGACCTGATTGTTCTTCGGGTTGAGCTTCTATTGGTTGTTGTGGTTGCTCTATTGGTTTTGGTTCCTCAATTGGTAATTGAACAATTTTTTCAACTGGTTTTTCTTTCACAACAGGCTCTCTTAAAGAAATTGATTCTTTTTCTGAACCAATAGTAATTTTTTTAGCAGCTTCTTTATCGGTTTTATCTGATTGAAACTCTTCAAGCAAAACAGCATAAATATTTTCGTCTAATTTTGTATTAGGATTGCTTTCAATCGTAATATTTTTAGATTCTAAAAACTCAACAATGGTGTGAATTCCAATGTTAAATTCTTTTGCTACTTTACTTAATCGCTTTACTTGTAATCCATTAGACATAATCTATTATCCTTTTATTTACACTCTATTAATTGATCTAATCAATAATTTTTTATTAATTGAAGTTGTTTAAAATCCAATTATTCAATCTAACACTTAGTAATTAATTATTAATTTTCAAATTCTTGTTTTAAGATATTAATAACATCTTCAATAGTTTCAATTTCTAAATCTGTTCTTTTCACTAAATCATCTACCTCTAATTCTAACACACTTTTGGCTGTATCACAACCAATAGATTTTAACGCTTCTATTACCCATGGTTCTATTTCATCAGAAAATTCATCTAATGCAACATCGTCAGCATCATCATCCATATCTCTGTAAACATCTATTTCAAAACCAACAAGTTTTCCTGCTAATTTAATGTTATGACCTCCTTTGCCAATAGCTAAAGAGATTTGATCTGGTTTCAAGAATACTTCTGCTCTGTTATTTTCTCTATCTAGTTTAATTGAAGTAGTTTTTGCTGGACTAAGCGAGCGTTGTATATATAGTTCAATGTTGTTTGTATAGTTTATTACGTCAATGTTTTCATTTCGCAATTCTCTAACAATACCATGAATTCTAGCTCCTTTCATTCCCACACATGCTCCAACAGGATCAATTCTATCATCATAAGATTCCACAGCAACTTTTGCTCTTTCGCCTGGTTCTCTCACAATTTTTTTAATGGTAATTAATCCATCAAAAATTTCAGGAACTTCCAATTCAAATAATCTTTCTAAGAAAAGTGGTGATGTTCTTGAAAGAATAATTGCTGGTTTGTTGTTTTTCATGTCAACTCTAACAACAACCGCTCTCACACTATCTCCTTTTTTAAATCTATCGCTGTTTATTTGCTCAGTTTTTGGCAATATTAATTCATTGTCTTGGTCGTCTAAAATTAAAATTTCTCTTTTCCAAATTTGATATACTTCTCCCGTAATAAGTTCGCCAACCCTATCTTTATATTGTTTGTAGATGTTGTCCTTTTCTAATTCCATTAACTTAGACATTAAATTTTGCCTAAGAGAAAGCACTAATCTTCTTCCAAAATCTTCAATTTTAACTTCTTCCGAAACTTCTTCACCTATTTCAAAATCAGGTTCAATTTTTATGGCATCAGTATAAGCAATTTCTTTGTTTTCGTCCTCTACTTCTCCATCATAAACAATTTCTCTGTTTCTCCAAATCTCTAAATCTCCTTTATCTACATTCACAATAAAGTCAAAATTTTCATCATCACCATATTTTTTTTTGATAGTACTTCTAAATACGTTTTCTAATATATTCATGAGCGTTACTCTGTCAATATCTTTGAATTCTTTAAATTCTTCAAATGAATCAATTAGGCTTACACTTTCCATAGTTGGTAATTTATTTAAATGATATAATTATTTTTGTTTCTTTTATTTGATTAAAATTAAATACTTTATTTTCAATAATTGTTTTCTTTTTTTTTCCTTCTTTTACTTTTCTTTCTATCTCAACTGTTATATTTTCGTTATTAACAGACAGCAATTTCCCTTTTTCAATTTTATTTTCTAGGGTTTGAATCTGAACATCTTTTCCAATGTTTTTTTCATATTGCTGAATTACTTTAAAAGGTTTATCTAGCCCTGGCGAAGAAACTTGTAATTCAAAATCTTCATTTTCTCTATCTAAATTATTTTCAATAGCTTTACTAACACTTACACAATCGCTTATTTTAACCCCATCTGCACTATCAATTTCAATTAAAATATTATTTCCTGGACGCACTTCTAAGGTAACCACAAAATATTTTTTTTCTTCAAGTGTAGGTGTTATTAAATCTAATAATTGTACTTCTGTTATCATCTCGTTATTAGTAAATGAAAGAGGGGACTTTTGTCCCCTCTTCCTTTCAACCTTTTATATTTTGTGCAAATGTAATAATTTTTTTGTTATTCTTCAACAACTTCAAATTTAATTATTGCATCTACTTCTTTGTGTAATTTTACTTCAGCTTCATAGTTTCCAAGAGATTTAATTGCATCTCCTTTCAATTTAATTAATTTTTTATCTAAAATTAATCCTTGTTTTTCTGCTGCTTCAGCAATTTGAAGGGTATTGATAGAACCAAAAATCTTTCCGTTTTCGCCAGCTTTTGCACCAATTTTTAAAATTAGTTTAGCTAATTTTTCGGCTGTTTTTTCAGCTTCATCTTTTACTTTTTTATTTTTAACTGATTGTTGTTTCAAGTTTTCAGCTAACATTTTTAGTGCTGAATCTGTAGCCATTTTAGCCAATCCTTTAGGAACAAGGTAGTTTCTACCATAGCCATTTTTAACGCTAACAACATCGTTTTTAAAACCTAAGTTGTCTATATTTTCGTTTAATATTAATTTCATTGGTTTTTTTAAATTTATAAGGTTAGAAGGTTAATTTACTAACCCCTAACTACTAATTACTAATTTTGTTTATTTAAGCATATCTGCTACATAAGGCATTAATGCGATATGTCTAGCTCTTTTAACTGCTTGAGAAACTTTTCTTTGGTATTTTAAAGAAGTTCCTGTAATTCTTCTAGGAAGCAATTTTCCTTGTTCATTAACAAATTGTAACAAAAACTTTTCATCTTTATAGTCGATGTATTTGATTTTGTGTTTTTTAAATCTACAATATTTTTCTTTAGTTAACTCAATGTTTGGAGGAGTTAAATATCTAATTTCTGATGAATTTTCTGACATGGTTTTTAAATTTTATTGTTCAACGGATACTTGATTTTCTTTTTTGCTTCTTTGTTTTCTTGATTCAACAAATGCAATAGCATGTTTGTCAAGAGAAACGGTTAAGAAACGCATTACTTTTTCATCTCTTTTTAATGAGATTTCAATTTTTCCTATTGCTTCGCCTTCCACTTCATACTCAAACAAGTAGTAAAACCCAGTTGATTTTTTTTGAATAGGATAAGCTAATTTTCTTAGCCCCCAATCTTCTTCGTGCAATAATTTTGCACCAGAGTCTTTTAAAAACTTTTTAAAGTTTACTACTGTTTCCTTTACCTGATCAACAGATAAAACGGGAGTTAAAATGAAAACAGTTTCATAACGTTTTGTCATTGTTTCTTTATTAATATGGTTTATAAATAATTAATCCTTTCCTAAAAAAGGATGGCAAAAATAAACATTTTTTAATTATTTTCAAACGATAGTGCTATTTTGTTTTTTTTCATCGGTTTATAATGGGTAAATCGTTATTTGATGTGCTAGATTAAAGTATTTTCTTTTTTAGATTCATTTAACACTATTTTTGGTAAGAATAAAATTGTAACTACTCAACCACTAGAAATGCCACAGATTACACAAATTTTCACAGATTTATCAATGTATTGTTTATTTTAAATTAATGTATTGATGCTACGTTCGTGGTTTTTCACAGATTTCATAAAATAACCACCTTTGGTGGTTATCAACCTGCGTAAATTGGTGTAATCTGTGGCAAAAAAGAAAAAATAGTTAGCTGAATAGAAACATAAAATTAAAAACTTTCGTTTTTTTTTTCAACACATCAAATATGGATTAAGCCTTTATCTTCAATTAAAAAGAATAATTGAACTCAGGTTATTAGTTTATCATCTAAATTAATTTTAAATTTACACCTAAAAATCAATAGCTTATAAATAAATTTGTTATAAATTTAAAAGAGAAACCCATGAAAAATATACTCATTGGCTTTTTTGTTCTAATAAGTGCAAATAGTTTTGCTCAAACAAATATCATTAGTACTAATCCACTAGCCGAACAAATTTTGGTAGGAAACTATAATCCTTCTAATTATGCAGCAACAACCATTATCAATCATCCTGATAGTATTATAAAAGGAATTGAAAATGAGGTAAATCCAGATTCGTTAAAGGCATACATCATTCAATTAACTACATTTAAAAATAGAAATACTGGGGCTGACACCAATAGTTTGATTACTGGAATTGGTGCTGCTAGGAAATGGGTGTTAAATCATTTTCAACAAATAAGTGCAACAAATGATAATCGTTTAATCACTTCTTATCTGCAATTTGACCAATCTATCTGTAACATAAATCAACATAAAAATATTTTTGCCGTTTTACCTGGAACGGATACTGCTAACCATCAGGTAATTTTAATAGAAGGACACATAGATAGTAGGTGTTCTAGTGTTTGTGACACCTCTTGTATTGCTGAAGGAGTGGAAGATAATGCTTCAGGAACTGCTTTGGTAATGGAGTTGGCAAGAGTAATGAGTAAATATACGTTTAAAAATACGATAGTTTTTATGGCTACTATTGGCGAAGAACAAGGATTGTATGGGGCTAATGCTTTTGCTCAGTATGCAGTAAATAATAACATTCCTATTGAAGCAGTATTAAACAATGATGTGATTGGAGGAGTAATTTGTGGACAAACTTCTTCACCACCTTCTTGCCCTGGTTTAAACGATATTGATAGTACACAAGTAAGGCTATTTTCTAGCGGAAGTTTT
>PCUH01000098.1:10622-11616 GCA_002770955.1 Flavobacteriales bacterium CG18_big_fil_WC_8_21_14_2_50_32_9 | reverse complement strand
CCATTAAAGGGTCCATACTTCACGTTATTGATGATGCTGGTCATGTATCCAACCTTGAGCAACCTCACAAATTCAACAAACACCTTCTTGATTTCATAACTACTTTAACTATAAGTAGTGTTGATGTTGAGAACGTAAGCCAATAAATATTAAATAAGGGTTGATTTAAAAATTTATTTGGCAAATTTTTATTTCAGAACCAGTTGTCTTTTTTTGTATGGAGGGCAAGGTCAATTCGTCTAAAAACCTCTATTAAATCTTCAATATTTTCTATTTCCCAATTTTTAAGTATTCTAGTTTCCATTTAGTCAATTTATAATAGAAATGTATAATATTTCCAAAGATATGAGGTACACTCTCTATGTAGTCTGAAGCCAAGTTTGTGTGTTGGAGACTACAGATTAAATAATTTTCTTAGAACAAACATAAGTTTTTTTTCTAAAAGTCCTTAGTTACTTTCGCACTTGCATTGCTTCAGACAAAGGACAGTGGGAAGGTCTTATTTTCCATTACTTATCAATGGTCAAATTTAAAATGTAGCTTTCGAGTTCAAATGTCCTTTGCCTTATTAGTTCAAGTTTTGTCTGGGCTGCAACAGGTATCCACATGGATCCTTTCATATCATAATAAAGTTGATTTGAAAAATCTATTTCCTTGTCTCGATATTCAATCCATTCTCTTTGAGCTATTTTTAATTTTTCTTTTTGTTCAGCTGTCAATAAGTCTAAAAGTTGAGCGTATTTTAGATTTAATTCAGTGTCCCATTTTTCTGTTGCCCTACTCACACAATCAGTCATTCCTTTAGTTGTGTAGTTTTCACTTGAGTCAAGACAATCTTGAAGTTCCTTTTCAATCTTATGAGTACTGTTGGTTTGCCCGTAAGTTATTATGGAGCAAATGATTAATATCAATGTTAGAAGGGTTTTCATTGATTGTGTTGTCTTTTTAGTATTAGTATTAGTGTTAACTATTAACTACACGAAAGTCTGAAAAA
>PCUH01000098.1:10384-10605 GCA_002770955.1 Flavobacteriales bacterium CG18_big_fil_WC_8_21_14_2_50_32_9 | reverse complement strand
TATTAACTACACGAAAGTCTGAAAAAAACTTTGTAAACACAAATAAATTTTAATTCTCATACAAAAGTAGGTGCTGAGCGTAACAAAAAAAAAGCTTGTCAAATCCCTGACAAGCTTTTTCATAAAATAAATATGTTGTTTTTGTTACGGTACTACTTCGTTTTTGTTACGGTACTACTTCAACATCGGCAGAGATGTTAAGTGTAGTAACAATAGGGTCT
>PCUH01000098.1:3281-10372 GCA_002770955.1 Flavobacteriales bacterium CG18_big_fil_WC_8_21_14_2_50_32_9 | reverse complement strand
ATGGTAACTGTTTTTGTTTGAGCTCCTTGTTGTTTTCCTGGGCTGTATTCTACTACAATTTCTCCTGTTGCTCCTGGTTTAATTGGTTCTTTAGGAAATAGAGGAACAGTACATCCGCAGCTTCCTATTGCATTTTCAATAATCAAAGGCTCTTTACCAGTGTTGGTAAATTTAAATATTTTAGTATGCTTAGAATCTTGTTTAATTTTTCCAAAATTATGACTGGATTCTGCAAATTGTACAGCAGTTTTAGCTCTAGTTTCAGATAAAACAGGTGCAGCAGCAGGTGCAGGTTGATTTGGTTGTGTTGGCGAAATAGGATTAATAGGGTTCAAATCATTCACATTTCCTGAGTTGGCAGAAATGGAAGGGGATGTTGCAATACTACTCGATCCTGCTGGATCATCATAACCTTTTCTCGAAGGTTTGTTGTCCATAAAAAAAGTGTTAACAACAAGTGTAACGGTAATTAACCCTAATAAGGCTACTTTAATATTTTCTCTCATGCTTTCGTTCATAATTTTAGGTTTTAGAGTTTAGGTTTTTACAAATTGTTACTACTCAGCCACTATTTCTCTTTTTTTTGCCTCAGATTCACAGATTAAACTTGAACAATTTTATTAGATTTTCACTAATAAACAACCTTTGGTTGTTCAACCCCGATAGCTATCGGGGGCGTAATTATTATTTATGTATTGCTTAATCTGTGAATCTGTGGCTATTTTATTGGTAAATTAGTTGCTGAGTAATTACCACAAATTTACAAAACTTATTTATATACTATTTTTTCTTTTTTAAAAGTTGAGCCATTTATTTCCTTCAACGCAATTTGCACAGCATCATCAATATCACTAATAACTTGATAATAGGCTGAATTATCCCATAAATTTCGAGCGATAACGGCTTTTATTCGTGCCAACATAAAATCTTTGGAAATTGCTATTTGTTCATCATTTCGTTCTACTTCATTTTTTTCAGCATAAGCGATAAATGACTCCAACAATTCAGTTTCAGCATTAAAATTAGTTTTGAAATTAATAACGCTATTGTATTTACTAAATAGTTCTTCTCTATTTAATTGCGTGTAGTCTAATGAAAATTCGTTAATCAAACCTTTTCTTAATACTTTGCTAAAATATTCTGAAGCCATACTTGTATCTATTGGAACAAATACATCAGGCATTATTCCACCCCCGCCATAAACGGTTCTTTTGCTAATTAATGTCGAAAATTTTAATGAATCAGGAAAAACAATACTGTCTTGGTTGGAAAATTCTCCATGCTCATATCGTCTGGAAAATTCTTTGTAATAAGCTTCTTTTCCATCATCATAAGGTCGTTGAATACTTCTTCCAGAAGGAGTATAATACCTAGAAACAGTTAACCGAACTGCAGAGCCATCAATCAATGAAAATGGTTTTTGAACCAATCCTTTACCAAAAGAACGTCTGCCAATTATTAGCCCTCTGTCATAATCCTGAATAGCACCGCTCACAATTTCTGAAGCAGATGCAGAACCTTCATCAATTAATACTACTAATTTACCAGTTTCAAAACCACCTTTTTCGGTTGTATAATAATCTTGTTGAGGGCTATTTAATCCTTTAGTGTAAACAATACGTTTGTTTTGGTCTAAAAATTCGTCAGCAAGTTGAATGGCTGTTTTCAAGTAGCCACCACCATTTCCTCGTAAATCAACAATAAGGTTTTTAACATTTTGGGTTTTTAGAGCTGCTAATCCTTCTCTGAATTCATCTATGGTTTTTTCAGCAAAACGATTTATTTTAATATAGCCTGTTTCGTTATCTAACATATAAGAAGCATCCACGCTAAAAATGGGAATCTTATCTCTTATTATAGTAAAATTCAACAGTTCTTTCTCTCCTTTTCGTTTAATTCCTACTTCTACTTTTGTTCCTTTTTTTCCACGCAATTTATCTTGTACATCGCTATTTTGTAAGCCTATGCCAGCAATATTTTTTTTATCCACTTCAATTATTTTATCACCAGCCTGTATTCCTACTCTTTCGGAAGGACCACTTGGAATAGGAGAAACTACAATTAACGTGTCGTGATGAATGTTGAATTGTATGCCAATTCCTTCAAAATTTCCAACTAATGGCTCGTTCATTTTTTCGAGTTCATCTCTTGGAATATATACAGAATGAGGGTCTAAATCTTTTAAAAGAGCAACTATGGCTGTTTCTACTAATTTATTTTCATTGGTAGAATCAACATAAGCATAATTAATCAGTTGCAGTAAATTATCTATTTTCTGACTTCCAGCTGTTGAGCGTTGCTGAGAAAACGAGAAGTTGGTAAAAATAAATAAGAAAATAATAAATATGTGTGTCTTTTTAATAGTCATTAGTTCAGTTTGTTTAACATGATTAACAAATTTAAGAAAATGGATTGAGTATAAAATAAGAATAGGTATTAAAAGTCAACATTTAATTGTTGGAGAACTGCTTTTAGACTAAGCAGTAAATTTTGTTTTTCGGTTTCGTCTTCTTCTATGGCTTCTTCTAAATCTAGAATCAAGTCGTTAATTTCTTCTTCGTTAAAAGTTGCGTCAAAATTTTCTATTACGGTTAACACTTCCAAACAGACTAAGTAATCATTTTTTATAGCCTGTTTAATTAAAAAATCAATGTGATTACTAACATCCAAACCTGATTGCCAAAAAATTGAAATGATAAATGGTTTTATTTCACTGTATTTTTTTGAGGAGATGGCTTTGATTAGTTCATCTATTGCTTTTTCTAATTTTAAATCAAAAAGCAAGGAACTAATTTCTTGTTTAATTTCAGCATTATTATTTTCTATGTAAACATCTAAAATGGGATGAATTGCTTCTGGTTTACCACTAATTCTTAATTGTTTAATTGCAACTAAAATTTTTTGATTATCCCCCGATAAGAGGTCTTTAATGATGTTGTTGAATTTATTATCGTTTCTTTTTATTTTAGGCATAAAGGAAAAAGGTGTTAGGGTTTAGGTGTTAGTAATTAGTAGTTAGGTTTTTGTAGGTGTAAGTGGTTAGTAATGATCTAACTCCTAACTCCTAACACCTAACTACTAATCCCTTTACTTAATAATAAATAAGTCTTCTAACTTTAGCAATATGTTTAGCTAAGCGGATAACTTGTTTGGTGTAGCCAAATTCGTTATCATACCAAACATAAAGCACAATGTTTTTTTTATCTACAGAAACAATGGTTGCGTTGCTATCAAAAACGGAACAACAAATGTTTCCAATAATGTCCGTAGATACTAGTTCAGGATCATTTTCGTATTTAATTTGGTTTACTAATTTACCTTGAAGAGCTGCTTTTCTGATAAGTTCGTTCACTTCTTCAATTGAAGTATTTTTGTTTACCTCCAAACTCAGAATTGCTAATGAACCATTTGGTGTAGGAACACGCACAGCATTGGCTGTTAATTTATTTTTTAGCGATGGAATTACTTTTGTAACAGCATTTCCTGCTCCAGTTGAGGTAATAACCATGTTTACAGCAGCAGATCTTCCTCTTCTGGGTTTTTTGTGCATATTATCCAACAGGTTTTGGTCATTGGTATAGGCATGAACAGTTTCAATGTGTCCTTTAACAACACCTAATTCGTTTTCAACTACATGAAGAATAGGAGATATTGCATTGGTGGTACATGAGGCTGCAGAGAAAATAGTTTCGTTTTCTAAATCTAATGTATCTTCATTTATTCCATAAACAACATTAGGAACTTCTTTTCCTGGAGCGGTTAATAAAACTTTACTAATTCCTTTTGCTTGTGTATGTCTAGCTAATTGTTCGCGGGTTGTAAAAACTCCCGTGTTGTCAATAAGTAAAGCATCATTAATTCCATATTCAGTATAGTTAACATCTTCAGGATTGTTAGCTTCAATCATTTTCACAATTTGACCATTGATAATAAGTGCTTTATTTTCAACATCAACATCCACGCTACCAGAAAACATTCCATGAACAGAATCATTTCTTAATAAAGCGGCTCTTTTAATCATTTCGGTTTCAGAAACAGTTCTTGTTACAATTGCTCTAAGACGTAATTGCTGTCCTTTTCCTGCTTGTTTTACTAATTCTCTTGCGGCTAACCTTCCAATTCGTCCAAATCCAAATAATACAATATCTTTTGGCTTTATATTATGGTCTTCAGAACTTTCAAAACCAGTAAGTTTAGCTTTTAAAAAGTCTGCTTGAGAAGTGTAATCTGATTTTTGCTTATTCCATTCAGCAGCTAATTTGCCTATGTCAATTTTTGAAGGGGCAATTTCAAGTGTTTTGAGTTCTTTTGCCAACGAAGAAGTATCAAAAATATCAACAGGATTGAAAGCTATACTTTTTGCTTTAGCATGTAAGTTAAGTATTTCTGAAATGCTTTTATCAACTAATGGATTTCTAAAAAGAACAAGCTCAATTGATTTTTCATACATCAGATAACCTATTGAGCTTATAAGTTTAACTGCTGCTTTTTCGCGTTTTACATACAGATTTAAATTATCTTCGTACGTTTTGTTTTTGTCAAGGATTTCCATTTTTTAAGAATTTATATATTAAAGTTTTTTAAGTTACAAGTTCATAAAGTTTGTATAGTTGGAGGTTGGAAGTAATTAGAAATTATTTAAAATTAACACTCAACATTTAAAAATTCTTTTATTCTCACATCCACACATCCACACATCCACACATTGTTTATCATCCTAAATACGCTTTTAATAATTTGCTTTTTGATGAATGTCTTAATCTTCTAATTCCTTTCTCCTTGATTTGTCTCACTCGTTCTCTTGTTAGTTCAAATTTTTCACCAATTTCTTCTAATGAAAGTGGATGAGGAACTCCTATACCATAAAATAAAATAATTACTTCTTTCTCTCTGTCTGTAAGTGTTGATAATGAGCGGTCTATTTCTTTTTGTAGAGATTCATTCATCAATAGTAAATCTGTTCTTGGAGCATCACTATTAGAAAGTATGTCTAATAAATTACCTCCATCTTCGTCATTTCCAAAAGGTGCGTCCATAGAAACATGTCTTCCAGAAATTAAAGTAGAATCCGTTACTTTTTCTCTAGCTATATCTAACAAATCTGCAATCTCATCTGCTGATGGCTCTCTTTCGAATTCTTGTTCTAATTTAGAGAATGTTTTTTTTATTCTATTTAAAGAGCCAACTTGATTTAGTGGCAAACGTACAATTCTAGATTGTTCGGCTATTGCTTGCAAGATGGATTGACGTATCCACCAAACTGCATAAGAAATAAATTTGAATCCACGTGTTTCATCAAAACGCTGAGCGGCTTTTATCAAACCTAAATTTCCTTCATTGATTAAATCGGGTAGTGTAAGTCCTTGATTTTGATATTGTTTTGATACCGAAACTACAAATCTTAAGTTGGCTTTTACTAATTTTTCAAGAGCTATTGAATCTCCCTGTCTAATTCGTTGAGCCAATTCTACTTCATCTTCAGCTGTTATAAGTTCTTCACGTCCAATTTCTTGTAAATATTTATCCAAAGAAGCACTATCACGGTTGGTAATAGATTTAGTAATTTTTAATTGTCTCATTAAAGATAATTTATGTTAACGTAAGATAGGAATGCAAATTTACTCCCTTTTTTCCTATGAAGAATTAAAATTTGCTTATTTTTTTAACTTTAATTTAACATTTATATTTGCACTTATTGACATTGTTTTTTAAGAGGTTATTTCATATTTACTAAATTTGAAAAAGAAACTTAGTTTTGTTACTTGAAACTATAGATGAAAAATGCAATGAAACAACTTCATATTTTAATTGTAACTACATTTGGTGCTGGTTTTTCTCCTATTGCACCAGGAACTGCTGGAGCAATAGTTGGTTGTGTCTTTTTGTGGGCGTTTAATCAAATTCAAATCTTTCCATCCTATCCCAATCCTGGGCTTTTTATTGGGCTAATTATAGTAGTAGCTTTAATAGGAATTTATGCTACGAATCAGTTAGAAAGAGAGTGGGGAAAAGATCCATCAAAGGTTGTTATTGATGAACTTGTTGGTGTATGGATAGCCATGATTTTCGTGCCTTTTACATGGCTAAACTTGTTTTTGGCTTTTGGTTTGTTTCGATTTTTTGATATTTTAAAACCTTTGGGTATTCGAAAAATGGAAAATTTTAAAGGAGGAATAGGCGTGATGGCAGATGATGTGTTGGCAGGTATTTATGCTAATTTGGTGCTTCAACTTATTTTGTATTTTCTATGAAGAAGAAATCGTTTATACTTTCATTTTTAAAATACCAAACAGCTGCAATTTCTGCTACTTTAATGGATTTTGCCGTTTTTTTTATTTTAAAAGATGAGTTTCATGTTTGGTATGTTGCTGCAACAGCAATTGGAGCATTGTGTGGTGCTTTAATTAATTTTATTTTATGTAGAAATTGGGCGTTTTCATCCAAAGAAAAAAAATTAGCTATTCAAATTAGTCGTTACGTAATGGTTTCAGCAGGAAGTTTGGTATTAAATACCTTACTCGTTTTTGCTATCACAGAATTGTTTCTTATTCATGAAAACTATTCTCGCATATTCACAGCAATTATAGTAGCGATAACCTACAATTTTACTCTTCAGAAATATTTTGTTTTTAAAAAATAAGGATTTATAATTAAAATCATTAGTTTTTCTGATGGAATCAATTATTTTTGCTCTCAATTAATTAAATACATAAAAATGAAAAAAATATTTTTTTTAGCAAGTACAATAGTATTTTTTGCTTGCACTAATGAACAACAAAACCAAACTCAAGAGGTTGTTGAAGAAGTTGAAGTAGTAATTACCAAGCACGGTGAAGATATTTCCGAAGAAGGAGCAATAACTACGGCTGAATTTTTAACTCAATTCGAAGGGAAAGACTCATTATACACTAAATTGATTGCACCAATTAATGAAGTTTGTGCAAAAAAAGGATGTTGGATGACTATTAATTTAGGAGAAGATAAAGAAATGAGAGTTAGATTTAAGGATTATGATTTTTTTGTTCCTAAAGATGCGGCTGGAAAATTTGCTATTGTTCAAGGTTTTGCAAAAATAGATACTACTTCTATTG
>PCUH01000098.1:0-3224 GCA_002770955.1 Flavobacteriales bacterium CG18_big_fil_WC_8_21_14_2_50_32_9 | reverse complement strand
TTACAGAACCAGAAATTAATTATTCATTTGAGGCGGAAGGAGTTATTATTAAAGAGGAAAAATTAATTAGCAATGAAAAAAAATAATAGATATATCTCGATTCCGTCCCGATTATCGGGAGCTATCGGAATTTTCGGGATATTTTTTTTCATCGTTGGATGTTCAACTAACGATTCTGAGCAAACTGCAACAAATAGTTCGGTAGTAGAAAATCATCCAAACAAAGACAGTGAGTTGGCTTTGTTGATGCGTAAAATGTATGCAGAAACGGATAGTATCAAGCAATTAATTATTACTAATGAGGGAATTATATCTAAAGAATACATTGCTTCATTGGAAAAAATTCATACAGCAATACCAACAGATGCTAATGTTAAAACACCTGAGTTTAAAGCATACACAGAGCTTATGGTAAATGAAGCCAATGCTTTATTTTCTAATGAACAAAACAAAAAAGAAGGGTTTAATAATTTAGTTGATAAGTGTGTTCAATGTCATCAATCTTTTTGTCCTGGACCTATCAAGAAAATAAATAAGTTGAGAATAAATTAAATATTCTGCGATAATCAGCGGGAAACAACCAATCACTTCTTCATAAAACCTTCAGACCTTGCTATTACTGATGAAACTGTAATATCTCCTGTAACATTCACTACAGTTCGCATCATATCTAAAATTCTATCCACCGGGAAAATGATTGCAATCCATGCCGGATTTAAGCCAACAGAATCTAATACTATCATTAGCATTACCAATCCAGCACTAGGTACAGCCGCAGAGCCGATTGAAGCCAATGTTGCAGTTGCAACTATGGTTAATTGTTGGGCTAAATCTAACTCAATTAAATGTATTTGAGCTAAATAAATAACCGCAACAGCTTGATAAAGACTTGTTCCATCCATATTTACAGTTGCTCCAATGGGCAACACAAAACTAGAAACTTCTTCGGGTACTTTCAAATTATCATTTACACATTCCATAGTTATAGGAAGTGTTGCGGCACTTGAACTTGATGAAAAAGCCAACAATTGAGCCGGACTAATATGTTTGAAAAATTTGAAGTATTTTATTCTTAAAACGCTTGTTGCAATAAGTGGATAAATTACAAAAATCATTATTGCTAAGCCTATCACAACAACTATACTGTACCATCCTAAATTTATTATAATATCTTGAATGGCTTTTGGACTATCGCCAGCCATTTCGCTTAGTTTTGCTGCCATTAGAGCAAACACAAAAAAGGGAGCAGCTTTCATCACAATGTCCACCATTTTCAGAAAAACTTCATTAAACCCATCAACAATTCCTGTTACTGTATTGGCTTTTTTCTTATCAATCATTAGTAGCACAATTCCAAAGAAAATGGCAAAAAAGATAATTTGTAGCATCAATTTATTGTTGGATAAGGAAACAAAAATATTTGATGGTACCATTTCAATTAAAAATGCTAAAGGACCTGCTTCTTTCGTTTTCTTTACTTCTTGTTGTCGTTCAGTTATAGTTACATCACCAGCAATTTTTTCTTTTTCCGACTCGTATTGAGTAGAGGCATCATTAACAAAATCAACATATTTTTCATTGGTTAAGAATGATTTATGGTCTTTAATTTCTATTCCATTTTCATTTGCCCAAAGTTCATAAGCTATTCTATTTTTTATCTGTTGATTTTTATCTAGTTGGTTGCCGGGTTTTATGGTGTTAACTAAAATTAGCCCTAAACTTACAGCAAAAACAGTAGTTATGAGGTAAATTGCTAATGTTTTAAAACCAACTCGTCCTAATTTTTTAATGTCAGATAATCCTGAAATACCAACAATTATTGAAAACAAAACTAATGGAATTGCTATAAGTTTAAGGAGGTTTATAAATATTTCACCCCATGGAGCTATCCAATTTTTAGTAAATACACTCCAACCAAAATTTGCAGAAAGAAATGCCCAACCTATTCCAAGTAGAAGCCCAATTATTATTTTCCAGTGAAGTGCTAGTTTTTTCATTCTATAATTATAGTTTACTCAATTTGTTTCGTAACAAAAAATCTACAACAACCAATGCAGTCATTCCCTCAACAATAGCAACTGCTCTGGGTAAAACACAAGGGTCGTGCCTTCCTTTTCCTTCAATAATTACCTTTTCAAAGTTAGAATTTACTGTTTGTTGCGGTTTCATAATGGTTGCAACAGGTTTAAAAGCAACATTAAAAAAAACATCTTCGCCATTGGTAATTCCTCCTTGCACACCTCCCGAATGATTAGTTTTTGTTTTTACTTTATTTTTATCTACATAAAATTCATCGTTGTGTTCTGAGCCTTTAAGTAACATAGCATCAAAACCAGCACCTATTTCAAATCCTTTAGTCGCATTTATGCTAAGCATGGCTTTAGCTAAATCTGCTTCAAACCGATCAAAAACTGGTTCGCCCAACCCAACAGGAAGATTGGCAATTACACAACTAATTTTTCCACCAACAGTATCGCCTTCTTTTCTAATTTTATCAATGTAATCAAACATCACATTTGAAATGGTTTCGTCAGGGCAACGAGTGGGATGGAGGTAGGTTTTTTCTAAATCTAATTCGCTATAATTTTTAATAAGCTTGATGTTTCCAACCTGACTCACAAAAGCATTGATTTTAATGTTTTGTAGGGTTAAAATTTGTTGGGCGATTGCTCCTCCAACAACTCTTGAAGCTGTTTCACGTGCAGAACTTCTTCCACCGCCTCTGTAATCTCTAATGCCATATTTTTGTTGGTAGGTAAAATCAGCGTGTGATGGTCGGAATTTATCTTTTATGTGTTCATAATCGGTTGGCTTTTGATTGTTGTTTTTTATCATAAAACCTATCGGATTTCCTGTGGTAATGCCTTCAAAAATACCTGAAAGAAATACTACTTTATCTTCTTCTACTCGTTGTGTCGTGATACGTGATTGACCTGGTTTTCTCCTGTCAAGAGCCTCTTGAATTAGTGAAATATCTATTTTCAATCCAGCAGGACATCCATCAACAATTCCGCCAATTGCTTCTCCGTGCGATTCGCCAAATGTGGTTAGTTTGAATAAAGTTCCAAAAGTGTTTCCTGCCATTTTCTTTTAAAAAAAAGCTAAAGTACGGAAAAGTTCATAAAGTAGTTTTGATTAGAGATTAGAGATTAAACAAATTACAAAAAACAAATAACAAAAAACAATTAAAAGGTCTACGACAAATTTCCCTTTTACTATTTTTC
>PCUH01000174.1:10610-15230 GCA_002770955.1 Flavobacteriales bacterium CG18_big_fil_WC_8_21_14_2_50_32_9 | reverse complement strand
AATTAATGAAGAAAAAACTAAATTAATGAGAAAAGGAACTCGACAGACAGTAACTGGAATTGTCGTCAATGAAAAACCACAAGTTGTATTTCATAAAAGAAACAAGCTAAGGCAAGACTTATTTTACATAAAAAAATTTGGATTAGCAAACCATATTTTACACAGGAAAATTAAACAAGCAAACTATTTAGAACATTTACTCGGACAAGTAAACTTTGTCCTACAAATAAATCCTGATGATAAAGAATTTCAGGGATATATGACATATTTAATAGAATTAAAAAAAGCGGGAGATAATGTTGATTAAACGAAGCCCAGCCCCCCTTCTGTTCGTAGTTTGAAGCCAAGCCTTTGTGTGTAATGGCAACTACGAACTTCAATCAACTCAACTTTTAATAATCCTTGTTTTTCTGTTACAAACAGCTATTAAAAATAATAATTAATGTTGGTTTTTAGTTATAAGTTCTTAGTAGTTGTAGCTACCAACTGTAAACACAAAACAATTCATTCAAAAGCTTACAGCTACAAACCGATAACATTGAATGGGTGTGATTAAAAAAACCTAACAGATTTCAAAAACCTGTTAGGTTTAGTGTTTTAAACTATCCTAAAAAAGGATACCTATAATCCGTAGCTGGAACAAAAGTTTCTTTGATAGAACGAGGACTAGCCCACCTAATTAGGTTAAGGAAAGAACCTGCTTTATCGTTTGTTCCTGAAGCACGAGCTCCACCAAATGGCTGTTGACCAACAACAGCTCCTGTTGGTTTGTCATTAATATAGAAATTTCCTGCTGCGTTTTCTAAGAGTTTGGTTGCGGTGTTTATGGCATACCTATCTCTAGAAAAAATAGCTCCAGTAAGTGCATATTCGGAAGTTGAGTCTAATAATTTTAATGTTTCTTCGTATTCATTTTCGTTATACACATAAATAGTCATGAAAGGACCAAAAATTTCTTCACACAAGGTTCTGAAATGAGGGTTGGTTGTAACAACAACAGTAGGTTCAATAAAATAACCAACAGATTTATCGTACTTTCCTCCACAGATAATTTTTGCATCCTCTCGGGTTTTTGTATAATCAATAAAAGAAGCAATTTTATCAAAACTTTTTTCATCGATAACCGCATTAATAAAGTTGCTAAAATCTTCTGGAGAACCCATTTTAAAAGAAGCTAAATCTGCTGTAACTAAACGCAACACTTCTTCAGAAATATTTGATGGAATATATGCTCTTGAAGCTGCTGAACATTTTTGTCCTTGAAATTCAAAAGCACCTCTAGAAATTGATGTAGCAACTTCTTTTGCATCAGCCGATTTGTGAGCCATAATAAAGTCTTTTCCACCCGTTTCGCCAACTATTCTTGGGTATGATTTGTAATTATCAATATTGTTGGCAATGGTTTTCCAAAGGTTTTTGAAAACACCCGTTGAGCCAGTAAAGTGTAATCCAGCAAAATCAGGATGCTTGAAAACAACATCACCAATAACAGGTCCACTAGCAAAAACAATGTTAATTACGCCATCAGGCAAACCAGCATCTTTAAATAATTGCATAATAACATGGGCAGAATAAATTTGAGAATTTGCTGGTTTCCATACCACAACATTACCCATTAAGGCAGGAGCAGCACACAAATTGGCACAAATTGATGTGAAATTAAAAGGAGTTATTGCTAATACAAACCCTTCTAAAGGACGGTATTCCATTCTGTTCCAAACACCAGGTAGAGATTCTGGTTGTTGCTTGTAAATATCAGTCATGTACTGCACATTGAATCTAAAGAAATCAATTAATTCGCAAGAAGCATCAATTTCAGCCTGAAAAGCATTTTTACTTTGGCAAAGCATGGTTGCAGCATTTAATTTAGCCCGATAAGGACCTGCCAATAAATCAGCAGCTTTTAAAAAAATAGCAGCTCTATCTTGCCAAGGTGTGTTTGCCCAAATTTTTCTAGCTTCCAATGCGGCATCAATAGCTTGTTGAACGTGAGTTGCATTTCCTTTGTGAAAAGAGCCTAGCAAATGTTTGGTGTCGTGTGGAGGATGCATGGTTACTTGCTCAGAAGAGGTAACTTCTTTTCCACCTATTGTCATTGGAATTTCAATGGTTTTGTTTTTTAGTTCATTATAAACTTTCATCAACTCTTCTTTTTCTTTTGATTCTGGAGCATAACCTAATACAGGTTCGTTTTTAGCTATTGGTACGTTAAAAAATGCGTTTGACATGATATGTTTTTTTAGGATTAATTTCTGATATTTTTGATTTTCAAAGTTAGAAACTTTAAAAGAGTTAGCAAGATAATTAAGAAGAAAGTCCCGAAAAAAATAAAAAATTATAAATACTTGTTTTTACGGTATTGGAGATTGGAGATTATTAATGTCGTTTTTTTATTTTATTTTTCGGTATTAATGCGACTTCCCCGATATGTCGGGGCAGGCTGTGGTCCTTCACTTCATCCCGTCCCGATTCCGATAGCTATCGGAACTATCGGGAGCTTTCAGGATTTCGTTCGGAATGACGTTAACTACTAAATTACTAACTACTAATTACTAATTACTAACACTTAATTACTAAATTACTAACACCTAACTACTAACACCTCATTGAATTTCATCATTGTCTGAGTGAAATTTAAAACCTAATCGTTTTCCTGTTTTTAAATTGTTGACAGAGGTTACTTCGTTTATTTCGTAAACACTAACTTCCTTCATCGTATCATAATTAGGTGTTAACAAATCAAAATCCATAGAATAAAGTATAGCAGATTCAATGATGGCCCTTACTTTTTCATTATTAATTACTTCATGAATGAAATCATTATATAAAAAACCTAATTGTCTTTTTCCTTCAACAAAATAATGCAAGTCTTTGTTTACAAAAAAACGAGCGACTAAATAACCAATATCATTCACTCTATTGTATTTAAAAGAATCTGCCAAAAAATTATAGATGTTTATCATTCCACAATAAGAACGAAGAGGGTCATCTTGAACATAGGATGAATTCCAAATTGAATGTGATTTATCAAAATCAAACACATTGGTATGCATAAAAAAGACTAAAACATCTCCACCAAATTTAATTTGAAATTCAAAATCTGATTTATCCATAAATTCGATAAAGACATCTTTATCTACTTTTTCCATTTCTTCCCTTAAACCAACAGCAAGCTTTTCAGCTTCAGCTTTAAAATCATTAAAAGTAGCAACGGTTTTTTTATACACATCTTGCTTTAAACATGCTTTTTCTTTAAGCGTATCAAGAATAAGTTCTTTTGGAGATTTCATAAAGTCATTAGTTGATTAGTCATTAGTCATTAGTCATTAGTCATTCACACATCTACACATCCACACATCCACACATCTACACATCTACACATCTACACATCCACACATTCACACATCAATAAGCTCTTGCAAAAACTACTCGCTGTGATGAAGGATTTCCAGTAAGAATACATTTTCCTTCTTCTTTTTTATTATTTAAAGGAATACAACGAATGGTTGCTTTTGTTTCTTGTTTAATTTTTTCTTCGGTTTCTGGTGTTCCGTCCCAGTGTGCATACACAAAACCACCTTTGTTGAGTTGATTAATAAATTCTTCCCAATTATTAGCTTTGTTGGTCATTTCTTCCCTATAATCTATTGCTTTTTGATATAGATTTTGTTGAATATTTTCAAGTAAATGCTTGATTTTTACAGCAATGTCTTTCTGTTGCAATACTTCTTTTTCTTTAGTATCTCTTCTTGCTACTTCTAAAGTTCCATTTTCAAAGTCCCTTGGTCCAATTGCAATTCTAACAGGAACTCCTTTAAATTCGTATTCGGCAAATTTCCATCCTGGTTTTTGGGTGTCTCTATCGTCATATTTGACTAATATTCCTTTTTCTTCTAATTCTTTTTTAATTTTTAAGGCTTGTTCTGAAATTTGAGACAATTGTTCTTCTCCTTTATAAATAGGAATGATAACTACTTGGATAGGAGCTAATTTTGGTGGTAAAACCAATCCTTCGTCATCAGAATGAGTCATGATTAATGCTCCCATCAAACGGGTGGAAACGCCCCAAGAAGTAGCCCAAACAAATTCTTGCTTACCTTCTTTAGTGGTAAATTTCACGTCAAATGCTTTTGCAAAATTCTGACCTAAAAAATGAGAAGTTCCTGCTTGTAAGGCTTTTCCATCTTGCATTAAGGCTTCAATGCAATACGTTTCTTCTGCACCAGCAAAGCGTTCATTTGGAGTTTTTAACCCCTTAATAACTGGGATTCCCATCCATTGTTCAGCAAAAGTAGCATACACTTCCAGCATTTTTTCTGATTCTTCAATTGCTTCTTCTTTTGTGGCGTGAGCTGTATGTCCTTCTTGCCAAAGAAACTCAGCAGTTCTTAAAAATAAACGAGTACGCATTTCCCAGCGTACCACATTTGCCCATTGGTTAATTAAAAGTGGTAAATCTCTGTAAGATTGTATCCATCCTTTATACGTACTCCAAATAATAGCTTCTGAAGTAGGTCTAACAATTAACTCTTCATCTAATTTAGCATTTGGATCAACAATTAATTTTGAAGGGTTTTCAGGGTCTGTTTTTAATCGATAATGCGTAACAACTGCACATTC
>PCUH01000174.1:0-10578 GCA_002770955.1 Flavobacteriales bacterium CG18_big_fil_WC_8_21_14_2_50_32_9 | reverse complement strand
TTTTTCCCAAATAGCATAACCATAAGGTTTAATAACCATGCAGCCCCTAACTGCCGAATGGTCTGCTAAATCAGCTTTAACCACTAATTCGTTATACCATTGAGAATAATCTTCTTTTCTTGATGTGAAATCTTTTGCCATTTTTATTTTTTAGGTACGTTTTTTGATAAGAATAAATTTTTAATCTTACTTTTATAAGTGTTCAAAATTAATTTTATTTTAAAAAGTAAACGTATGAAATCTTTACAACTTATAATTTTATTACTCAGTTTGTTTTTTGTTTCTCAAAATGCTTTCGCACAAGATGATTTTTATAATAATCCAAAAAAACAGAAAACTACAACTAAATCAGCAGTAAAAGATTCATTATCTATTAGTGTTTTTGATGAAAGTTCTTACCTTACTGAGAAACAATATTATGAATTGAAATATGGTGAAAACAACATCTATTCAGAAGAAAACAACGATTTTACAGAAAATGAAGATACAGAAAATGAACATCATCGAAAAACAAGAAATAACCAAATTGCAGGAGAAATTGTTGCCGAAATTATTTATAATGTAGCCATAACTTTTTTGATTATTTGGGGTTCTAGATGATAAATAAAAATGGCACAGAGTTTGTTTCCATATCATCGTTAACATTTTTTTAACAAAAATAAATTTAAGAAAATCATTTAAAAATTAACGCCATGAAAACATTCAAAATCATACCATTAGTTGCCATACTAATTTTAGTTGGTTTTACAGCAACAGCCCAAGATGATTTTTACCCTTCTTCTTCCAAAAAGAAAAAAGATAAGAACGAAGCACCTTCTATTGTTAAAGACAATGAGGTTATTGATGATGGTTCTTATTCTACCGCAACAGATTATTATTATGACGAAAGAAAAAAAGAAGCTCAAGAAGCCTATAATCAAAAAATGGGAATTACAGATTCTACCACTTATTATGAAGATGAAGAAGGAAATATTAGAATAACAAACAATTATTACAATGGTGATAATTATGATTATGAAAATGAATATTATGATTATGAATATTCTTCTCGTATAAAAAGATTCCACAGACCAACAGGTAGATATGGGTATTACGATGATTATTACACCAATTATTATTATTATAATTACGATCCTTTCTTTTATGGAACAAGCCTCTATATGAGTTATGGATGGTGGTATCCCTCTCCTTGGAGATGGAATGTAGGTTGTGGTTTTGGTTGGGGCTGGGGTGGTTATCATTATGGCTATCCTGGATATTTGTGGGGATTTGGTTATGGAAGTTATTATGGATATGGAGGTTATGGAGGTTATGGATATAATCAAGGTTTTTATGATGGTTATTATGCAGGATTAAATTCTTCTGGAAACTATTACAATAGCTATGATGGAAATAGTCATTATTATGGAAAAAGAGGTGTTAATTCTTCAACCAACAGTTATGGAGGAAGAGGAGCTGAATCAGGAAATGCATCTAATACTGGTACTGGTAAAAAAGCGTTGAGTTTTGGTGAAAAGTATGAAGCTGCTGTTAAGAATAATCCTTCTTTAAACAATGGAGCAATAAATAATAATCCTAAAAATGGAATTAAACAACCCATTACTACAACTAAACCAGGAGGAAACTATACGAATCCAACACCTACTAAAAATAATGGATATGTAACTCCATCACCAAGAACACCAACTACTAATCCAAGTAAACAACCCAATCAACCTGTTAAACAACCAACAACTAGGCCGACTTATCAACCTAAACCACAGCCTAGTACTAAACCAAGTACTCAACCAAGATCGCAGCCTAGGTCAAATTATAATAAACCTAGTTATACATCTCCTAAACCTAACAATAAGCCAAGTTACAACAGACCAAGTCCTTCTTCGAAGCCAAGTTATAATGCCCCTTCTAGAGGAGGAGGAAGTAGTGGCGGAAGTTATAAAGGAGGTTCTTCGGGAGGTGGTTCAAGACCTTCAGGAGGAGGTGGTAGATCTCCAAGATAATGAAGTTGTTTTCTAAAAATTAATTTTTAATTCCAATAAAATCATGAATAGATATTTAAGAATTATAACAGCAATAGTAGTACTTCTTACAGTAGAAAATACTGTTGCTCAAAATGAATTTGATGTCTTACGTTATTCAAATATTGAACACTTTGGCGATGCTCGTTTTAATGCAATGGGAGGTTCTTTTGGTGCATTAGGAGCAAACATGTCATCTTTAAGTATAAACCCAGGAGGTTTAGGTGTTTACAAAAGTTCTGATTTTTCTTTTACTCCTGCTTTTCATCTTAATGCTACAGAAAGCAAATCATCATCAAATAACATGGGGACAGATGGAAAATTAAATTTTCATATTGGCAATATTGGTTTGGTTGGTACTTTTAATGCCTCAAATGGATGGAGAAACGTAAATATTACTATAGGATATAACAGAATAAGTAACTTTAATTCAGCTATTTCTATTAATGGAAAAACGGACAATTCTTTTTTAGGTACTTATGCGAATGAAATTAATACAGCAGGAATTTCGGCAGGAAGTGATATTGCAAATTCATTTCCTTTTTCGGCTAATTTAGGCTATCAGACTTACCTCATTAATCCTATGGTAACAGACTCAACTAAGTTTGATCATGTTTTTAAAGATTCTAAAAATATTAAACAAATCACCAATATCGAAACCAAAGGAGGTATGGGTGAAACTTATTTTGGAATAGGAGGGAATTTTGAAAATAAACTTTATATTGGAGCAATAATGGGTGTTACAACGGTTCGTTATGAATTTAATCGTATGTATAAAGAAACAGCAGAAGAAAGTGATACCCTTACTGAATTCAAATCATTTACAGTAAATGATTTTGTGAAAACATCAGGATCAGGAGTGAATTTAAAATTAGGGTTGATTTATAGTATGACAGATTGGTTTAGATTTGGATTAGCTTTTCATACCCCAACTTATTACAGTTTGTCAGATAATTGGGATACTCGTGTAACTTCTGAAGATAAATTAGGCGATAAACTAGTGGAACGCTCTCCGCTAGGAACTTTTGATTATGTAG
Source organism: Flavobacteriales bacterium CG18_big_fil_WC_8_21_14_2_50_32_9 (assembly GCA_002770955.1). Lineage (GTDB taxonomy): Bacteria > Bacteroidota > Bacteroidia > Flavobacteriales_E > Vicingaceae > BRH-c54. The sequence continues at coordinate 7,523 of PCUH01000174.1, read as the reverse complement.
TTACAACTCCATACAGATTTATAACAAGTGGAGCTTTTATTGTAAATGATCATGGAGTAATAAATGTGGATTACGAAATAGTTGATTATTCAACAGCCCGCATACGTCAAGACAACAATTTTGGAGGTGGAGCTGATTTTACAATCGAAAATCAAAATATTAAAACAAATTTCCAAACAGCTCATAACATAAGAGTTGGAACAGAGTGGCGTTTAGACCCATTTCGATTTAGAGCAGGATATCGTTTAATGGGAGATCCAATTAAGAGTAGTTTTAATACCGATAATAGTTCAAACATTTATTCTTTCGGAATAGGTATTAAACAAGAAGGATATTATTTTGATGTGGCATATTTATTAAAAACATATCAAACTCAAGTTCCAATTGTTGCTGATTATAATGATTTTGCATCAGTTAATTTGAATGACCATTACCTTACTTTTACCTTAGGATTTAGGTTTTAAGGATACTTCTTAACAACTTTTCAACTTTTATGGATTACATAATAATTTCAATCTATATTTGCATCTCATTAAATTTTTGAAGCATGCAAAATAATGTTGTTAAGGAAACCATCTACAATTTTAAAGGTCAAAAAAGCTACTACAAAGGCAAGGTTAGAGATGTTTACAACATCAACGATGAGCTTTTAGTGATGGTGGTTTCTGATAGAATATCAGCTTTTGATGTAGTGCTTCCAAAAGCAATTCCTTACAAAGGACAAGTATTAAATCAAATTGCTGCAAAATTTTTAAAAGCTACCGAAGACATTCTTCCAAATTGGGTAATAGCTACTCCCGATCCAAATGTAACTATTGGAAAAGTTTGTGAAACTTTCAAAGTTGAAATGGTAATTAGAGGTTATCTTTCTGGACATGCATGGAGAGAATATAGTGCAGGAAAAAGAATAATTTGTGGTGTTCAAATGCCTGAAGGAATGAAAGAGAATGATAAATTTCCTCAACCAATAATAACACCATCAACAAAAGCAAGCGAAGGACATGATGAAGATATTTCTCGTGAAGAAATTATTAAACAAGGCATCGTTTCCGAAAGTGATTATATAAAATTAGAAGATTATACCAGAAAGATTTTTCAAAGAGGTACTGAAATAGCTGCTCAAATGGGATTGATTTTGGTAGATACTAAATACGAGTTTGGCAAAATTGCAGAAACAATTTATTTAATTGATGAAATTCACACTCCCGATTCATCTAGGTATTTTTATAAAGAAGGGTATCAAAATCGTCAAGATAGAGGAGAAAAACAAAAACAACTTTCTAAAGAGTTTGTTAGAGAATGGTTAATTGCCAATAATTTTCAAGGTAAAGAGGGACAACAAATACCCGAAATGACAGATGAATTTGTAAATGAAATTTCTGAAAGATACATTGAATTGTATGAAAAAATTACGGGAGAGTCTTTCATTAAAGAAGATATTTCTAATATCAATAACCGGATTGAACAAAATATTCAACACTATTTAGCGTCTGTTTATAAAGTCAATGTTTAAGGGCAAAAAGAAGAAAAATGGGTCGCAGAATAGGTACATAATTTTTAATTCTTAATCACAGAGGCTTTGTTCAATTGATTTTTTACAGTTGAAATTTCAGTAATTAAAGAACGGTTTTCTTCAGCTCCATTTCCTATAACAAGCATATCTGCACCTGCTAAGTAAATTTCATTAGCTGCTTGAGATGTTCTAATACCTCCACCAATTAACAAAGGAACACTAATTAGTGCTTTTGTCTGTTTTACCATTTCTATGCTGATGCATTTTTTAGCCCCACTTCCACCATCAATATAAATCAAATTCATCCCTAAATATTCTCCTGCTAAAGCAGTTACAGCGGCTATTTCAGGTTTGTTATAAGGAAGTGGATTGGTGTTACTTACATAACTTGCGGTGGTTTGTGTTCCTCCATCAACCAACATATATCCTGTTGAAAGTACTTCTAAGTTTGCTTTTTTAACAAAAGGAGCCGCAACCACCTGATTTCCTATCAGGAATTCAGGGTTTCTACCAGAAATAAGTGATAAAAATAAAATACCATCGGCATAATTTGAAATTTGATTGGGACTTCCAGGGAAAATAATCACAGGAATGGATGAATTTTCTTTTATAAAGCGAACCGTTTTTGCTAAATCACCTGAGGTTAATAAACTTCCTCCAACAAATATAAAATCAACATCAGCATTATTACAATTAGCAATTGTTTTATTTAAACACGCAAAATCTTGTTTATCAGGATCAACTAAAATTGCCAACATTTTTTTGTCGTCATTCGCTAATTTAGTGATAGTAGTATAAATTTTATTGTCTGCCATAAGAAACACAAACTTACATAATAGTTAAATAATACGATGAAACTTTATAAATTTTATTGATTTAATGCTAATTCCTAAAAGGTTATACCGAAACCATACTAAGCATTCGGATTGAATTATTTAATGTCTGTCCATAATGTCCGATTTATTCAGTGTATTTATTGTTTTTTAAAGGTTTTCATGAACTCGCTTTCGCTCGGTTCTGCGTTATGCTCGTTTTTTATCGCAGTCATTTACATAAGTAAACTCCTGACGATTAAAAACTTCACAAGCCTTGAACTCGAACATTATGAACTAGACACTGACTTTATGGACAAACACTATTTAAAGCTTTGGTTTCGAGTATAACTGAAGCTAAGCAAGTTTTCTTCTGAAAACCTGCAAAGTTTCAGTATATTTGTTAATTTTGTTAACCTAAAATAAAAAACTTTATAACTATGAATACTACAAACGTGGAAAAATTACCGTACAAAGTAAAAGACATTTCCCTAGCCGAATGGGGAAGAAAAGAAATTAGATTAGCAGAAGCTGAAATGCCAGGATTAATGGCTATTAGAGAAGAATTTGGAAATTCTAAACCTTTAGCTGGTGCAAGAATTGCAGGTTGCTTACACATGACTATTCAAACTGCTGTTTTAATTGAAACATTAGTGCATCTAGGTGCTGAAGTAAGTTGGTCTTCATGCAATATCTTTTCAACTCAAGATCAGGCTGCTGCTGCTATTGCTGCTACAGGTGTTCCTGTTTTTGCTTGGAAAGGATTAAATGAAGAAGAATTTAACTGGTGTATAGAACAAACACTTTTTGCTTTTGAAGGCGGAAAACCATTGAACATGATTTTAGATGATGGTGGTGATTTAACCAATATGGTTTTTGATAGCTACCCAGAATTAGCAAAAGATATTAAAGGTCTTTCTGAAGAAACAACTACGGGTGTTCACCGTTTGTATGAAAGAATGAAAAACGGAACATTAGTAATGCCTGCTATTAATATCAATGATTCTGTTACTAAATCTAAATTTGATAACAAATATGGATGTAAAGAGTCTTTGGTTGACGCAATAAGAAGAGCAACAGATGTAATGATGGCTGGAAAAGTGGCTGTTGTTGCTGGATATGGTGATGTAGGTAAGGGTTCTGCTGCTTCTTTAAGAGGTGCAGGAGCTAGAGTAATTGTTACTGAAATTGACCCAATTTGTGCATTGCAAGCTGCTATGGATGGTTTTGCTGTTAAAAAAATGGATAATGTTGTTGGACAAGGCGACATTATTGTTACAACAACAGGAAACAAAGACATTATTCAAGGTCGTCATTTCGAAAAAATGAAAGACAAAGCTATCGTTTGTAATATTGGTCATTTCGACACAGAAATAGATGTTGCTTGGTTAAATGCAAATGCTAAAAAGGATACTATCAAACCTCAGGTTGATATGTATAACCTGAAAAATGGTAATCAAATCATCTTATTAGCAGAAGGTAGATTAGTAAACTTAGGTTGTGCAACAGGACATCCTTCTTTTGTAATGAGTAATTCTTTCACTAACCAAGTTTTAGCTCAATTAGAATTATGGAAAAACTCAGCTAGCTACAAAAACGAAGTATATATGTTGCCTAAGCATTTAGATGAAAAAGTGGCTCGTTTGCACTTAGCAAAAATTGGTGTTGAATTAGATGAATTAACTCCAGAGCAAGCTAAATATATTGGTGTTGAGGTTCAAGGGCCATACAAACCAGAATATTACAGATATTAAATTTCTGTATTACTATTTTAATAAAGAACCGTAACAAATAGTTGTTACGGTTCTTTTTTTATCTTTACATTCAAAATTTTTATCATGCAAAAGACTACTGAATCAGATTCTCACTACGATGAACTAGAAAAAATGTCAACCAAAGAATTATTAATCAACATTAATAATGAAGACAAAAAAGTGGCTGTTGCTGTAGAAAAATGCATAGCCAATATTACACTTTTGGTTGATGTGATAGTAGAAAAAATGCTACTTGGTGGAAGATTATTTTATATTGGAGCTGGAACAAGTGGCAGATTAGGTGTGGTGGATGCTTCTGAATGTCCACCTACTTTTGGTGTAGATTTTAACTTAGTAATAGGTTTGATTGCTGGTGGCGATGCTGCCATAAGAAAAGCAGTGGAATTTGCTGAAGACGACACCGAACAAGCTTGGAAAGATTTACAGCAATACAACATCAACTCCAATGATGTGGTTATTGGTATTGCTGCCTCTGGTTCTACTCCTTATGTTGTTGGAGGTTTGTCTGCTTGTAATAAAAATGGAATTGTAACGGGATGTATTGTTTGCAATTCCCAATCGAAAATTGCCGAAGTTGCCAATTACCCCATAGAAGTAATTGTAGGTCCTGAATTTGTAACGGGAAGCACCAGAATGAAATCAGGAACAGCTCAAAAGTTAGTGCTGAATATGATTTCTACGGCTGTAATGATAAAGTTGGGAAAAGTGAAAGGAAACAAAATGGTTGATATGCAGCTGTCTAACAATAAATTAGTGGATAGAGGAACTCAAATGCTGATGAAAACATTATCAATAGATTATCAAAAAGCTAATGAATTATTAATTAAATACGGTAGTGTTAGAAAAGCAATAGATAATTATAATTTATAACCCAACAAAAAGGCAACACAACCACTCAAATTTTGTTCTTCAGTTGCAGGTATAGAATAAACGATATACATTTTTTTTGATTTAACAGGTTCAAAGCTGTAAATATGCTTACCTTCTTCCTTAACATCTTTTAGAGAAAACAAAGCAATTTTGTTTTTACTGGTAGGCTTTCTATCATAAATAGTAATATCTATGTCTTTTGGTAAACCAGCAATATTAAATAAAAAGCGATATTTTTCGCCCATAAACAAAGGAACTTCAATGCCCGATTGAGAAGCCTCTTTTTTATAACTTACGCGAGTTATCTGAGAGGAATCGTATTTATATTCAGGCTTTAATAACTGCTTTAACTCCGCTTTTAGTTCTGAAGCGACACATTGAACTTCTTCTATATACGAAAATGCAGAAGAAACGCTTAATAAGAGTGCAAATGAGCTGTAAATTAGTGCTTTTTTCATTTCTATAATTTGATTTTGGTTTGAGTTATTGAATAATTTTATTTCTAACTTGAACAATTAAAATACTTAAATCATTAATTTGAGATTCCGTTAAAACACCATCTTCATTAGTTTCTAACACATCAAAATGAGCATCAATTTTTTTAAGGTCAGTAATTAATTCAGTAAAGTCATTGTCTAAGTCAGCTTGTGTAAGTGCTTTTATTAAGTTATCCAATACAACAGATTGCTCAGTTAATCTATAAATTAATTTTTCATTTGAATTGGTTTTATTTACTTCCGCTCCTAAATACATGGTTTCTATCCATGCTCCAGCAAAAATGACAGGGCCCGTATATCCCATTCCATTATCAACTAAATAATCATCCAAAAGAATTTGTAAATCAGCCATTATAATAGTTAAAGAATCATGATTTCCAATGTTACTTTCTAATCTTTTACTAAGTCCCATGGAGTTGAAAATATCAGTCATCCATAATTTTTCAGAAAGTTGTTTTAAATTATGTAGATAATCAATTGCTGGTTGTGTTTGATCATTTATAATACAATATGCCATATCGGCTGAATAAATTCCAAAATTTAATTTTTGACTGTATTTGGTATTGTATGAAGTTATTTTTTCTTTAGGATTGGTTAAATCTCCGACAAAATTTAATCCAGAATTTTTAAAAATTTCGGCAATTTGTAAAGGAGAAGGAAGCATATATGAGAGTGATTCACCTTGATCCACTTCTTCAGTGGTAGCTTCAATAGCTATTTCATTTTCAATTGGTTCTTCAGTTGTTGAATCTTCACATGCTGCAAAAGCAAAACAAATAAAAACAATGCTAATAAATTTAATTTTCATAATAGTTTAATAGTTTAAAATTTCAGCTAAAGTAAAAAAAATATCAAAATAACAAACAATTATCTTTTATAAATTACAATGGCTAATTTTGGATTTTATTTTAGTGAACAGAAAAATGAAGCATTATTTGTCTTTAGTGAAATTTAGTCATACCATTTTTGCACTGCCGTTTGCATTAATAGGTTATTTTTTGGCTACTCAAACTACCAATGATTTTAATTGGAACACCTTGTTTTTTGTTATATTGTGTATGCTGTTTGCCAGAAATTCGGCAATGGCTTTCAATAGGTATGTGGATAGAAAAATTGATGAAGCAAATGATCGAACTGCTAAAGTTAGAGAAATACCTAATGGCACTATAAAACCTATTTCAGCACTCTATTTTGTTATTATTAATGTCGTTCTTTTTGTAGCGACAACCTATTTTATTAATCCATTGTGTTTTTATCTTTCTCCCGTTGCAATGTTGGTGGTGTTAGGCTATAGTTATACAAAAAGATTTACTGCATTATGTCATCTTGTATTAGGAGTTGGTTTAGGGTTAGCACCTATTGGAGCTTATTTAGCAGTAACAGGTAATTTTGCTTGGTTGCCTTTGTTTTTTTCATTTGCCGTACTTTTTTGGGTTAGTGGATTCGATATTATTTATGCCTTGCAAGATGAAATTTTTGATAAACAACAACAATTGCATTCCATTCCTGTTTGGTTAGGAAAAAAAAGAGCTTTAGGACTATCTTCCTTTTTACATATCATATCAGCTTTTTTTTTAATAGGAGCAGGGTTTTATGCCAATTTTGGAATCTATTATTGGATAGGAACTCTATTTTTTATACTTCTTTTAATATATCAACATCTATTAGTTAAACCCACAGATTTAAGTAAGGTTAATCTAGCATTTTTCACAACCAATGGTATTGCGAGCCTTGTTTTTGCTACTTTTGTTATCATTGATTTATTTTTTAGTTAAAAAAGTAAATGTTTTCCTTTTTCATTTAAAATGGATTACTACATTTGCACTTCCAAAAAAAAAGGAGGGGTGGGTGAGTGGCTGAAACCACCAGTTTGCTAAACTGACGTACGGGAAACTGTACCGGGGGTTCGAATCCCCCTCCCTCCGCAAGGTAAAAAAAGCTCTTGAATTTTTCAGGAGCTTTTGTTTTTTTTTAGTAAGCTATTACTTTATAAAATAGTCATTTATAAGATATAATGCTATTTCTTCATCTTACTAAAAGCTCCTCGGCCGCAAGC